>NZ_JQNR01000005.1:1508015-1809618 GCF_000745345.1 Actinacidiphila yeochonensis CN732 | reverse complement strand
CCCTGGGCGCTGTCGGCGGCGCCGGTGCCGGTGAAGGTGTCCAGCGAGGCGTTGGCGATCCCCGCGACGAGCAGGATGCCGAAGCCCAGCCCGCACAGCGCCGCCATCCACCGCTGGCCCTTGAGCGTCTCCGTCAGCGAGTCCGCCGCGGTGATGCCCACCAGCATGACGACGAAGAGGAAGAGCATCATGATCGCGCCGGTGTAGACGACGATCTGCACCACGCCGAGGAAGTAGGCGCCCTCGGCCAGGTAGAAGACCGCGAGGACGATCATCGTGCCGGCCAGCGACAGCGCGCTGTGCACGGCCTTCCTCATCAGCACGGTGCCCAGCGCGCCGAGTACGGCGACCACGGCGAGCACCCAGAACTGCACGGCCTCGCCGGTCGAGGTCTGCGACGCGGCCGCCGCCAGGGTCTGCGCCCCGCTCATGCCTCGTCCCCCGTTCCGGCCGGAGCGCCGCCGCCCGGCGCGCCGGGAACCGCGGCCTCGCCGCCGTCCGCCGCGCCGCCGTCCGCCGCGCCGCTCTCCGCGGTGTCCGCGCCGCGCACCGTCTCGTCGGGCTTGTCCTCGCCCTTGGAGACGGCGGTCTGCTGGACGGTGCCGGGAGCCGCCTCGGTGACCAGGCCGCGGTAGTAGTCGCCCTCGTCCATGCCGGGGTAGATGGCGTGCGGGCTGTCGACCATGCCCTCCTCCAGGCCGGACAGCAGCTGCTCCTTGGTGAAGATCAGCGACTCGCGGGTCCGGTCGGCGAGTTCGTACTCGTTGGTCATGGTCAGCGCCCGCGTCGGGCACGCCTCGATGCACAGGCCGCACAGGATGCAGCGGGCGTAGTTGATCTGGTAGACGCGGCCGTACCGCTCACCCGGGGAGTAGCGCTCCTCGTCGGTGTTGTCGGCGCCCTCCACGTAGATGGCGTCGGCGGGGCAGGCCCACGCGCACAGCTCGCAGCCGACGCACTTCTCCAGTCCGTCCGGGTGCCGGTTGAGCTGGTGCCGGCCGTGGAACCGCGGCGCGGTGGGCTTCTTGTACTCGGGGTACTGCTCGGTCAGGCGCTTCTTGAACATGGCCTTGAAGGTCACGCCGAAGCCCGCGACCGGGTCCAGGAACTCAGGCATCGCCGTCCTCCTTGTTCTCCGTGTGCTCGGCGTCGTTCTCGGTCTGGTCGGCGCCCGCACGGCCTGCGTCCTCGGGGCTCTCGCCGCCGCCGGGTGCCGGCCCGCCGGCTCCGTTCGCGCCGACCAGCTGGGCCTGCGCCCGGCTGCGGCGGCGCGGTACGTGCTCGCTCTCCTGGCCCGGCAGCGGCGGCACCGGATAGCCGCCGGCCATCGGGTCGAACCGCTCCGGCGGCCCGAGCCGACCGCCGCCCTCCCCGCCGGCTCCGTCGCGCTCCCCCCGGTCCCGCAGCAGGTCCGCCACCAGCGAGATCAGCAGCAGGGCGACGACGCCGGCGCCGACGTACAGCACGATCCGGCTGAAGCTGTAGTTCTCGTCGCGCATCGCCTTGACGGCGGCGACCAGCATCAGCCACACCATCGAGACGGGGATGAGGATCTTCCAGCCGAGCTTCATCAGCTGGTCGTAGCGGACCCGGGGCAGGGTGCCGCGCAGCCAGATGAAGAAGAAGAGCAGCAGCTGCACCTTGACGACGAACCAGAGCAGCGGCCACCAGCCGTGGTTGGCGCCCTCCCAGAAGGTGCTGATCGGCCAGGGGGCCCGCCAGCCGCCGAGGAAGAGGGTGGTGGCGACCGCCGAGACGGTCACCATGTTCACGTACTCGGCGAGCATGAACAGCGCGAACTTGATCGAGCTGTACTCGGTGTTGAAGCCGCCGACCAGGTCGCCCTCGGACTCCGGCATGTCGAAGGGGGCGCGGTTGGTCTCGCCCACCATCGTGCAGATGTAGACGAGGAACGACACCGGCAGCAGCACCACGTACCAGCGGTCGTGCTGGGCCGAGACGATGGTGGAGGTCGACATCGAGCCGGAGTAGAGGAAGACCGCCGCGAACGACAGGCCCATCGCGATCTCGTAGGAGATCATCTGCGCCGACGCGCGCAGGCCGCCCAGCAGCGGGTACGTCGAGCCGGACGACCAGCCGGCCAGCACGATGCCGTAGATGCCGACGGAGGCGGTGGCCAGGATGTAGAGGATGCCGATCGGCAGGTCGGTGAGCTGCATCGCGGTGCGGTGGCCGAAGACGGAGATCTGGTTGTCGGCCGGGCCGAAGGGGATCACCGCGAACGCCATGAAGGCGGGGATCGCGGCGACGATCGGCGCGAGGACGAACACCACCTTGTCCGCCCGCTTGACGACGATGTCCTCCTTCAGCATCAGCTTCACGCCGTCGGCCAGCGACTGGAGCATGCCCCAGGGGCCGTGCCGGTTCGGGCCGATGCGCAGCTGCATCCACGCGACGACCTTGCGCTCCCACACGATGGAGAAGAGCACCGTCAGCATCGCGAAGGCGAAGCAGAACACCGCCTTGATGACGATCAGCCACCACGGGTCGGTACCGAAGAACGACAGGTTCTCGGTGGTGGCGGCGAGCTGGCTGCCGCCGCCGGCCAGCTGGGTCAGGGGGGTCACGACTGCACCTCCGCGTTGTCCCGCACGGCCTGGCCGGCGAGGGAGACGACCTGCCCGGGGCGGGCGCCGGTGTCCGTGGCGACGCCGCCGCCCTGGGAGTTCAGCGGCAGCCACACCACCCGGTCCGGCATGGGGGTGACCGCCAGCGGCAGGGTCACCGAGCCGGCCGGGCCGGTGACGGTGAGCGGTTCGCCGTCGGCGACGCCCGCCTCCGCGGCGGTGGCCGCCGACAGCCGGGCGACGGCCGCGTGCCGGGTCGCGGCGAGCGCGTCGTCGCCGTCCTGGAGCCGGCCCTGGTCCAGCAGCAGCCGGTGGCCGGCCAGTACCGCCTGGCCGGGTTCGGGCCGCGGCAGCGGCACCGCCGCCTCCAGCGGGGCGGGCGCGTACGGGCCGGGCCAGCCGCCGGCGAGGTGGTCCAGCTCGCGGCGGGCCTGGTCGGTGCCGGCCAGGCCGAGCGTCGCGTCGAGGGCGTCGGCGAGCATGGTCAGCACCCGGGCGTCGGGCAGCTGGTGGCGGGTGGTGGCCTGGTCGGGCTTGATCGCGGCGGCGAACATCCGCACCCGGCCCTCCCAGTTGAGGAAGGTGCCGGCCTTCTCGACCACCGCGGCCACCGGCAGCACCACGTCGGCCCGCTCGGTGACCTCGCTGGGCCGCTGCTCCAGGCTGACGAGGAACCCGACCGCGTCCAGCGCGGCCCGCGCCGCCGCCGGGTCCGGCAGGTCCGCGACCTCGACGCCGCCGACCACCAGCGCGCCCAGCACGCCGGCGGCCGCGGCCTCCAGGATCTGCCCGGTGTCGCGTCCGGAGCGGACCGGCAGCGACGGCAGGCCCCACACCCGGGCGACCTCCTCGCGGGCCGCCGGGTCGGTCAGCGGCCGGCCGCCGGGCAGCAGCCCGGGCAGCGCGCCGGCCTCGACCGCGCCGCGCTCGCCGGCCCGCCGCGGCACCCACGCCAGGGTGGCGCCGGTGGCGGCGGCCAGCCGCAGCGCGGCGGTGTAGCCGCCGGCCACGGTGGCCAGCCGCTCGCCGACCAGGATGGCGGCGCCGGGCTGCCGCAGCGCCTCGGCGGCCAGCCGGCCGGCCTCGTCCAGGCCGTCCCGGCCGCCGCCCTCGCCGGAGGTGCCCGCGGCCAGCGCGTTCAGCCACTGCGTCTCGGTGCCGGGCGCGGCCGGCAGCAGGATGCCGCCGGCCTTGTCCAGGCCGCGGCTGGCGTGGCTGGCCAGCGCGTAGGTCTGCTGCCGGTGCTTGCGGTGCGCCTTGCGCAGCCGCAGGAAGATCCCGGGGGCCTCCTCCTCGGCCTCCAGCCCGGCCAGCAGCACCGCGGGCGCCTGCTCCAGCAGCGTGTGGGTGAGGGCGCCCTCGTGGCCGCCGAGGTCCACGCCGCGCCCGGCCACGTGGGCGGCCAGGAAGTCGGCCTCCTCCGCGGAGTGCGGGCGGGCCCGGAAGTCGACGTCGTTGGTGCCGAGCACCACCCGGGCGAACTTCCCGTAGGCGTAGGCGTCCTCGACGGTGAGCCGGCCGCCGGCCAGCACCGCGGCCCGGCCGTGCGCGCCGGACAGCCCGCGCGCGGCGGCGGCCAGCGCCTCCGGCCAGCTCGCGGCGACGAGCTCACCGGAGTCGTTCCGCACCAGCGGGTGGGTGATCCGGTCGGGCCGCTGGGCGTACCGGAAGCCGAAGCGGCCCTTGTCGCACAGCCACTCCTCGTTGACCTCCGGGTCGTCGCCGGCCAGCCGCCGCATCACCTTGCCGCGCCGGTGGTCGGTGCGGGTGGCGCAGCCGCCGGCGCAGTGCTCGCACACCGACGGCGAGGAGACCAGGTCGAACGGGCGGGAGCGGAACCGGTAGGCGGCCGAGGTGAGGGCTCCGACCGGGCAGATCTGGATGGTGTTGCCGGAGAAGTACGACTCGAACGGGTCGCCCTCGCCGGTGCCCACCTGCTGGAGCGCGCCGCGCTCCAGCAGCTCGATCATCGGGTCGCCGGCGATCTGGTTGCTGAACCGGGTGCAGCGCGCGCACAGCACGCACCGCTCGCGGTCGAGCAGCACCTGCGCGGAGATCGGCAGCGGCTTGGCGTAGGTGCGCTTCCGCCCCTCGAAGCGGCTGTCGGGGTCGCCGACCTGCATGGCCTGGTTCTGCAGCGGGCACTCGCCGCCCTTGTCGCAGATCGGGCAGTCCAGCGGGTGGTTGATGAGCAGCAGCTCCATCACGCCGCGCTGCGCCTTCTCGGCCACCGGCGAGGTGAGCTGGGTGCTGATCACCATGCCGTCGGTGCAGGTGATGGTGCAGGACGCGACCGGCTTGCGCTGGCCCTCGATCTCGACGATGCACTGCCGGCAGGCGCCGGCCGGGTCGAGCAGCGGGTGGTCGCAGAACCGGGGGATCTCGATGCCGAGCAGCTCCGCGGCGCGGATGACCAGCGTGCCCTTGGGGACGGAGACCGCGATGCCGTCGATGGTCACGGTCACGAGGTCCTCCGGCGGCGGGGCCGGCCGGCTCCCGGAGGTGTCGTTGGTGGTGACGGTCACGCGTGGGCCTCCGTACGGGACGAGTCCGCCCAGGCGGTGGAGCGGGCCGGGTCGAAGGGGCATCCCCTGCGCTCGATGTGCTCCTCGTACTCCGCGCGGAAGTACTTCAGGGAGGAGAAGATGGGGGCGGCGGCTCCGTCGCCCAGGGCGCAGAAGGACTTGCCGTTGATGTTGTCGGCGATGTCCTGGAGCTTGTCGAGGTCTTCGGGCCGGCCCTTGCCGGCCTCGATGTCCCGCAGCAACTGGACCAGCCAGTAGGTCCCTTCGCGGCAGGGGGTGCACTTGCCGCAGGACTCGTGGGCGTAGAACTCCGTCCACCGGGTGACCGCCCGCACCACGCAGGTGGTCTCGTCGAAGCACTGGAGGGCCTTGGTGCCGAGCATGGAGCCGGCGGCGCCGACGCCCTCGTAGTCCAGGGGCACGTCCAGATGCTCCTCGGTGAACATCGGGGTGGACGAGCCGCCCGGGGTCCAGAACTTCAGCCGGTGGCCCGGGCGCATCCCGCCGCCCATGTCGAGGAGTTGGCGCAGGGTGAGGCCGAGCGGGCCCTCGTACTGGCCGGGGCGGGCGACGTGCCCGGAGAGCGAGTAGAGCGTGAAGCCGGGGGACTTCTCGCTGCCCATCGAGCGGAACCACTCCTTGCCCCGCTGGATGATGGCGGGAACCGAGGCGATCGACTCGACGTTGTTCACCACGGTGGGGCAGGCGTAGAGCCCCTCCACGGCGGGGAAGGGCGGCCGGAGCCTCGGCTGGCCGCGCCGGCCCTCCAGGGAGTCCAGCAGCGCGGTCTCCTCACCGCAGATGTACGCGCCGGCCCCGGCGTGCACGGTGAGTTCCAGGTCGAAGCCGCTGCCCTTGATGTCCTTGCCGAGGTAGCCGGCGGCGTACGCCTCGCGTACGGCCTCGTGCAGCCGGCGCAGGACGGGGACGGTCTCCCCGCGGAGGTAGATGAAGGCGTGGTGGGAGCGGATCGCCCAGCAGGCGATGACGATGCCCTCGATCAGCGCGTGCGGGTTGGCGAAGAGCAGCGGGATGTCCTTGCACGTCCCGGGCTCGGACTCGTCGGCGTTGACGACGAGGTAGTGCGGCTTGCCGTCGCCCTGCGGGATGAACTGCCACTTCATGCCGGTGGGGAAGCCGGCGCCGCCGCGGCCGCGCAGCCCGGAGTCCTTGACGTACGCGATGAGGTCGTCCGGCGCCATGGCGAGGGCCTTGGTCAGCGCCTGGTAGCCCTCGTGCCGGCGGTAGGTGTCGAGTGTCCATGACCGCGGGTCGTCCCAGAACGCCGAAAGGACCGGGGCCAGCAGCTTCTCGGCCGGTTCTACGGTCATCGTCCCTCCTCGGTGGCGTGGTCGGCGACCGGGTCGGCCGGGTGGTCGGGGCCGGACTCGGCGGTCCGCTCGGGCGCGTCGTGCGAGCTGGGGTGGTCGGCCGGCGAGGGCGTGCCGGGGGTGTCGTACAGCCCGGCCTCGTTCTGCGGCGGGTTGCCGCGCTGGCCGACGACGCGGGCCGGGGTCTCGCCGCGGTGCAGCCGCAGGCCGGCCAGCGACGCCTGGCCGGCGCCGCCGGTGGCCTCGACGGCTCCGGCCCGCTCGTCGGGGAAGCCGGCCAGGATGCGGGAGGTCTCGCGGTAGGTGCACAGCGGCGCGCCGCGGGTGGGCCGCACCTCGCGGCCGGCGAGCAGGTCGTCGACCAGGGCGCGCGCGGACTCCGGGGTCTGGTTGTCGAAGAACTCCCAGTTGACCATCACCACCGGGGCGTAGTCGCAGGCCGCGTTGCACTCGATGTGCTCCAGGGTGACCTTGCCGTCGGCGGTGGTCTCGCCGTTGCCGAGGCCGAGGTGCTCCTTGAGGTCGTCGAAGATCGCGTCGCCGCCCATCACCGCGCACAGCGTGTTGGTGCAGACCCCGACCTGGTAGTCGCCGGAGGGGCGGCGCCGGTACATGGTGTAGAAGGTGGCGACCGCGGTGACCTCGGCGGTGGTCAGCCCCAGCGTCTCGGCGCAGAACCGGACGCCGGTGCGGGTGACGTGGCCCTCCTCGGACTGCACGAGGTGCAGCAGCGGCAGCAGGGCGCTGCGGGAGCCGGGGTAGCGGGTGATGATCTCGCGGGCGTCGCGGTCGAGTCGCTCGCGGACGTCCGCGGGGTAGTCGGCGGCGGGCAGTTCGGGCATGCCCAGCTCGACGCCGTGGGCGCCGGCCGGGCCGCCGGGTGCGGGCTGGTGCGTGTCGTGCGGGGCCGAGGTCACCGGTCGACACCTCCCATCACGGGGTCGATGGACGCGACGGCGACGATGACGTCGGCGACCTGGCCGCCCTCGCACATCGCGGCCATCGTCTGGAGGTTGGAGAAGGAGGGGTCGCGGAAGTGGACCCGGTAGGGCCGGGTGCCGCCGTCGCTGACGACGTGCACGCCGAGCTCCCCCTTGGCCGACTCCACCGCCGAGTACGCCTGGCCGGGCGGCACCCGGAAGCCCTCGGTGACCAGCTTGAAGTGGTGGATCAGGGCCTCCATGGAGGTGCCCATGATCTTCTTGATGTGGTCCAGCGAGTTGCCCATGCCGTCCGGGCCGAGGGCGAGCTGCGCGGGCCAGGCGATCTTCTTGTCCGCGATCATCACCGGGCCGGGGGCGAGCCGGTCCAGGCACTGCTCGACGATCCGCAGGCTCTGCTCCATCTCCGCCAGCCGCACCAGGAAGCGGCCGTAGGAGTCGCAGCTGTCGGCGGTGGGGATCTCGAACTCGTAGTTCTCGTAACCGCAGTAGGGGTCGGTCTTGCGCAGGTCGTGCGGCAGGCCGGCGGCGCGCAGGATCGGGCCGGTGGCGCCGAGCGCCATGCAGCCGGTCAGGTCCAGGTAGCCGACGTCCTGCATGCGGCCCTTGAAGATGGGGTTGCCGGTGGCGAGCTTGTCGTACTCCGGCAGGTTCTTGCGGAAGGTCTTGACGAACTCCCTGACCTGGTCGACCGCGCCGGGCGGCAGGTCCTGGGCGAGGCCGCCGGGCCGGACGTAGGCGTGGTTCATCCGCAGGCCGGTGATCAGCTCGAAGATGTCGAGGATCAGTTCGCGGTCGCGGAAGCCGTAGATCATGATCGTGGTGGCGCCCAGCTCCATGCCGCCGGTGGCGATGGCCACCAGGTGGGAGGAGATCCGGTTGAGCTCCATCAGCATCACGCGGATCACGGTGGCCCGGTCGGGCACCTGCTCGGTGACGCCGAGCAGCTTCTCCACCGCGAGGCAGTAGGCGGTCTCGTTGAACAGCGGCGTGAGGTAGTCCATGCGCGTCACGAAGGTGGACCCCTGGGTCCACGTCCGGAACTCCATGTTCTTCTCGATGCCGGTGTGCAGGTAGCCGATGCCCGAGCGGGCCTCGGTGACCGTCTCGCCGTCGATCTCCAGGATCAGCCGGAGCACCCCGTGGGTGGACGGGTGCTGCGGCCCCATGTTGACGATGATCCGCTCGTCGTCGGCCTTGCCGACGGTCTCGGCCAGCTCGTCCCAGTCGCCGCCGGTGACGGTGAAGACCCGGCCCTCGGTGGTCTCCCGCTCCTCGGCCGGCCGGGGGGATGCGTATCCGCTGCTCATGAGTACGACCTCCGCTGGTCCGGAGCCGGGATCTGGGCGCCCTTGTACTCGACGGGGATACCGCCGAGCGGGTAGTCCTTGCGCTGCGGGTGGCCGGGCCAGTCGTCCGGCATCATGATCCGGGTGAGCGCGGGGTGGCCGTCGAAGACGATGCCGAAGAAGTCGTAGGTCTCCCGCTCGTGCCAGTCGTTGGCCGGGTAGACGCCGACCAGGGACGGCAGGTGCGGGTCGGCGTCGGGGCAGCTGACCTCCAGCCGGATCAGCCGGCCGTGCGTGAGCGACCGCAGGTGGTAGACGGCGTGCAGCTCGCGGCCCTTGTCGCCCGGGTAGTGCACGCCGCTGACGCCGGTGCAGAGCTCGAAGCGGAGCGCCGGGTCGTCGCGCAGGGTGCGGGCGGTGCGCAGCAGGTGCTCGCGGGCGATGTGGAAGGTGAGTTCGCCGCGGTCCACCACGGTCTGCTCGATCGCCTCGCCCGGCGGCAGGCCCTGCTCCTCCAGCGCGCCCTCCAACTCGTCGGCGATCTCGTCGAAGACGCCGCCGTAGGGGCGGGAGCTGGGGCCGGGCAGCCGGACGGTGCGCACCAGGCCGCCGTAGCCGGAGGTGTCGCCGCCCTTCTCCGCGCCGAACATGCCGCGGCGGACGCCGATGGGCTCGCCGGACGCGTCGCGCTGGACGGGGACCTGGTTGCCGGCCTCGTCGGGGGTGCCGCCGGCCGGGGGTGTGGAGGAGCTCATCGCAGCAGCCCCTTCATCTCGATGGTGGGCAGTGCGGTGCGGGCCGCCTCCTCCGCCTCGCGGGCGGCGTCCCGGGCGTTGACGCCGAGCTTTCCGTGCTGGATCTTCTCGTGCAGCTTGAGGATCGCGTCCAGCAGCATCTCGGGCCGCGGCGGGCAGCCGGGCAGGTAGATGTCGACCGGTACGACGTGGTCGACGCCCTGCACGATCGCGTAGTTGTTGAACATGCCGCCGCTGGAGGCGCACACGCCCATCGAGATGACCCACTTGGGATTCGGCATCTGGTCGTAGACCTGCCGCAGCACCGGCGCCATCTTCTGGCTCACCCGGCCGGCGACGATCATCAGGTCGGCCTGGCGCGGGGAGCCGCGGAAGACCTCCATGCCGAACCGGGCCATGTCGTAGCGCCCGGCGCCGGTGGTCATCATCTCGATGGCGCAGCAGGCGAGGCCGAAGGTGGCCGGGAAGACCGACGCCTTACGCACCCAGCCCGCCGCCGTCTCCACCGTCGTCAGCAGGAATCCACTCGGCAGTTTCTCTTCGATACCCATTGGGTTGGCTCCTGGTCTCCTCGGTCCCCTGGTCGCCGTCTGTGCGTTGTGTCTGTGGCGCGGCCTGGGAGAGCCCGGCCGCGCCGCGGCCCCGCTAGTCCCACTCCAGGCCGCCGCGCCGCCACACGTAGGCGTAGGCGACGAAGACGGTCAGCACGAACAGGAGCATCTCGACGAGCCCGAACATCCCCAGCCGGTCGAAGGTGACCGCCCAGGGATAGAGGAAGACGATCTCGATGTCGAAGACGATGAACAGCATCGCCGTCAGGTAGTACTTGATCGGGAAGCGGCCGCCGCCCGCCGGTTGCGGCGTGGGCTCGATACCGCACTCGTACGCTTCCAACTTGGCCCGGTTGTACCGTTTCGGCCCGATGATCGAGGCCATGAAAACGGAGAAGATCGCGAAGCCGGCCGCGAGGCCGCCCAGCACGATGATGGGCGCGTAGGCGTTCACCGTCCCCCGCTCCTTCCAGTCGACAGTGACTGATGTACGGACCGTGACCGAACTCGTGGGCAGCGTCACCGGATCCGCGAAGATCGCGGATATGTGAGGCAGTTCACAAGCCCAGATCGCCTGCATCCTATGCCTCCCAGTCTGTGATCTGCGACACGGGGGTACGGACGGACTTTGTGATCTCCACCACCTGACGAACGATCATGAAGTCAGATGAGCTGCCAGCACGCGGCGGATTGAACACAAACGATCACTTCGCGTCACATCCACGGGTGTTACCACTGGTCAGCGCCGCGACTCCATTATCAAACGACACCGCCCGCTGGCAAACTAGCGGTGGACCGAGGGCCGTGGTAGCGCTCCGCGACACGGTCGGGTGACCCCGGGAACCCAGGAATGACGCGTGTGAAACCGTGCACGAGCGCATAAGTAACCGTTGCTGCGAAAAGGGACGAACCCGCCCGTCACGCCCGATCGTGAATCGGGCATTTGAGCCGTGGACACGCCAACTGTGGCGCAAGCCACCTTTATTGAACGGAACCATTCACAGCTGATAGCCAGAGACGCATGTCCCCGAACAGCTATCGGACGATGTCCGACACGCATACCCATACCAGCCGCCGACGGAACGCGGCGCCCCGTTCGACCCGCACCTGGGTCCGCAGGGCCGGACTCGTCGGCGGCGTCGTCAGCGCGCTCGCACTCTGCGGCGCGGCCGCTCCCGCCATGGCGGAGACCTCTCACGACACCACGGCGGCCGGCACCGCCGCCGTCGCCACCGCGAACCCGCGGCCCTCCCTGCTGTCCGCCGCCTCCACGCAGCGGGCCGTCGGCGTCCTGGAGCAGGAGGCGCTGTCCGCCGCCCTCTCCGCGGAGAAGGAGCAGGCCGCGACCGAGGCCCGCCAGAAGGCGGCCGCCCTGCACCACAAGGCCCGCGCCAAGGCCGCCGCGGCGAAGGCCGCGCGCGAGCGCGCCAAGGCCGCCAAGGCCGCCTCTGCCGCCGCGTCGGCCTCCTCGACCTCGTCGTCCTCGGCCGCGTCCTCCGCGGCCACGGCGTCGAACGCCTCGGCCACCACCACGGCCGCCCCCGCCTCGGGCAGCAAGGTCGACCAGCTGATCGCCTTCCTCAAGGCGCAGATCGGCAAGCCGTACGTCTACGGCGCCACCGGCCCGAGCTCGTACGACTGCTCAGGACTGACCCAGGCGGCGTTCGCGTCGGTCGGCGTCACCCTCCCGCGGACCTCGCAGGAGCAGTCCACCGTGGGCACCCCCGTCTCGCTGTCCGCCCTCCAGCCGGGCGACCTCATCTTCTGGGGCGGCGAGGGCAGCGCCTTCCACGTGGGCGTCTTCATCGGCGGCGGCCAGTACCTCGACGCGGCGAACCCGTCCACCCCGGTGGGCATCAAGAACCTCGTCGACTACGAGCCGGACTGGGCCGTCCGCGTCCTGTGACCGGCTGAGTTCGGCCGAGCTCGGCCGCGACCGGCCCTGTCCGGTGGTCGGCCGGGTCCGTCGGGACCTGGCCGAAACGGCCAAAACCCCTCCATGTGACCGAATTGTCCAAACTGGCCACGTCGGCCACGTCGGCCACGTCGGTTGCACCGGCTCACGTTCCCGGGCGCGTTCGCTGTCCGCGCCCGGTGACGAACGACGCCGTCCGACGGGTCCGCCCGGCGCGTTCGCTGTCCGCGCCTCGCCCGGCGGCCCACCCGTCCCACCTCCCTCACCTCCCCGTGCGGGAAACGGCCGCGCCCCGGTCCGCTCGGCATCATGGATGCCGAGCGGACCGGGGCGCTGGTGCGTGCGGGGCCGCCCGCGTGCGAGGCCGGTCAGGCCGGCTCAGGCAGGGGCGGACAGGGGCGGACAGGATCAGGCGCGCGGGGTGATCTTCGTCAGACCGTTGATGATGCGGTCCATCGCGTCGCCGCCGGTGGGGTCGGTGAGGTTGGCCAGCAGCTTGAGGGCGAAGCGCATCAGCATGGGGTGGGTCAGGCCGCGCTGGGTGCACATCTGCATGACCTTCGGGTTGCCGATGAGCTTCACGAAGGCGCGGCCGAGGGTGTAGTAGCCGCCGTAGGTGTCCTTGAGGATCTGCGGGTAGCGGGTCAGCGCCCGCTCGCGCTGCTCGCCGGCGCCGCGGGCGTGCGCCTGGGTGATGACGTCGGCGGCGATCTGGCCGGACTCCATCGCGTAGGCGATGCCCTCGCCGTTGAACGGGTTGACCAGGCCGCCCGCGTCGCCGACCAGCAGCAGGCCGCGGGTGTAGTGCGGCTGCCGGTTGAACGCCATCGGCAGCGCCGCGCCGCGGATCGGCGTCGTCATGTTCTCCGGGGTGAAGCCCCAGTCCTCGGGCATGGAGCCCACCCACGCCTTGAGCACCTCGCGCCAGTCCAGCTCGCGGAAGGCGGCGGAGGAGTCCAGGATGCCCAGGCCCACGTTGGACGTGCCGTCACCGAGGCCGAAGATCCAGCCGTAGCCGGGCAGCTGGCGGGGCGACGGGCCGCGCCGGTCCCACAGCTCCAGCCAGGACTCCAGGTAGTCGTCCTCGTGCCGGGGCGAGGTGAAGTAGGTGCGCACGGCCACGCCCATCGGCCGGTCCTCGCGGCGGTGCAGGCCCATCGCCAGCGACAGCCGGGTGGAGTTGCCGTCGGCGGCGACCACGATCGGGGCGTGGAAGGCGGCCGGGGTCTTCTCCTCGCCGAGCTTCGTGGTGACGCCGGTGATCCGGCCGGTGCGCTCGTCGACGATCGGGCCGGTGACGTTGCACCGCTCGTACAGCCGCGCCCCGGCCTTCACCGCCTGCTGCGCCAGCAGCTCGTCGAAGTCCTCGCGGCGGCGCACCAGTCCGTAGTTCGGGTAGGCGGCGAGGTCGGGCCAGTCCATCTCCAGGCGCATGCCGCCGCTGATGATCCGCAGGCCCTTGTTGCGCAGCCAGCCCGCCTCCTCGGAGATGTCCACGCCCATCGCGACCAGCTGCTTGGTGGCGCGCGGGGTCAGGCCGTCGCCGCAGACCTTCTCCCGGGGGAAGGCGGTCTTCTCCAGCAGCAGCACGTCCAGGCCGGACTTGGCGAGGTAGTAGGCGGTGGTCGAACCGGCGGGACCGGCGCCGACGACGATCACGTCGGCGCTGCGCTCGGACAGGGCGGTGTCGGTCACGTGGGCTCTCCCAGGTCGGCGAGGGTTCGTCGGTCCGAGTCTACGGGCGGCCCGCGCGCGGCTTCCGCCGCCGTCCCGGTAGCGCGGCCGCGCCCCGTCCGGCGCCGGGGTCGCCGCCGACCCGCCGCCGGGCCCGCCCCGGCCCGTCCTCGGGTCACTTGCGGTGCGGCGGCCGCTCGGTGAGCCGTTCGGGCTGGACGAGGCCCAGGTCATAGCCCCCGGGCGGCTGGGGCTGCGGCTGCTCGTGCGGGGCCGGGGGCGCGTACGGCTGCTGCCCGTACGAGATCCGGCCGTACGGCGGTTGACGGTCCGAGGGCCGCGGCGGCACCTGGCCCGGGTACGCGGCCGGCGCCGGGTGGCCGGGGTGCGGCACCGGGCTGCCGGGTTCGGGCGCCGGGGGCCGACCGCCCAACGCCCGCAGCACGTACGGCCCGACGAGCACCCCGCCGACCGTCCACAGCAGCGCGAAGCAGAACGCCTCGGCCGTGTCGGTGGCGAGTGAGGTGTCCGCGATCAGGCTGACGCCCGTGCTCGGGCCGTGGCCGGAGAGCCCGCTCAGCGTGGTGAGCCCGGTGAAGGCCAGGGTGAAGAACCCGGCCACCAGGAACCGTTCACCCCGGCTCCGCGACCGCCGCGCCGCCAGCACCCCGACGAGCAGCGCGCAGCCCAGCCCGGCCAGGACGGTGCCGGCCACTCCCCCGTCGCCCCACACCTGGTCCAGCCGCCCCAGGCCGAAGTGGAACTCCTGGCCGCTCACCGTGGCCTTGAAGGGGGCGCCCCAGCTCAGGCCCAGGCCGGACACCCCGAGGTTCAGCACCAGCAGCCCCGCGAACGTGACGCCCCAGCCGCCGATGGCGTCGTAGTGGTCGCCGGCGACGGCGAAGACGATCAGCCCGGCGACGAGCAGCGTCGCCAGCAGGGCCCCGGCGGCGGTGGCCAGCGCCCGGCGTGCGACGGCCCACCCGGGCCGGGCGGCGAGCCAGGCGTCCTGCGCGGGACGGCACAGCACCAGCAGCGCGACGCCCAGCGTGAGCAGGAACGTCCACAGCGCGGCGAGCGCCGGTTCGGTGCTGACGCGCAGCTCGCCGAGGGTGGGTTGGCCGACGGCGGCGAGCAGCGCGGCGCCCGCCGCGCCGACCAGCGCGACCCGTACGGCGGTGTCGGCGCCGACGGGCGGGAGGCCGGGGGCCGTGGCGGGGGCCGGCCGGCGGCGCAGCGCCCACAGGCCGACGGCGAGGACGGCCACCCACAGCAGGGTGACCGACCAGGGCGTCACCGAGAGGTCGGTGTGCGCGGTGCTGCGGCCGGCGAGGGCCGTGCCGAGGCCGTAGTCGCCGTCGCCGTAGCCGCCGCTGGCGCCGCTGGTGCCGACGGTGGCGGTGGACACGCCGACGCCCTCGAAGTCCGCGAACGTGTAGTGGCAGTGCAGGACGGCGCCCAGGCCCTGGACCAGCACCGCGAGGGTCACCCGGAAGCGGGTGCCGGCACCCGGTGCGCCGGACGGCAGCGTGCCCGCCGTGACGGCGGTGACCAGCGCCGCGAGGGCGAGCAGGGCCGCCACGGGCGCGAGCCCGACCGCCGCGGGCAGCCCCACCGGCCGGTGGCCACCCGCCGCAGGAAGGCGCCGACGGGCAGTGGCTGGGCCAGCGGGGGTATGGGTGTGTACACGTCGCCCCGCGGTACGGGGGCGGTGGCGTCGTACGGCGGCGTGACGGCGGGCGGAACGGCCGGCCGGAGCGGCGGGACCGTACGCGGAGGCGCGGGCGGGGCGGGCAGGGCTGGCGGGGCTGGCGGGGCGTCCTCGGCGCGCGACTCGGCCTCGTTCAGCGCGGCAGCGGGCACCGCGTCCCCGCTCACCGCCCGCCCGCAGGTCGGGCAGGTGGCGGGAGCGTCGGCGCCGGACGGAAGCTCTGAGGTCAGCTGCTCTCCGCAGGTGGGGCAGGCGGGCATGGGCCACTCCGGGTGTCGGCGCACCGCGGCGCGGGGCGGTGCTTGGCGGTGCGAGGCGGCGGCAACGGGGGGAACGTCCGACCGGCGTTCGCCGTGCCGTCCCCCTTCGCCTCCGCACCTTAGGCGCCGAGGCTCCAGCACCCCACCCGGAATCGCGCGTTCCGGCCTGCCGGTCCTCACGACCCGGAATCGGAGCGGCCACGACGCCCGTGCTCGCCGGGAGCGGCAGCCCGCGTACGCCCCCGCTACGCTGCGGGCGGGCGACCGGAGGGGGAACGCGTGGGCCGCGCCGTTCGGGACGCCCTGCGGGTGACGACGTCAGGTGCCTGCGTCCTGGTGCAGGCGGCGGCGTTGTACGCCCTCGCCGCCAACTGGGTGGAAGCGTCGAACGTGTCGGGGGACTGCGGATACGACGGCACCTGCGCCGACCATGGTGTGCTCGGGGCCGCCCTCACCGCGGCGCTCGTGGTGATCGCGGCCGAACTCGCGATCGGTACGGCCTGGTGGGCCGGGCCGCTGTGGCGGCAGCGGCGTTCCCCCCGGGGGGTCGACGACTGGTGGGCGCTGCTCACGCTCCACCTGCCGCGGACGGTCATGGCGGGGTGCCTGCTGTCAGTGCTCACCGTGACCGGGTGGCGGCTCCTCGCCTGAACGGGCCCTGGTCAGGCCCCTCGAAGGGCCCGGTGCGGACCCGGAACGGACTCGGTGCGGGCCCGGTGCGGACTCGGTGCGGGCCCGGTACGGGCCCGGTGCGGACCCGGTACGGGCCCGGTGTGGACCCGGCGGGCAGCGTCGTCAGCGGTTGGTGGCGCGGTGCAGGGCGACGATGCCGCCCGTCAGGTTCCGCCAGGCCACCGACGACCAGCCCGCGCCCTGGAGGCGGGTGGCGAGGCCGCGCTGGTCGGGCCAGGCGCGGATCGACTCGGCGAGGTACACGTACGCGTCCGGGTTGCTGCTCACCGCGGTGGCGACCTGGGGCAGCGCCCGCATCAGGTACTCGGTGTAGACCGTGCGGAACGGCTTGATGACGGGGTGGCTGAACTCGCACACCACCACCCGCCCGCCGGGCCGGGTGACGCGGCGCATCTCGCGCAGCGCGGCGTCCGGGTCGTGCACGTTGCGCAGCGCGAAGGAGATGGTGACCGCGTCGAACACCCCGTCGGCGAACGGCAGCCGGGTGGCGTCGCCCGCGGTGAGCGGGAGTTCGGGGCGGCGCTTCTTGCCCTCGCGGAGCATGCCGAGCGAGAAGTCGCAGGGCACCACGTGGGCGCCGGCCTCCGCGAAGGGCAGCGAGGACGTCCCGGTGCCGGCTCCGAGGTCGAGAACCCGCTCCCCCGCCCGTACGTCCAGCGCCCGCGCGACGGCCCGCCGCCAGAGCCGGTCCTGGCCCATCGACAGCACGTCGTTGGTGAGGTCGTACTTGGCCGCGACACCGTCGAACATCGCGGCGACGTCCTGCGGCTGCTTCTCCATGGAGGCTCGGGTCACGCCCCCAGCGTAAGCCGTCCCCGATCCCCGCCCGGTCCCGCCCCTTTCGTGCCGTATCACCGCCGCCGGTGGACCAGCCGCCCGGCCAGCACGGTGGCCACGCAGCAGCCCGCGCCCCGCTCGGCCAGCGCCGCGAGCAGGCCGTCCGCCATGTCCTCCGGGTGCGAACCGTCGGGCGCGCCGTCGGGCGAAACGTCCGGCGGGTCGTCCCGCACGGGTACGTCGAAGACGGCGAAGTCCGCGTCGACGCCGGCTGCTCCCAACGGCACGGGCCCGAAGGCGTCCACCGGCGGCCGGCCGGCGAACGGGTCGAGCGAGGGCGGCCCGGCCGGGGCGGCGAACCGCTCCTCCAGGCCGAGGCCGGCCCGCCGCACCGCCTGCGCCACAGCGGGCACGGTGAGGTCCCCGGCCACCGCGACGGTGCCGTGCGCCAGCATCCGCTGGAGGCAGCGCCGGGCGCTGGCGGCCGGCCGGCCCGGCTCCCGGTCGAGTTCCGCCCGCCCGGCCGGGCCGGTCAGCGGCTCGGTACCGAGGGCGTCGGCCTCGCGCGGGTCGGGATGGTAGGTGTCCTGGAGCAGTTCGGGCCCGTACGGGTTCCACAGGCCCGGCGTGATGACGCCCGGCCAACGCCGCACCCGCGCCGTCGGGTGCGCGGCGGCCAACTCCTCGTACGGCCCGACGGCCGCGACGGCCGCGCCCTCCACCAGCACCGCGCCGCCCGGCACGGCGCCGCCCCGGCGGGGGTCGGCGAGCAGCGCGCGGGCGACGTGCAGCGTCAGCACGGCAGGCAGCCCCTCGTCCGCGGCCCGAACCGTCCGCCCCTCGGCCTCAGCGGGCTTCCAGGATGGTCAGTTCGGGGTGCGCGGTGCCGCCCTCGATCGCGGTGGACGACAGGTGCGAGACGACGTGGTCGTCGACCGGGTCGTTCGCCGGGTCGTCGTGGACGACGAGGTGCTCGTACGTCGTCGCCCGCTGGGCGGGGACGCGGCCGGCGGAGCGGATGAGGTGGATCAGCTCCATCCGGTTGGAGCGGTGCTTCGCGCCGGCCGAGGAGACCACGTTCTCCTCCAGCATCACCGAGCCGAGGTCGTCGGCGCCGTAGTGCAGGGAGAGCTGGCCGACCTCCTTGCCCGTGGTGAGCCAGGAGCCCTGGATGTGGGCGACGTTGTCGAGGAAGAGCCGGGCGATGGCGATCATCCGCAGGTACTCGAAGAGCGTGGCCTGCGTCTGGCCCTTCAGGTGGTTGTTCTCCGGCTGGTAGGTGTACGGGATGAACGCGCGGAAGCCGCCGGTGCGGTCCTGCACGTCGCGGATCATCCGCAGGTGCTCGATCCGCTCGGCGTTGGTCTCGCCGGTGCCCATGAGCATCGTCGTGGTGGACTCCACGCCCAGCCGGTGGGCGGTCTCCATGATCTCCAGCCAGCGCTCGCCGGACTCCTTCAGCGGCGCGATGGCCTTGCGGGGCCGCTCCGGCAGGAGTTCGGCGCCGGCGCCGGCGAACGAGTCGAGACCGGCGGCGTGGATGCGGCGGATCGCCTCCTCCGCGCTGACCCCGGAGATCCGCGCCATGTGGTCCACCTCGGACGCGCCCAGCGAGTGGATCACCAGCTGCGGGAACTCCCGCTTGATCGCGGCGAAGTGCTCCTCGTAGTACTCCACGCCGTAGTCGGGGTGGTGGCCGCCCTGGAACATGATCTGGGTGCCGCCCAGCTCCACCGTCTCGGCACAGCGCCGCAGGATGTCGTCCAGGCCGCGGCTCCAGCCCTTGTCCTTGTCCTTGGGCGCGGCGTAGAAGGCGCAGAACTTGCACGCGGTGACGCACACGTTCGTGTAGTTGATGTTGCGCTCGATGATGTACGTCGCGATGTGCTCGGTGCCCGCGAACCGGCGGCGGCGCACCGCGTCGGCGGCGGCGCCCAGCGCGTGCAGCGGAGCGGAGCGGTACAGCTCCAGCGCCTCCTCCGCTGTGATCCGGCCGCCCTGGGCGGCACGGTCGAGGACGGCTGCGATCTCGCTGCTCACCCGGGGGTCCCTTCGGCTCGTGGACGGTCCCGCCCAGCGTACGCCGCGCCCCGCCGCTCCCCTCGCGTGGGCGCTCCCCCGCGCGGACCGCCGCCTCTTCGGCTTCACCCGGCCGTACCGCGTGCGGGTCGGGCGGCCTTGGCGAGGTACGCGGACACGCCGCGCGCGGACACAGGGAAAACGTACGCTGCGCATGCGTACAAGCACTCAGGGTGGCATATGCCGTTCTGCGCGCGGGACGATGGGCGGATCAACTGCGTCGAGCGGACCCGGACCGGGCTGCTCCAGGGAGGTGGCCGGCAGTGATCGGAGATCCGGGGGACGTCGAGGACGTCGAAAACGTCGAGGACGTCGAGGACGTCGAGGACACGGACGGGTTCGGCGAGGACGGGTACGCGGACCCGGAAGCGGAGGCAGCGGCAGAGGCGGAGGCGGACGCCGAGGCGGAGGCCGAGCGGGAGGGCACGCCGGGTTGGGACGGCAACCCGGAGTCCTCGGACAGCATGCGGACCTTCGGCGCGGCGGCCCGCGCCCTGCGTACCCACGCCGGGTACAGCCGCAAGCAGTTCGGCAACCTGGTGCGCTTCTCCGAGCACACCGTCGCCTCGGTGGAGAACGGCCGCAGGCTGGCCGACCAGGTGTACATCACCCGGGCCGAGGAGCTGACGGGCAACACGGGGGCGCTGCGGGAGGCCGTCAAGCACATCGGCCGCAGGCCGGGACTGGCGTCCTGGTTCCGCCGCTGGGCCCGGATGGAGGCCACGGCCGTCACGCTCTACACCTACGAGAACCGGATGGTTCCGGGGCTGCTCCAGACGGAGGCGTACGCGAAGGCCATGTACGACGACCATCTGCCGCCGATGGACGACGACGAGATCGACGCGCAGTGGCTCGCGCGGGCCGAACGCCAACTGCTGCTCGACGAGCGCCCGCACACGGAGTTCGGCTTCATCCTGGAGGAGCAGGTCTTCGTGCGGCGCACCGGCGGCGCCGCCGTCACCCGCGAACTCATCGACCACGTCCTCGCCTTGGCGGCGCGGCGGAACGTCGAACTGCTGATCATGCCCCTGGTGAGCGAGCGCCACGCCGGTCTGGCCGGGCCGATGCAGCTGCTGGAGACGCCGGAGAACCGCTGGTTCGCGTACTGCGAGGCCCAGCGCGGCGGGCACTACACACACGACCCGAAAGAGATCAGTCTCCTCCACCAGCGGTATGCGAGACTGCGATCACAGGCCCTTTCCGCCAGGGACTCCGTGGGCCTGTTGCAGCGAGCACGAGGAGACCTATGACCAGCAGCGAACCGGCCTGGTTCAAGTCCAGCTACAGCAGCAGCAGCGACGGCGACTGCGTCGAGGTGGCCGACTGCGCCCACGCCGTCCGCGTCCGCGACTCGAAGGACAAGGAAGGCCCCCAACTCGCCTTCACCCCGGCCGAGTGGGCCCACTTCGTCGCCTACGCCCGCGCCCTCTGACCCCCGACGCACCGCCGGCGCACACCGGTACACCCCTCGGGCCGCGCCCGGCCGATCCCCCGGCCGGAACGCGGCCCGAAGCGCGGCCGGGTGCGGCCGGGGCGGGGCCTACTTCGTTGACGTGTGCGGCGTGCCCGCGGCGCGGATGCGCTGGCTGAGGAAGAGAGCCGCACGGTCAAGGGCCTCGTCCGCCTCGTCCAGGACGCCGGCGAACGCCTGGAACACGTGCGGCACGTCGGCGGTGACGTCCAGGATGACGTCCACTCCGACCGACCTCGCACGCTCGGCAAGGCGCGTGGAGTCGTCCAGCAGGATCTCGTTGGTGCCCACCTGGATCAGCAGGGGAGGGAAGCCGGTCAGGTCGGCGAGGACGGCCGGGCTGAGCAGGGGCTGGTGCGGGTCGGCTCCGGCGAGGTACATGGCCCCGGTGTGTTCAACGGCCTTGCGGGTGAAGACCGGGTCGACGGCTTCCTTGGTGTCCATGCTCCGGCCCGTGCGGGTGGCGTCGAGGCTCGGGGAGAACGCCACGATGGCGGCGGGCAGCGGGAGGCCCGCGTCACGGGCGGCCAGGCAGGTGGTGATACTGAGGCCACCGCCGGCGGAGTCGCCGGCAAACGCGATACTTGAGGGGGCTTCGCCGCTGTCGAGGAGGGCGCGATAGGCGCTCAGGGTGTCGTCGATCGCGGCCGGGAAAGGGTGCTCGGGGGCGAGCCGGTAGTCCGGCGAGTGCGCCCCGAAGCCGGTCCTGGCCACGAGGTGCCCCGTCAGCGACAGGGCGGTCTCGGGGGAGCCGAACACAAAGCCGCCGCCGTGGAAATACAGGATCGTCCCGGCGCCGGGCCCGTCGTGCGGCTCGACACGCAGGGCGGGCCGGTTGCCGAGCGTCGTCCGCGTGGTGCGGATGGTGTCGGGCACGGTCATCCGGGCCATCAGGGCCCTGAAGCCTGCCCGTATCTCCTCGACCGACCGTGGACCCTCCGGCTGCGGCTGCCGCAGCATCACATCGACCTCGGCGCGCTGTGCCTTGCTCATGGCGGTGCTCCCGTCAAAGTAGCTTCCGGTACACTATATGCCATGGCATACACATCGCGCGATGACGCGGTCGATCTCCCGGCCTTCTTCGCCGACCTCGTGCGGTGCGAGACGCGCCTCTACAACGCGCTGAACGACCGCCTCCGCGCGCGGCACGGGATCGTCACCTCGCAGTTCGAGTTCCTGCGCTACCTGCGCGACCACCCCGGGGCCCGCGTGGCGGACATCGCAGCCGAGTTCGCCATCGGCATCGGAGCGACCAGCAAGGGCATCGACCGCCTGGAGAAGCAAGGATGGGCCGTCCGGGAGCCGAACCCGGCCGACCGCCGCTCCTCACTGCTGGGCCTGACCGACGACGGCACACGGCTCGTCGACGCGGCGGAGCAGACATTCGCCGAGGGACTGGCCGAACTGATCGGCGGCACGCTCGACATCGCCTCGGTCTCGACCGCCGCCCATGCCTTCGTGAAGCTGCGCTCGGCGCTCGAACGCGACCAGATCGGCATGCCCACGGGCTGACGGACATCGCCTCCGCCCGGCCTCCGCCCGGCCTCCGCCCGGCCTCCGTCCCGGGCGTGCGGGGTCAACCGTCGTCCTCGACGTCCCCTCGTCGTCTTCGACGGCGTCCGGGTTCCGGGTTCCGGGTTCCGGGTTCCGGGTTCCGGGTTCCGGCAAGGGCGCAGGCCCTGACCGGGACTGATCCAGCACGCTCGACGCGAGGCACCGCGAGACCGCGTCCCGGTCGTCCGACGACCACGCGCAGGCGCGCTTCGGGAGCGTCGACACCGTCTACCAGGCCGAGGCCGGCCCGGACGTCCTCGCCGAGCCGACTCCCCTCTTCACGACTCCCCTCTTCGCCGACGACTCCTCCGGCCGGCCGCGCCGAACGGCCGCGCCCGCCCGGTGGCGGCAGGGACGGACACGCCTCCCGGTGAAGTGGGTGCCGGGAGGCGCGCGGGGCTCAGCGGAGCGGCCCCGGGTTCAACGGGGGCCCGGGCTCAGCGGGGCGGGAGCAGGGTGATGCCGGAGGTCGCGGGGAAGCCGACGCGGCGGGCGAACTCGCCGATGCCCTGCTGGTGGCGTTCACCCAGGGAGAAGTCGAGCGTCGTGTAGTACCGGCGCAGCAGGTCCTGGTCGAACGCCTCCCAGCGCGCGGACTGCTCGGCGACCTTGTCGACCTCCTCCAGGGACAGGTCGCGGCTGGCCAGGAAGGCGCGGTGCACGTCGTGGACGGTCTCCGGGTGCTTGGCGAGGTAGTCGCGGCGCACCGCCCAGACGGCGAAGACGAACGGCAGGCCCGTCCAGTCCTTCCACATCTGGCCGAGGTCGTGCACCTCCAGGCCGAGCCGGGGCGCGTCGTGCAGGGAGGCGCGCAGCGCCGCGTCACCGATGAGGACGCCGGCCTGGGCCTCCTGCATCATCAGGGCCAGGTCGGGCGGGCAGCGGTAGTAGTCGGGCGTCACCTGGTGGCGTTCGGTGAGCAGCAGCTCGGCCAGGCGCACGGAGGTGCGGCTGGTGGAGCCGAGGGCGACCCGCTGGCCGTCCAGCCGGTCCAGGGGGAGCTGGCTGACGATCACGCAGGACATGACGGGCCCGTCGCAGCCGACCGCGATGTCCGGGAGGGCGACCAGCTGGTCCGCGTGCTTCAGGTACTCCATAAGGGTGATCGGGCCGATGTCGAGGCTGCCCTCGACGAGCTGGGCGCTGAGCTTCTCAGGGGTGTCCTTGGTGAGCTCGACGTCGAGCAGGGTGCCGGTCCTGGCGAGCCCCCAGTACAGCGGTACGCAGTTCAGGAACTGGATGTGGCCCACCCTGGGGCGTACGCGGTCGCTGTCGTCGCGCGCGGCGGTGGCCGCGGCGGTGTCGAAGTCGTCCATGATGTGGACGCTACTCCTGGGCCCCGGCGCGGCCGCTTCTGGGGGTTCGGCGTGCCGCCAGGAAGATCTTGCTCTCCCTTCCCCGCGGGGGGTGCCCATGCTAGGCTCAGTCGCAAGTTGCAGTTTGGTTTCCTTGCAGTACAAAGCCTGCGGATCATGTAACCCGCAGGCTTTTGTAGTTTTCAGACTTCGCAAAAGCAGGTTCTGGAGCAGGGCAACCCTTTGGGCCCAAGGAGGGCTTTATGGCTACCGGAACCGTCAAGTGGTTCAACGCTGAAAAGGGCTTCGGATTCATCGCCCAGGACGGCGGCGGCCCGGATGTCTTCGTCCACTACTCCGCGATCAACGCGGCTGGCTTCCGCTCCCTGGAGGAGAACCAGTCGGTGAGCTTCGACGTCACGCAGGGTCCGAAGGGCCCGCAGGCGGAGAACGTCACCCCCAACTGATCGCGCCCAGAACCTGTGCTTGATCAAGGGGCCCTGCACCTCGGTGCGGGGCCCCTGCCTTTTTGCCTTTTTTGCGCCCTGTGCCTGTAACGACGCCTGCCGTCGTCGTCCGAGCTGCGCGCGGTCGTGCGCCGACACCCCTGCCGGAGCGGGCCCGTTCGGACCGGGCCCCGACCCGCGAGCCTCCTGGCGGTGTGCGCCTACTTGGCGGCGCGGGCGGCGTCGTCCGCCTCGTCCTCCTGGCCCGCCGCGGCGGCCAGGTTGAGACGGGCGCGCTCCACGCGGTTGGAGACGTGCGCGGCGGCCTCCTCACGCACCCCCCGCAGCAGCACGAAGCTCAGCGGCGCGGAGATGACCAGCGCGAGCAGCGCGACCCACAGGTAGTTGGAGTCACCGAGCCCGGCCGGCAGGACACGCAGCCGGACCAGGCCCCAGATGACCCCGAAGCTGGCGACGATCAGACCGAAGCGCAGTGCGGTGTATCGGAGCATGCCTACCAGTGAAACACGGCCCGCCGAAGGGCCCGCCACCGCCCCGCCCGAGGCGCCCGGCCGCCGCGGCGACCGCAGGTCAGAGAGGTCGGAGGCCCGGAGAGCCGGAAGGCCGCAGGGGGCAGCGGGCCGAGGAGACCGGACGGACGGAGCGGTGGGCCGGTCGGCGGGTCAGAGCAGCGGCAGCAGCATGATGACGTCGTCGCGGTCGTCGCCGGGCGCCACCCGGATCGCGCCGGGGACCCGGCCGACCTCCTTGTAGCCGCAGGCCGCGTAGAAGTGCTCGGCCCCGGTGCCGCCCCGGCAGGTCAGCCGTATCGCCTCGACGCCGCCCAGGCCGCGCGCCGCCTCCTCCGCCGCGGCCAGCAGCGCCCGGCCGTGGCCCTTGCCCTGGAGGCGGGGGTGGACCATCACCGTGTAGAGCCAGATCCAGTGCCGCATCAGCGTGCGGCGGTTGAACGCGAGGAACGCGCTGGCGGCGATCCGTCCGTCCTCGTCCCGGCCGACGAGCAGCCGGCGCTCCCCGGCCGCCACCTCGGCGAGCGAGCGGTCGAGGTCGGGGCGGATGTCCTCGGGCGTGACCGGCGGGGTGAAGCCGACCGCGCCGCCCGCGTTGGACACCTCGGTCCACAGCGCCAGGACCCCCGCGCGCACCTCGTCGTCGACGACCGGGTCCAGCTGGTACGTAAGACTCATAGGACAAGATTAACTATTACCGATGAGCTCCCCGCCAGGAACGCGCGCCGCGCCGGTGTCACCCTGCTCACACCGGCGCGGCCGACAGCCTCGCACCGGGCCGGGCCTCCGCCGGAACCCCGCCTGGCCTCCGCCGGAACCCGCCTGGTCTCCGCCGGAACCCCGCGGGGCCTCCGCCGGACCCCTGCCGGTCACGGCGCGAGGGCGGAGGGTCAGAGCCGCATCGGCTGAGGCGACTCACGGCGGCCGGCGTCCGGGCCCGGGTACTCGCGGATGGTCTCGTACCGCGTGTTGCGCTCGACCGGGCGGAAGCCGGCGTCCCGGATCAGGTCGAGGATGTCGTCCCGGGTCAGCTTGTTGGGCGTGCCGTACTGGTCCGCGTCGTGGGTGATCTTGTACTCGACGACCGAGCCGTCCATGTCGTCCGCGCCGTGGTTGAGGGCGAGCTGCGCGGTGGCCAGGCCGTGCATCACCCAGAACACCTTCACGTGCGGCACGTTGTCGAACAGCAGCCGGGAGACGGCGAAGGTCTTCAGCGCGTCCGCGCCCGAGGCCATCGTGGTGCGGGCCTGGAGGGTGTTGCGGATCTTGCCGTCCTTCATGTCCACGAAGTCGTGCTGGTAGCGCAGCGGGATGAAGACCTGGAACCCGCCGGTCTCGTCCTGGAGTTCGCGCAGCCGCAGCACGTGGTCCACGCGGTGGCGCGGCTCCTCGACGTGCCCGTAGAGCATGGTGCAGGGCGTCTTGAGGCCCTTCTCGTGGGCGAGCCGGTGGATGCGGGACCAGTCCTCCCAGTGGGTGCGGTGGTCCACGATGTGCTGCCGCACCTCCCAGTCGAAGATCTCCGCGCCGCCGCCGGTCAGCGACTCCAGGCCGGCGTCGATCAGCTCGTCCAGGATCTCCGAGGCGGACAGGCCCGAGATGGTCTCGAAGTGGTGGATCTCGGTCGCGGTGAACGCCTTCAGCGACACCTGCGGCAGCGCCTCCTTCAGCGCCCGCAGCGACCGCGGGTAGTACCGCCACGGCAGGGTCGGGTGGAGGCCGTTGACGATGTGCAGCTCGGTGAGGCTGTCGGCCTCCATCGCCTTCGCCAGCCGCACGGCCTCCTCGATGCGCATCGTGTAGGCGTCCTTCTCCCCCGGCTTGCGCTGGAAGGAGCAGTACGCGCACGAGGCGGTGCACACGTTGGTCATGTTCAGGTGGCGGTTGACGTTGAAGTGGACGACGTCGCCGTTCTTCTGCGTCCGCACGTGGTGGGCGAGGCCGCCCAGCCAGGCCAGGTCGTCGGACTCGTACAGGGCGATGCCGTCCTCGCGGGTCAGCCGCTCGCCGGCGTAGACCTTCTCCTCCAGCTCGCGCTTGAGCCCAGCGTCCATGCCACTCCTCCTCGTGCAGCGGGCGGCCCCGACCGGCCGCCCCGACCGACGATACGCCCCCGGTACGACTCCCCCGCCGGGCGGCCGACCGGGGGCGTCGCGCCGGGCGTCGTGCCGGGGCGTCGTACGGGGCGGCCGCCGGTCACCGAGGAAGGGCGAGGGCGGGCGGCGGCGCGTGCCCGGCGCCCGGTTCAGGCCTCTTCGGGGAGCTGCCCGACCCGGTTCTCCCACTTGGTGGAGAGCACGACGGTGGTCCGGGTGCGGGCGACGCCCTGGGTGCCGGACAGGCGCCGGATGGTGCGCTCCAGCCCGTCGACGTCGCCGACCCGCACCTTGAGCATGTAGGAGTCGTCGCCGGCGATGAACCAGCAGTCCTCGATCTCGTCCAGGTCCTGGAGCCGCTTGGCGACTTCCTCGTGGTCGGCGGCGTCGGACAGTTGCAGGCCGACCAGCGCGGTCACCCCCAGGCCGAGGGAGGCGGGTGCGACGGTGGCGCGGTAGCCGCTGATCACACCGGCCTGTTCCAGGCGGTTGATCCGGTCGGTGACGCTCGGCCCGGACAGGCCGACGAGCCGGCCCAGCTCCGCGTAGGACGCACGGCCGTTCTCCCGCAGCGCCTGGATGAGCTGCCTGTCCACCCCGTCCATCGATTCGAACCCTCCCGTTCGTCTGGCGGCTGCCCTGTCAGGACACGAATCTAAGGGATAGCCCGGTTCCCGCCCTGCACATCTACTCCCCCGACCGGCCGTACCGCTACTCTCCGACGAAACTTGGGCCCCCGCTTTCCGCGCTTCTCAGCCAATTCCCCGACGAGACTCCCGACCGGTTTCCCGCCACTTCCCAGCCAGTTCCCAGCCGCGCTCCCGGCCGGACGCCCAGCCCGAGACCCGGCCCGACACCCGGCCGGCTCTCCGTTCAGTTCCCCCACCGGCGCCCCGGACCGCTCCCCCGCGACGTCCTGTCCCCGTCCCGGCCGACCGTCGTCCCGCCCTCGTCCCGCTCTCGTCCCGCCCGCGCGGCCCCGCCTCCTCCGCCTCCCGACGCCCTCGCCGCACACCGCCCGGACGGCCGCGCCCGGAAGGGGTCACCGCCCCGGATCGGCCGCGCCCCCGGCGTCCGGCCGCGCGGCGCCCAGCTCCCCCGCCCACCGCCGGTAGAGCTTGTGCGGCACACCCGCCGCGTCCAGCACCCGCCCGGCGACGAAGTCCACCAGCTCCTGGGCGGTCGTGCCGCCCGCGTAGAAGGCCGGCGAGGCGGGCAGGACCACCGCGCCGGCGTCGTGCAGGGCGGTCAGCTGCCGCAGCGTCTGGCCGCTGAGCGGGGTCTCGCGCACCGCGACCACCAGCGGCCGGCGCTCCTTGAGGGTGACGCTCGCGGCCCGTTGCAGCAGGTCCTTGGACAGCCCCAGCGCCACTCCGGCCACACACGCCGTGCTGGCGGGCACGATCAGCATCCCGCGCGCCGGGTACGACCCCGAGGACGGCCCTGCCGCCAGATCCCCGGCCGGCCAGTACCGCACCCGCTCCAGGCCCGGTTCCGGGTCGAACGCGTCCGGCCGCCCGTCCGCGCCCCGCGCCAGCCAGCGGGCCAGGTCCTCGCGCCAGTGGGCGTCACGGACGGCGGCGCCGGTCTCGTCCAGCAGGGTGAGCCGGGCGGCGCGGCTGACCACGAGGTCCACGTCCTCCCCCGCGTGCAGCAGCGCGCGCAGCACCGCGGCGGCGTACGGCGTCCCGGACGCCCCGGAGACGCCGACGATCCAGGGCCTGCGGCTGTTCTGCTCCACGCGTTCGAGCCTAGTGGCGCGCCGACACCCGCATCGACGCCGCCGTGGCCCGGCCGTGCGCCCGGAGCCGGTGCCGGGTTCTTTTCCCGTGCGGCTGCCGGGGAGCGCGCGGCGGTGGGACTCTTGGCGCGAGGACGACGGACCCGGGGGGCGGAAGTGTCGCGTTCGGCGCGGTGGACGGTCACGGTCGGCGCGGTGCCGGCCGCGTTCGGTGGGACCCGGGCCGCCGTTGGCCGGAACGCGCCGGGGCCCACCGCATGACGGCGGAGGGAACGGACCCGGGGCACGTCGAGCAGCACGCGGCCGCGAGCGACAGCGCGACCGTCTTCCAGGCCGGCAGGGACCAGGTTCTCGTGGCCGGGGACTACGTCGTCGCGCCGGGCCCGGCGCCGCGGGCGCTGGCCTCCCTGCCGCCCGTGACAGCTGAACTGACCGGCCGTGAGGAGGAACTGGCGAGGCTGCTGGCGCTGCTCGACCCGGCGGCCGGATCTGCGGCCGGACCGGCGAGCGGACCGGCGGGCGGGTCTGCGGGCGGGTCTGCGGGCGGACCGGCGGACGGACCGGCGGACGGACCGGCGGGCGGGTCTGCGGGCGGGTCTGCGGGGGCGGTCGTCGTCTCGGCGGTGGCGGGGCTGGCCGGGGTGGGCAAGACGACGCTGACCGTGCACGCCGCCCACCAGGCCGTCGAGCGCGGCTGGTTCCCCGGCGGGCACCTGTTCCTGGACCTGCGCGGCTACGAACCGACCGGGCAGGTCACCGCCGCCCAGGCGCTGGGCGCGCTGCTGCGGGCGCTGTGCGGGGCGGACGCGGAGCTGCCGACCGACCCGGCGGAGCAGGCGGGGCTGTACCGCTCGCAGATGGCGGCCCTGGCCCGGGAGCGGGGCCCGGCGCTGCTGGTCCTGGACAGCGCGTCGACCGCCGCCCAGGTCGAGCCGCTGCTGCCGGGCGGCAGGGGCCACCGGGTCGTGGTCACCAGCCGCCACACGCTGGCCTCGCTGCCCGCCACGGTGATCGACCTGGCCGTCCTGGCACCCGCCGACGCCGCCGCCATGATCACCCGGGCCCTGGGCGGCGGCGACCCCCGTCCCGCGCGGGAGCCGCGCGCGCTCGCCGAACTGGCCGCCTACTGCGGCTTCCTGCCGCTGGCCCTCCAGATCGCCGCCGCCAACCTCAGGGCCGACCCGCACCGGTCCCTGGCCGGTTTCGCCTCGGTCCTCAAGGACGAACGGGCCCGGCTGGCCCTCTCCTACAGCGACGAGGGCCAGACCCTCGCGGTCCGCGCCGCCTTCGAACTCTCCTACCGTCGGCTGCCGCCCGAACAGGCGAGGCTCTTCCGGCTGCTCTCCCTCAACCCGACCCCGCAGTTCACCCTCGACGCCGCCACGTTCCTGGACCGGACGACGCCGGAGCAGGCCCGCCGGACGACCGTCAAGCTCGCCCAGGCCCACCTGGTCGAGCCCGTCGCCGAGAGACGCTGGCGCATGCACGACC
Source organism: Actinacidiphila yeochonensis CN732 (assembly GCF_000745345.1). Classification (NCBI taxonomy): domain Bacteria; kingdom Bacillati; phylum Actinomycetota; class Actinomycetes; order Kitasatosporales; family Streptomycetaceae; genus Actinacidiphila; species Actinacidiphila yeochonensis. The sequence continues at coordinate 1,779,905 of NZ_JQNR01000005.1, read as the reverse complement.
TGGTCCGCCTGTACGCCGCCGAACTCGTCGCCGAGCAGGACGAGCGGAGCGGGCAGGACGAGCGGAGCGAACGGGACGGCCACGGCGAACGAGAAGGCCGGAGCGAACGGGACGGCTACAGCGAGCGGGAAGGCTCCCTCCTCCTGCTTCTGGTCTACTACACGCTCACCGCCGAAGTGGCCGACCACCACGTGCGGGCGCTGCCGGGTCAGCCGGTCACCGACCACTTCGCCGACCGCGCGGACGCCCTGGCCTGGCTGGAGACGGAACGCGCCAACCTCGTCGGTGCCGTCGTCCTCACCGCGACCACCCGTCCAGCCGCGGCGTTGGCTCTGACCGAGAGCCTGGCCGAGTTCCTCATCCGCCGCCGCCATTTCCACGACGCCGTCACCACCGGACGGCACGCCCTGGCCGCCGCGCGCCGCCTCGGCGACCGGGCCGCCGAGGGGAAGGTACTCACCTTTCTCGGATCGGCCCTGCGGGAGGTTCAGCGGTTCGAGGAGGCCGTCGACGTACACACCCAGGCCGTCGACGTCTTCCGCGAAACCGGAGACCGAAACGGCGAGGCGGGCGCGTTGGACAACCTCGGACTCGCTCTGACGGAGCTGCGCCGGTTCGAGGGAGCCGTCGCGGCTCACACCCGAGCCGCCGTCATGTTCCGGGACGTCGGAGACGCGCACAACGAGAGCCTCGCGCAGGGGAGGCTCCACACCGCACTGAAGGCCGCACAAGACGTCAACCACCCCGACGCCGTGCGTCCGTTCTGGCGTGCCGTCACGTACCGGGACCGCCCCGCCCACGATCTCTGACGTTCCGTCACCTTGCGGATGCGGCGCCGGTACCAAGCGGCGGGCGGGTCCCGGAGGACCCGCCCGCCGTACACCCCGGGGAGGCGGGGAGGTGGAGAGGCGAGGGTCAGACGACGCCGGTGCCGTTGCTGTAGGACTTCATGTTGAAGACGCCGAAGCCGTTCTCCACGGGGTCGCCGGTGTTGTTGACGCAGTGCAGGATGCCACCGCCGCCCGCGCCGTTGAGGCAGACGGTCATCAGCGAGGTGAGGACGACGCCCGGGGTGTCGGGCACCTCGTACGCGCGGTCGGTGTAGATGTTCGCGTTGAGGTCGAAGTAGGCGTAGCTGCCCAGGCCCCACGCGTGGTGGTCGCGGACCCGGTCGCCGACCTTGTAGGCGGCGTAGCCGTTGGTGCTGCCGTGCTTCCAGGCGGACTGGGTGGGCACGTCGTAGGGGTGCTCGTTCTGGAAGAAGTAGGTGCGGCCCTGCTCGCCGTTCCAGAGCACCTCGTACTTCTGGTGGTGCTCGACGAACAGGCCGTAGGCGGTGACCCGGTCGCCGTTGACGAGGAACCCGGTGCCGGCCGGGTTGACCGCCCAGCCGACCGAGCCGTCCAGGCCGTGGTCGGCGCGCCAGGCCCAGACGTGGTCGACGATCACGTCGTGGCTGTCGATCTGGATGCTGGTGTCGGTGCCGCCGGGGACGGCGCCGCCGATGCGCGGGAAGATGTCGAAGAGCGCGGTGGGCCGGGCGGCGTGGCTGCGCCGGACGAGGGCGTCGCCGACCCGCAGCAGGACCGGGGAGCTGGGCAGGGAGGCGGCTTCCAGGATCACGCCGGCGACGGTGACGTCGTCCACGTCGCCGACCTCGATCAGCGAGTTGCCGCGCACGGCCTGGAGGGTGGCCAGGCCCAGGCCGAGGACGACGGTGCCGGGCCGGAAGACCAGCAGCGGCGCGGAGAGCGGGTAGATGCCCGGGGTGAGCAGGAGGTGCTTGCCCAGGGCGAGCGCGATGTTGATGCTCGCGGCGGAGTCTCCGGGCTTCGCGACGTGGAACTGCGAGAGCGGGATGCTGGTGCCGGCGGCCTGTCCGTGGGCCCAGGAGGTGCCGGTGCTGTCACGGCGCAGCGCGGGGACGAAGACCTGGTAGTCGCCGTGGCGGTCGATGGTCAGGAACGGCTTCTCCCGCACCACCGGGGTGCGGTCCACGGTGGTGTACGGCGGCGTCGGGAAGGACGTGGCCGGGGCGCCCTCGACGCCGACGAAGACCATGTTCCAGTTGGAGCCGGTCCAGCTGCCGATGGTGTCGTTGCGGGACAGCCACTGCTGCTGCGAGCCGGAGTCGATCTGGCCGTCCACCACGCTGTCGGCCAGGAAGCCGCCGCTGGACCAGCCGTTTCCGGGCGGGCTCGGCATCAGGTTCATGTTGCCCTTGACGTGCACCCGGCGCAGCGGCCCGGCCTGGGCGACCGCCCAGCGGTCCAGCCCGTCCGGCGGCACGATCGTCAGGTTCTCGGCGGACCGCCAGAAGTCCTGGGTGCCGTTGCCGTCGAACCACTGGGCGTCCACCGTGACGTGCCCGTTGATCACGACGTCCGAGGGGCTCGCGCCGAGGCCCAGGACGTGCGTGTAGAACCCGACGTTGACGTCGACGTTGTAGGTGCCCGGCTTGAACGCCAGGGCGTACCGCTCGGTGCCGAACTGGTTCGGCGCCTGCTGGGCGAAGACGGCGTCGAGCTTGGCCTGGATCGCAGCGTCGCCCATGGACGGGTCGAAGACGATGACGTTCGGGCCGAGGTCGTTGGCGCCGCGGCCGCTCGGGAAACCGGCGGGCGAGGGCGACGACGCAAAGGCCGTCCCTGCGGAGATGCCACCGGCCAGCGGTACCGCGGCGGCAGCGGCCGCCGCCCCGCGGAGCATGGCACGGCGAGAGGGAATCACGGACACGGCTCTCCCTGAACGTGGTGGATAGGGGACCGCGGCTGGTCCACAACCGCGGGAGAGCGCTCTCAGGCACGAAGTGAATCACCGCCGGTATGCAGCGTCAATAAGCGTGCAGTGGCGACAGGACGCCTTCCCACGAGCCGAGTTCGTGATCCACTGGCCCCCGTCCCGGCCGGTCGCCCGGCCCTGTCACGGCCCGTCGCCCGCTCCCGATCCGCCGCCGAACCCCGCCCTGCTCCGCCGCCGAACCCCGCTCTGTTCCCCCGCCGAACCGCCACCAACCCGCCACCAACCTGCCGCAGACCCGCCACCGGCCCGCTACTGGCCCGCGACGGTCCTGAGACTGGCCCGCCGCCTTCCCGCGACTGCCCCGCCGCCGTCCCGCAACCGGACGCAACCGGACGCCAATACGGCGGAACCGGAGGAGGCCCACCCGGCGTACTCTTCTGTGGAGGCACTGGACCTGAGGGGGGGATTCGGTGGCATACGGGGGCAGGCAGGTCGCTCGCCGACCGGCCGTGAGCGTGCTCGCACCGCTGCGGCTGAGTGCTCGCGTCACGGCCGCGGCCATGCTCATGGTGACCTGGGTCGGACTGCTGTGGGCGCTGGAGGGCATCGACAGCGTCGTCGGCCACCGCCTGGACAGCCTCGGCATCACCCCGCGGCAGAGCGGCGAGCTGTGGGACATCGTGCCCTCAGCCTTCGTCCACTTCGGGTTCGGGCACGTGGCCGCCAACAGCCTGCCGCTGCTGGTGCTCGGCTTCATCGCCGCCCTGCGCGGCATCGGCCGGTTCCTCGCGGTGGCGCTGACCGTCATCGTCCTGGACGGCCTCGGCGTCTGGCTGTTCTCCCCCGCGCACACCAACACCGCGGGGGCGTCCGGCCTGATCTTCGGCCTCTTCAGCTACCTGGTGGTGCGCGGGTTCGTCGACCGCCGGGCGCTGGACGTCGTCGTCGGCCTGGCCATCGGGCTGTACTACGGCGGCTCGATCCTCTGGGGAGTGCTGCCGGTGCACACCGGCGTCTCCTGGCAGGGGCACCTGTTCGGGCTCGTCGGCGGCGTGGCCGCGGCCTACCTCCTCCGTGAGCGGCAGACCGTGGCGCTCCCGGTGACGGAGTGAGCCCGGCCCCGCCGGGCCCTGCGCCGGTCGACGCCGACTGACGCCAACTGGCTCCGGACGTAAGGCGGCAGCTCGGTACGAACCGTCACCGAACCGCCGTCAAACCGCCGTCAAACCCAAGTGAAGGCACAGCCTTCGCACAGCTACGATCGTGTCCCACAACTGGGCCGATCCCCAGATTTTCGTGATTTTCTAGGAGTTCGCCATCAGCAGCATGCGCAAGGGCCTCGCCGCCGCCGGAGTGGTCGCCCTCATATCGGTCGGGTCCGTCGCCTGCGGTGCGGACAAGCCCACGACGCCCCAGGGGAAGGTCAGCGACGCCTTCACCAAGCTCGACAAGCAGAGCACCGTCACGCTCGACCTGAGCATCGACGGCTCGGCCGACCAGATCTACGCGTCCATGAAGGACGAGGACGGCTTCACCCAGGCCGACGCCAAGCTCCTCTCCTCGCTCCACATCTCCGTCGCCGCCAGCTCGAAGCAGCAGTTCAGCCTGCTGAGCAAGGCCAAGAGCACCGCCGGCACCTCCGCCGACCTGGCGCTGACCTCCGAGGACGTGGTCGGCGGCAACCTGCTGGAGGTCCGCACCGTCGGCCAGAAGGTGTACATCCGGTTCGACGTCAAGGGCCTGGAGAAGCTGGACGTCGACCCGTCCGCGTCCGACACCAAGGGCATCGACGAGGCCAACCAGTTCATCGACAAGGCCGACCAGCTGCCGGCCTCGCTCGCCTCGGTCAAGGCCGCGCTCAAGGGCCAGTGGGTCAGCATCGACCCGAAGGCGTACGAGCAGTTCGTCCAGTCCATGGCCGGGAGCCTGGGCGGCAGCAGCAGCACCGACTCCCTCTCGAACTTCAAGCTCGACGCCACGACGCAGAAGCAGGCCCTGGCCGCGATCCACGCCGCGCTCACCAAGAACGTCACCTACAAGGACGCCGGCAGCAAGGACGGCGCCGACCACGTCCAGGTCAGCGTGCCCGCGCAGCAGTTCGCCAAGGACATCGCCACCGGCCTGGCGCCGGTCGTCAAGCAGTTCCCGGGCGTGAAGGAATCCGACCTCACGGACTTCGAGAACGCGGACGGCGTCCCCGCCAAGACGGTGACCGCCGATGTCGCCATCAAGAACGGCAGCCTCACCTCGATCACCTTCAACCTCGGCCAGCTCGACTCCGGGGTCGTCGGCAGCCTCCCGCTGACGCTCGGCTTCACCGGGAGCGCGAAGCCGATCAGCGCGCCGGCCGGAGCGCAGACGCTGAACCCGCAGGACATCATGGGCTTCGTGATGTCCGCGGCGGGCGAGGGCTCGTCGGACGACTCGTCCTTCTGACCCTCCCGGGTCCCGCCTCGCCCCTGAACGGCTGGTACGGCTCGGCTCCCCAACCGGGGAGCCGAGCCGTCGGCTTTGGGGCGTTGCCCGTCGCTCAGGCGAGGAAGCGCCCGGCCTTCACCTCGTTGACGAACAGGGCCCAACTCCCCGCCGGGAACACGAGCGCAGGCCCCTCCGGGTCCTTCGAGTCCCGCACGGGAACGACACCGGCGACGGTGTCCGCGACCTCGACGCAGCTGTACGGGTCGCTGTGATCGCTGTACGACGACTTGCGCCATGCAGCAACATGCAGGTTCAAGCTGGGTTGGTCGGGCATGACGTGACCTCCTCCAGAGTGGCCTTCAGCAGCTCAAGTGGTACAGCTACGACGTTGCCCGTTACTCAGGCGAGGAAGTGCCCAGCCTTCACGTCGTTGACGAACACGACCCAACTCCCCGCAGGGAACACGAGCGCAGGCCCCTCCGGGTCCTTCGAGTCCCGCACGGGAACGACACCGGCGACGGTGTCCGCGACCTCGACGCAGTCCCCGCCGTTGGCGGAGCTGTACGACGACTTACGCCACCTGGGGGCGCTCAGGGTCGATCCGGGGGTGAGCATGACGGTGATCCTCCAGCACGGTTCGCAGTAGCTGAAGAGATTCGGACGGTGACATTGCCGAGTCCCTGAGCTGATCGTAGTTCACCCTCAGCCGCTCGACCTCCTCTGTTTCGTCGACGATCTGGCCGCTCCAAGCGCTCTCCACATAGGCGACGTTGCGCCCATCAGGCAACCACAGAAGGGTCATCGAGCCGCCCAGCAGGTTGTGCAGGCCCACGCGGAACGGCACCACTTGCACGCGGACGTTTGCCTGCGAGGCGATTCGGATGAGGTGTTCCAATTGCTCGTCCCACATCTCGGGTTCCTGAGTGGGGCGGCGGATCACGGACTCGTCCAACAGAACGCGGTAGTTCACAGGGCGCGGTGCGGTCAGCCGCTCTTGAAGGGCGAGCCGCGCCGCCAACTGCTCGATCAACAGTTCTTCGGTCTCCAGGTCTCCGGTGCGGAGCTGCGCCTCGGCATACGCCCTCGTCTGGAGCAGCCCCGGCACCGTGTGAGCGCTGAACTGCTGCACGCTCGTTGCCTTGGCGGAGAGTTCCATGAACCCGGGGAAGCGCTTCTGCCTTGCCTCCTGCTTGGCCAGCCGCCAGAGGCCGACGAGAAGCTTCCCTGTGTCATAGACGCGGTCGAGGATGGCGACTGCCTGGAGGGTGCCGAGCCGGTCGCCCTTCTCCAGGCGCTGGAGGTAGGAGGTGTCGTAGTTAGCGCGTGCGGAGAGCTCGGACAGGGACCAGCCGGACTTCTCGCGTTGCCTGAACACCTCCTCGTGGAAGACCGCGCGGGCCGAAGGTTCGCCGTTTGTCGCGCCGTTGAGACCGTTGACGTCCATGGGTCCCACCCCTCTGCAGAACTGTTGCCGTGAGGGCCGTCAACTGTCTTTCCGGACAGCCCTCCTGATCACCGTGCCTGGGCGCTTTCGCCCGGCGGGCGCAACGTTGCAGGCCACAGAGTTGCCAGTGCCGCTCGTCACCGGCTTACCTCTGCCGATCATAGGTCGCAGCGGGGAGGCTTATCTACGGAACGTCAGGAACCCCTCACGGAACGAGCACCCATGAACGCACCTTCGACGTCAGCCGCGAACGCCGTGGACGCGGCGCCGCCCGGCGGATACGCGTCGCCGCAACGGCTGTTGCGCGTGGCCGAGCAGAGCGGCCCGATCGCGCGGGGCGAGGTGGGCCGGGCGCTGCGGAGGTGGGGGCTGGCGGAGCTGATCCCCGACGCCGGGATGATCGTCAGCGAGCTGGTCGCCAACGCGGTCACGCACGTCCGCACGCTCGGCCCGGTGCGGGACCGGCGGATCGGGCTGAGTGTGCGGCGGCTGCCGGAGGGCGTGCTCATCGAGGTCCACGACGCGGGTTCGCCCCTGGTGGTGCCGGAACCGCCGGACCTCTGGGACCTTGAGGAGAACGGCCGGGGCCTGCTCATCGTCGCCGCCCTCACCGACGGCGCCTGGGGCACCTCCCCCCGCCCCGGCGCCCCCGGCAAGGTCGTCTGGGCCCTGCTGAAGGAGCCCGCGCCCGCCACGCCCCCGGCTCACCCCGTCCTGCCCACCCCGATGTCGAGGACGTAGGAGCGGTTTCCCGCCAGGTACACATGACCAGCGCGGTAGGCGATGCCATCAGGGAAGTAGCAGGGAAAGTCCCGCGCGGCCACCGCCTTGTGCACGCCGCACGTCGGCGACGTGGCGGTGGCCGTGGTCGAAGCGACGAGATCGACACGGCCGTCATGGACGTGGAGGACGTAGGAACCGCGCTTCTTCTCGTTGAAGGCGTTGATATAGACGCCGTCGGCTCCGTCCCCGGCCAGGGAAGCGGGTAGAAGCTCAGCGGTCGCCACACCCAGCCCCGGCACCTTCGCCGGGAGTGTGAGCTTGTGTGCCCCCTGCCCGTCGCCGGGGACGACGACCACCTCAGCGAGGGTGGCCGAGTAGTCGCCTGGGTTCAGAAAGACAGTGCCATCGGGATCGGCGGCCGAATGCGCCCCGAGGAAGGGCGACACGTACTGAGCCCCGGATTTCAAAGCCGCCTGCCGGTAGCGCAACGTCAACCGCCCACCGCTGAGCGACCACACCGCCCCGCCATCCGCGACAACCACCGTGCCGTCCTTCTCCACACCCAACGGCGTGACCCCACGGGCGAAACGAAAATCCGCCGCGGCAGCACTCTTCGGCACCGAAGCGGTCAGAGACCGGAACTTCCCCGCCGTACCCGCCAGCACCGTGAGCTGACCGTCGGAAGCGACCGACACCACCTGACCGTTCTCACCGACCACCATGCTCCCGTCGCCCCGAACCACGAGCCCACTCAGACCACGATCCTCCGGCCCTGGCTCGCCGGCCTGCCGCCCGGACACGTCCTCGTACTTCCCATCCGTACCGAGCAACACCAAGTGCTCCCCGGTGTTGAAGTACACCGTCCCACCCGCACCGGCAGCAACACCCCGCGTACCATCCACCGCCCCCGGCCCGATATCCCCGCCATCCGTCGCCCGCCCCACCACCCGAGCCTGTCCAGCCTTCGACGGCCCCGGCGGTGTGGACCCACACCCGGTGACCGAGAGCAGCCCGGCGACAGTCACGGCAGCGAGGCATTCACGGCGCCGTGTCCAACGTGGCATTCGCAGTTCCCCCCAACGATCCGACTTCGGTTCTTCCGCGCGGCACCGTGTCCGCCCGCTCTTGCGCGACCGCGCCCGGCCGCTCTCAGCCCTGGCCCACCGGCAGCTTCACCACGTACGACTCCTCCCCGGCGAGGACGAGTTGGCCGGCGTGGTAGGACACCGTGCTCGGCAGGGCACAAGGGAAGTGCTCGGCATCGACCGGGCTGTGGACGTCGCACCCCTCGCCTTTGGGCGCGTTGTCGCCGGTGGGCGTCGCGGACGCGACCAGGGTCGCGGTACTGCCGTGGAGGTGGAGGACGTAGTCGCCGTTGCCCTTGTCAGAGACCGCGTGGACGTAGACGCCGTCCCCGCCGTCGGGAGCGAGCCAGGTGGGCGTGAGGTCGGCGGGACGACCGCTGACGCCGGGGATCGAGGCGGGCAGGGTCAACGTGGTCGCCACCCCTTGCGGGGACAGCGCCCGGACGGTGGCGAGGCTCGCGGGGCTGCTCCTCGTCCCGCGCAGGTACGTCGTACCGTCGGGGGCCACGGCATTGCCGTTTTCGAGGAACGAGGTGTCCTTGCCAGGGACGGCCGGCTGCTGCCCGACACGCGTGAGCCGACCGGACGCCAGCGACCACACCGCGCGGTCGTCGGCGATCACGACGGCGCCCGCGCTGGTCACCCCGACCGGGATGACCGCCTTGGTGAAGCGGACGTCGTCGGCAGTCGCGGTGGCGGGTGCGGAGGCGCCGTAGGCACGCACCCGGTCGGAGCTGCCGGCCAGTACCGAGGACTCTCCTGTCTCCGGGTCCAGCCGGACCACCTCAGCGCCGTTCCCGAACAGGACGGAGCCGTCCGGCATCGCCACGATGCCCTCGGGCTGCGTGGCGCCGTAGTAGCTGGCCAGTGAGGGCACCGCCGTCCCCTTGCCGGTGGCGCTCAACTCGGCCAGCGAGGGGGAGTTGACCACATAGGTGTTCCCCGCGCTGTCGGTCACCGCCCCGTTCGGATGGCCCGCGGCCAGGACCTGGCCGACCGTGGTCTTCCCGTCATACGACCCGAGCAACGCGGCCTGCCCGGCCTTCGGCGCCGCCGGCTTCCCCTTGCCCCCGCACCCGCTCACCGCGACCAACACCACGACAGCAACAACTGCCGCCCCGCTACCGTACCGACCCACGTACCGACTCCCCGCATCTCATGCCACCGCCGACCGTGCACACCTAACGTGCCGCGCTCACCCCGATATCGAGGACGTAGGAGCGGTTTCCCGCCAGGTACACATGACCAGCGCGGTAGGCGATGCCATCAGGGAAGTAGCAGGGAAAGTCCCGCGCGCCCACCGCCTTGTGCACCCCGCACGTCGGCGACGTGGCGGTGGCCGTGGTCGAAGCGACGAGATCGACACGGCCGTCATGGACGTGGAGGACGTAGGAACCGCGCTTCTTCTCGTCGAAGGCGTTGACGTAAACTCCATCGGCTCCGTCCCCCGCCAGGGAAGCTGCCCCCAACTGCGAGGTCGGTACTTTCATACCCGCTATCTGGGAGGGGAGTTCGAGCTTGTGCGGTGCCCGTCCATCACCTGGGACGACAAGCACGTCGGTGAGCAGCGGCGGGGTGGCGTTCGGCGCCAGGAAAACGGTGCTGTCGGGGTCGACGGCCGAGGCCGCATCATCGAAGGAACTCAAGTACCCCTGAGCGGACTTCACAGGAGCCTGCCGGTAGCGCAGCGTCAGCCGCCCGCCGCTGAGCGACCACACCGCCCCGCCGTCCGCGATGACCACCGTGCCGTCCTTCTCCACACCCAACGGCGTGACCGGTTCGGTGAAGCGGAAGCTGGACGCGGCGGCGCTCTTCGGCACCGAAGCGGTCAGGGATCGGAACTTCCCCGCCGTGCCGGCCAGCACCGTGAGCTGACCGTCGGAAGCGACCGACACCACCTGACCGTTCTCACCGGCCACCATGCTCCCGTCGCCCCGAACCACGAGCCCACTCAGACCACGATCCTCCGGCCCTGGCTCGCCGGCCTGCCGCCCGGACACGTCCTCGAACTTCCCATCCGTACCGAGCAACACCAAGTGCTCCCCAGTGTTGAAGTACACCGTCCCACCCGCACCAGCAGCAACACCCCGCGTACCATCCACCACCCCCGGCCCGATATCCCCGCCATCCGTCGCCCGCCCCACCACCCGAGCCTGCCCAGCCTTCGACGGCCCCGGCGGTGTGGACCCACACCCGGCGACCGAGAGCAGCCCGGCGACAGTCACGGCAGCGAGGCATTCACGGCGCCGTGTCCAACGCGGCATTCGCAGTCCCCTCAACGTTCTGGCTTCCCGTTCTTCCACGCGGCAGTTGTCCGCCCCGTCGCGCCCAGGTCCCATCGCACCTATTTGCCATCCTTCTGGCTGTGGGAGCGACGCATCGAAGTCGAGTCGTTGTACCCGTCCTTGCCGTTGTTGAGGAGCGATTCCGTAAGACTGCCGTCAGGGGCGTTCACGGCCCACCAGGCGCTGAAGTCCGCCGCGTTCGCTCCTTCGATGGCCGACTGATCGAGCTTTCCGTCGTGGAACCAGGGGCTCTCCGGCGGCCGCGCCTTACCCGAATCGATCACCCCCTGGGCAATGGGGATCTTCAACGCGCGCATCTCGAAGTCCTGCTCCGACTGCGCGTCATCTGTCACCGCATCGGCATGGCCACCCATGCACCGGTAGGAGCCCCAGGCAGTACCCCCAGCGATGCTGGCCGAGAGAGTACCCAGGATGAGCTGTGCGCCCACTTCCCCTTCCTCTGCGCCCGGAATGGTCGTGCCAAGGACGCCACCGGCGATCCACGTCACGACGCGCGGTCCCGCAGATGGGACCGGTCGTTGTCGAACGACGTGATCATCTGCTTGAGCGCGGCCGGGTCTATACCCGAGAACTCCCCCATGACGGCTCCCCCCGGAACAGGTTCTCCGGGCACCAGCGTATGCCTGTGCCCCCAGGGAGGAGCGTCTCACCGGTCGCGGCGGAACCGGCCCGGCCTCAGGGGTCCTTTACGGTTTCCGAACACCCTCCAGCCCGGCGCTTCCCACGGCGGCCGGAATTCTCCCCCCTTTTCAGGGGTCCGGTTGCCGCGCGCCGTGCGACGGCGTTCAAGCCGCCCCGGCGTCCTGGCCGGCCAGCGACAGCAGCACCAGCGCGTCGTGCTCGGGTGTCCCGCGCTCGGCCTGGTAGACGAGGAGGCGCTGGCCGTCGCCCGACGTGGTCAGCACCTGGTTGGCCAGGGTGACCGCGCCGATCAGCGGGTGCTGGAACGCGGTCTCGCCGCCGCGCTTGACCCACACCTCCTGGCGGGCCCACAGCGCCGCGAACTCCGGGCTGGCCTGCGTGAGTTCGGCGACCAGAGCGGCGGTCGGGCCGGGGTCGGCCAGTTCGGCGGTGTGCAGGTGGGCGACGCAGTTGCGGGCCACCCGCTCCCAGTCGGCGTAGAGGGTACGGGCGGCCGGGTGCAGGAACGTGTAGCGGACGGAGTTGCGGCGCCCCGGTGGCCAGTCGGCCAGGCCCGGCATCAGCGCCAGCCCCTCCGGGTTGGCGGCGAGTACGTCGTTGGCCTCGGTGAGCACGTACGCGGGGCTGGGCCGCAGCGACTCCAGCAGGGTCAGCAGGCCGGGGCCCGCCGGCCTCGGCGGGGCGGGTCGGCGTCGGGGGGTGCGTCCGGCGACACGGTCGGCCAGGCCGAGCAGGTGGGCGTGCTCGTCGTCGCTCAGCCGCAGCGCGCGGGCCAGGGCGTCCAGCACCGCGTCGCTGGGCGCGGTCTCCCGGCCCTGCTCGATCCGGGTGTAGTAGTCGACGCTCACCCCGGCCAGCGCCGCCAGCTCCTCCCGGCGCAGCCCCGGGGCCCGCCGCGGTCCCGGCCCGGTGGGCAGCCCGACCTCGGCGGGGCCGATCCCGCCGCGCCGTGCCCGCAGGAACTCCGCCATCGCGTTCATCCCGCAGAGTCTGCCACCCGCCGGCCGCCTCCCGGGTGGCCGTGCCGCACCCCCGAACGGCACGGCCTTCCGGGCACCGGGCGGGCGGCGGCAGCCTCGGCCGTATGACGAACACGGACACGACGAACACCTCCGCCACGACCGCCACCACGACGACCGCCACGACCGCCACGACCGCCACCGCGAGCACCAGCACGCCGAGCCCCCGCCCGCCGGGCACCGGCCGCACGAACGCACTGGTCATCGGCGGCGCTTCCGGCATGGGCCTGGCCCTGGCCCGAGCCCTGCTCGCCGAGGGGGCGGAGGTGGTGATCGCCGGCCGGTCGGCGGACCGGCTGGCGGCGGCCCGGGCCGAGTTGGCGCGGGTGACCGGCGCGAGGGCCGGGACGGCGGTGGCCGACATCAGCCGGGAGGAGGATGTGGCCGCGCTCTTCGACCAGGTCGGGCCGGTGGACCACGTGGCCGTCACCGCGGCCGACGCGAACGGCGTGTACGGGCCGACCGCGACCGTCCCCACCGGGGTCGCGCGGGCCGTGGTGGGCACCAAGGTGCTGGGCGCCTGGCTGGTCGGCAGGTACGCGGCCGGACGGGTCACCGGCTCGATCACCTTCACCTCGGGCATCAACGCCTACCGGCCCAACGGCTCCAACTCGATCATGGCCGCGGCCAACGGCGCCCTGGAGTCGCTCGCGTACGGGCTGGCGCTCGAACTCGCCCCGGTCCGCGTCAACGTGCTCTCCCCCGGGTGGGTCGACACCGACCTCTGGGACCAGCTGGGCGTGGTCGGCGCGGCGAGGGACGCGGCCTTCGCCGACCTCTCCGCCCGCCTCCCGGCCCGCCGTATCGGCACGCCCGACGACATCGCGCAGGCGTTCCTCGCCCTGATGCGCGGCGGATTCACCACGGGCACGGTCCTGCACGTGGACGGCGGCCACCGCCTCGTCTGACCCGACCCCGTCCCGGAGCGGCGAACGGCCGCGCCGCTCACGCGGCGCGGCCGGAACCCGGGGCCCGAGCGGCTACCAGCCGAGGCCGCGGACGATCAGGTCGGCCAGCGCGAAGACGAAGAGCGTGATGCCGATGATGCCGTTGACCGTGAAGAACGCCCGGTTCAGCCGGGAGAGGTCGTGCGGCTTGACGATCGAGTGCTCGTAGACGAACGCGCCCGCGACGATCGCCATGCCCACCCAGAAGAGCACGCCCGCGTGGGTCGCGACGCCGTACCAGACCAGCAGGCCGGTCGTGATCACGTGGCAGACCCGGGCGCCGTACAGGGCGGCGGGGATGCCGAAGCGGGCGGGCACGGACTTGACGCCGTGCGCGCGGTCGGCGGCCACGTCCTGGCTGCCGAAGATCAGGTCGAACCCGCCGATCCAGACGCCGACCGCCAGGCCCAGCACCACCGCGTGCCAGTCCCACGACCCGGTGACCGCCAGCCAGGCGCCGACCGGGCCCATCGCCTGCGCGATGCCGAGGATGGCGTGCGGGAAGTTCGTGAACCGCTTGCCGTACGGGTAGACCACCATCGGCACGATCGCGACCGGCGCCAGCGCCAGGCACAGCGGGTTGAGCAGCGCCGCCGCGCCCAGGAAGACCGCCAGCGCGACCAGCGCGCCCGTCCACGCCGAGCGCACCGACACCGCGCCGGTGACCAGTTCCCGGTTCGCGGTGCGCGGGTTGCGGGCGTCGATCTCCCGGTCGATGATCCGGTTGGCGGCCATCGCGAAGGTGCGCAGGCCGACCATCGCCACCGTCACCAGCAGCAGCTCGCCCCAGTGGACGCCGCGGTCGTCGCGGAACATCGCGGTCAGCGCCGCGATGTAGGCGAACGGCAGCGCGAAGACCGAGTGCTCGATCATCACCAGCCGCAGGAACGCCCGGACCGGCGTGCCGCTCTTCGCCCGCGGCGGCCCCGTCTTCGTACTGCCGCCGCCGAGGACCGCCTCGCCACTGCTCACAGACCGTATTCCTTCCAGCGCTTGGTGACGCGTTCGGCGGTCTCCGGGTCGGAGAGCACCATCTCGGGCCAGCCGCCGTCGCGGGTGTAGCCCTCCTCCGGCAGCTTACGGGTGGCGTCGATGCCCGCCTTGCCGCCCCAGAACTGCTGGTACGAGGCGTGGTCGAGGTGGTCGACGGGCCCCTCGACGACGGTCAGGTCGCGGGAGTAGTCGGTGTTGCCGAACGCCCGCCACGCGACCTCGTGCAGGTCGTGCACGTCGCAGTCGGCGTCCACGACGACGATCAGCTTCGTCAGCGACATCATGTGGGCGCCCCACACCGCGTGCATGACCTTCTGCGCGTGCTTGGGGTACTTCTTGTCGATCGCGACGATGGCGCAGTTGTGGAAGCCGCCCGCCTCCGGCAGGTGGTAGTCCACGATGTCCGGAACGATGATCTTCAGCAGCGGCAGGAAGAACCGCTCGGTGGCGCGGCCCAGCGGCCCGTCCTCGGTGGGCGGGCGGCCCACCACGATGGACTGGAGGATCGGCCGCTTGCGCATCGTCACGCAGTCGATGGTCAGCGCCGGGAACGGCTCCTGCGGGGTGTAGAAGCCGGTGTGGTCGCCGAACGGCCCCTCGGGCAGCGTCCGCCCGGGCTCCAGCCAGCCCTCCAGCACCACCTCGGCCTCGGCCGGGACCTGGAGCGGCACGGTGCGGCAGTCCACCATCTCCACCCGCTTGCCCTGCACGTAGCCGGCGAACAGGTACTCGTCGATGTCGCCCGGCAGCGGCGCGGTGGCCGCGTAGGTGACCGCCGGCGGGCAGCCGAAGGCGATGGCGACGGGGAGCCGTTCGCCGCGCCGCTGCGCCACCTGGTAGTGGTTGCGGCTGTCCTTGTGGATCTGCCAGTGCATGCCGATGGTGCGCCGGTCGTGCCGCTGGAGCCGGTAGAGGCCGAGGTTGCGCACCCCGGACTCGGGGTCCTTGGTGTGGGTCAGGCCCAGGTTGAAGAACGAGCCGCCGTCCTGCGGCCAGGTGAACAGCGCCGGCAGCTTCTCCAGGTCGACGTCGTCGCCGGTGAGCACGACCTCCTGCACCGGGCCGTCCTTGACCTTCTTCGGCGGGACGTGGAGCATCCCCGACAGCTTGCCGAACGCCTCCCGCACGCCCACGAAGCCGTGCGGCAGCTCCGGCTTCAGCAGCCCGGCGATGCGCTCGCCGATCTCCTCGTACGAGGCCAGGCCGAGCGCCTTGAGCAGCCGCCGGTCGGTGCCGTAGACGTTCATCGCCAGCGGGGCGACCGAACCCCGGACGTTCTCGAAGAGCAGCGCGGGGCCGCCTGCCTTGTTCACCCGGTCGGTGATCTCGCCGACCTCCAGGTACGGGTCCACCTCGGCGGTGATCCGCTTGAGGTCGCCGTCCTTCTCCAGCGCCCGCAGCAGCGAGCGGAGGTCGTCGTAAGCCATGGGCCACAGTCTCGCATCCCGCCCGCCCGCGACGTGGGCCGGACCCGTGCCGGGACGGACCGGGCCGGCTGCGCCGGACGTCCGGCCTGGGCCGCGGTCGGGACCGCGGTCGCGACGGCGGACCGGACGGCGGTCGGGACGGCGGACCGGACAGCGGTCGGGACGCCAACGGGGACGTCGGCTCGGACGGCGGCCGCCACCCGGCCCCGGCGGGCGTGTCGGCGGCACATCCGGCGGAGATCGTTCCGGTCGGGACCGGCCGTTCGCGCCGGGCCGTGGTTACGCTGGGGGGACCAGGGGCGGTTGGCGCCCCCGCGAGTCACCGGGGGTGTCTTCGTTGCTCCGGATCGTCCCGTACCTGCTGATCCTCGCCGTGTGGATACACGCGTTCGTGGACTGCCTGGGGACGCCGCCGCACCGCGTCCGCCGGCTCCCGAAGGGCCTCTGGCTGGCCATCGTGCTGCTGCTCGGACCGGTACTGGTGGGCCCGTTGGCGTGGTTGGCGCTCGGCCGCCGCCCCGAGCGGGCGATCGGCCCCGGCGGCATCCCCGTCGAGTGGCTGAGCCAGCAGCAGCACCCCCGCGACGGGCGCGTGGCGCAGGACACCCGGACCGGACCGTACGGCCCCTACGACGTCCTCTCGGGCACGCCGGGCAGCCCGGAGCCGGGGCCGGTGCCGGGCGGGTTCGGCTCGGACCTGCCGAGCGGCTGGGTGCCGCCGGACGACAACCCGGAGTTCCTGCGGTCGCTGGACGAGCGGCGCCGCAAGGGCATGCAGGACTGAGGACCCGGTCCCGCGGGGAGCCCCGACGGCGGCCGCGCCGGGGGTTCGCCAGGGACCGGGCCGCAAGGGGCGGGCCGGCCGGTCACCGGTTCACCGGTTCACCGGTTCACCGGGGCGGGGTTCGCCGGCGGGCTGGGAGGACGTGCACGGCCGCGTGCCCGTTGTCAGGTACGGGCACGCGGCCGTGGTGTCCGGCGCCGGCGTACTGGTTGGCGGCGCCGGGGCTCGGACGGGCGCGGAGCAGTCGTCAGACTCCGGCGTAGGAGTGCTTCCCGGTGACGAAGATGTTCACGCCGTAGTAGTTGAAGAGGAAGCACGCGAAGGCGATCATCGCCAGGTAGGCGGCCTTGCGGCCCTTCCACCCGGCGGTGGCGCGGGCGTGCAGGTAGCCGGCGTAGAGGACCCAGGTGATGAACGACCAGGTCTCCTTCGGGTCCCACTCCCAGTAGTGGCCCCAGGCGGCCTGCGCCCAGATCGCGCCCGCGATGATCGTGAACGTCCACAGCGGGAAGACCAGCGCGTTCATCCGGTAGGCGAACTTGTCGAGGCTGGCCGCGGACGGCAGCCGCCGCATGATGTCGCCCCAGCGCCCGTCGTGCGCCTTGCCCGCCGTCAGGGCGACCTCGAAGTGGTCGCGGAAGAGGTAGAGGATCGTGCCCACGGCGGCGAGGAAGAAGACCGCGCCGGAGATGATCGCGCACGAGACGTGGATCCACAGCCAGTACGAGTGCAGCGCGGGCACCAGCTGCTCGCTGGAGGTGTAGAGCACCGACAGCGCCAGGCCGAGGTCGAGCAGGACCGTCGTGGTCAGGAAGAGCCCGATCCAGCGGACGTCCTTCCTCAGCGCCAGCAGCACCAGGTAGGCGCCCACCGCCACCGCGCCGAAGGTGACGGAGAACTCGTACATGTTGCCCCAGGGGGCGCGCTGCACGGACGCCGCGCGGAAGGCGACGCCGCAGACGTGCAGCACCCAGGCCAGCGCGGTGAAGGAGATGGCGATCCGGCCGTACAGGTCGCCCTTCGCGCTGCCGCCCGCGGCGCCGGGGCCGTCGGCGATGCCGCGGTCGCTGGCGGAGGCGCGGGTGATGACCTTGGGCCGCTCCAGGGTGGTGGTGCCGGCCCGCTTGCTGACGACCTGGACCGCGGGCCCGGCGGCGGCCTGCGCGGCTCCGCCGGCCACACCGGCCACACCGGTCGCGCCGGCCTCTGCGGTCAGCGCGGCCGACTGGACGGCGATCTTGCTGCGTCCGCCGAAGACCCACTCCGCGAGGTGCGCGAGGAAGGCGAGCGCGTAGACGAACATCGCCGAGCGGACCATGTAGTTGCTGTAGTTGGCGAAGTTCTCGTTGACCGCGGCAGCGACGTTGTTCACGCGCGGGCTCCTTCGTCGTCGGTTTCCTCGACGGGGTGGTTCCGGTCGGCCTGACCGGGCAGGGGGTTTCCTTCGGCCTGATCGGCCGGGTCGGCCGGGTGGTCCCGGTCGGCCACGTCGGGTTGCGCGGCGTGCGGCCTGGCCGGCGGCTCGCCCTGCTGGTCGGGGACCGCCGCGTGGCCGGGCGGGGGTCGGCCTGGCCGCCGGCGCGCGCGGGCTCTCCGGCCGGGTCCTGCCCGCCGGATGCTCCGGGCGCGGCGTCGCCGTCCGTCTCCGCCGACGCGTCGCCGCCGTCCGACGGCGAGACGTCGTTGCCGTCCTCGCCGTCGTTGCCGTCCTCACCGCCCGAACCGCTCGGGGCCGCGAGTTCGTCCTCCGTCGGCTCCGGCCGGGTCGGCGCGTCGGGCAGCAGCGCCAGCGCGATGTCGCCGAGCTCGTCGGCGATCCGCGCGGACTCGCTGCGGCCGAGGCCGCCGAGCTCGACCAGCGTGCCGACGCCGTCCGCCGCGGGCACCGCCCGCACCCAGACCCGGCGGCGCTGGATGAACAGCGAGCCCATCAGGCCCAGGATCGCGACGATGCCGCTGACCAGCGCCAGCTCGTTGCCGGACTGGTGGGAGACGGTGAAGCTGGCCCACGTCTTCACGCCGTTGAAGGTCAGGCTGCCGGCGCCGTCGGGCAGCTGGAGGGTCTTGCCCGGGGTGAGCGCCACCCCGTCCATGCCCTTCGCGGCCTGCGGCAGCTTGAACTGCTTCATGTGGGTGGTGTCAAGCTGGTAGACGTTCTGCGCGATGCCGGAGTCCAGCCCGAGGTCGCCGTGGTAGGCGGTGAGGAAGAGCACCGGGGCGTCCAGCGCCGGGAAGAGCGAGAACGGCCCCTCGGACGCGTCGCCGGTGGGCACGAACGTGCCCTGGAAGGCGAGCTGGTCGGCCTTGCCGCTCTTGTCGAGCGAGTCCGGCACCTTCACCACGCCGGGCGAGGTGAGGTTGGTGTCCTGCGGCAGGAACGGCACCGGGCCCTGGAAGGCGACCTTGCCCTGCCCGTCCCGGACGGTGACCTCCGGGGCGTAGCCGTGGGAGATCAGGTAGACCTTCTCACCGCCGATGCTCAGCGGGTGGTTGGTGGCGATCGTGCCCTTCTTCTCCTTGCCGTCGGCACCGTTCCAGTAGTGGATGTTGGCCACGAACTTCAGCGCGGTGCCGCGCTCGGGGCCGGTGGTGGCGTAGGCGGAGTCGAAGTTGTCGAGCTGGAAGCCGAACGGCTTGAGGTCGTCGGCGTTGTAGAGGGTGCCCGGGGAGAAGTCGTCGTACTGGGTGAGGTTGTTGACGAAGCCGTCACCGGAGACGATCAGCTTGCCGCCGGACGCCTGGTTGAGCGAGGTCCACGCGAAGCCGATGAGCAGGCCGAACAGGGCCACGTGGAAGAACAGGTTGCCGGCCTCCCGCAGGTAGCCCTTCTCACCGGCGACGGAGCTGCCGGTGGCCACGGTGCGGAAGCGGCGGCCGCGCAGCACCCGGCGGGCGGCCTCGGCGACCTGCTCGGGCTCGGCGTCGGTGCGCCAGGTGCTGTAGGCGGGCAGCCGGGTCAGGTTGCGCGGCGCGGCCGGCGGCTTCGACCGCAACTGGCCGACGAACTGCCAGCTGCGCGGGATGATGCAGCCGGCCAGCGAGACGAAGAGCAGGATGTAGATCGCGGAGAACCACGGCGAGCTGTAGACGTGGAACAGGCCGAGCCGCTCGTATAGCGGGCTGATGTCCGGGTGCTTCTTCTTGAAGTCGGCGACCTTCAGCGCGTCGCTGTGCTGCGGGATCAGCGAGCCGGGGATGGCCGCCAGGGACAGCATGAAGAGCAGGATCAGCGCGATCCGCATCGAGGTGAGCTGCCGCCACATCCAGCGCAGCGTGCCGGCCACGCCCAGCGCCGGCACGGAGTCCAGGGTGTCCGCCGGCGCCGTGGACAGCTGCGCGCCGGCCGCGCCCAGGCCGTCCTCGCGCTCGGCGTCCTCCCCGGAACCGGGGACGGCCGCCTGCGCGGGGACGGTGCCGGACGCGTCGGCGCGCTCGCCGTCGCCCCGGCCGGGCTGCTGCGTGATGCTCATTGCTTTCAGACCCCTGGGGTGAAGCCGGTCGACCAGACCTGCATCTGGTAGGTGATGTGATCCCACGCGCCGGTCACCAGCAGGACGCCGACAGCGACCAACATGCCGCCGCCGAGGCGCATGACCCAGGCGTAGTGGCGTTTGACCCACGCGAAGGCGCCCAGCGTACGGCGGAAAGCTATGGCCGCCACGATGAAGGGCACCCCCAGCCCCAGGCAGTAGACGACCATCAGCAGCGCCCCCCGCCCGGCGCTCGCGTTGCTCAGCGCCAGGCTCTGCACGGTGGCGAGCGTCGGGCCGACGCACGGCGCCCAGCCCAGCCCGAAGAAGGCACCGAGCACCGGCGCGCCGGCCAGGCCCATGGCCGGGCGGTAGTGGAAGCGGAGCTCCCGCTGGGTGATGCCGCCGACGAGGCCCATGAAGGCCAGCCCCAGCACGATGGTGATCACGCCGAAGATCCGGGTGAGGACCTGCCGGTGCTCCTGGAGGGTCCAGCCGAAGTTGCCGAAGAGCGCGCCGGTGGAGACGAACACGGCGCTGAAGCCGAGCACGAACAGCGAGGCCCCGGCCAGCATCCGGCCGCGCCGGGCCTCGGCGAGGTCGGTGCCGGTGACGCCGGTCACGTAGGACAGGTAGCCGGGCACCAGCGGCAGCACGCAGGGTGAGAAGAACGAGATCAGACCGGCGAACATCGCGATCGGCATGGCGGCCAGCAAGGCCCCGTTGGCGACGGTGTCCTGCGTGCCGGCCAGCTCCGTCAGCGCGGTGCCGGGCATGTCACTGCTCCGCGGCGATCGGGTCGACGAGCTTGCGCAGCTGGTCCTCGGTGAGCGCGGTCAACGCGCGCGCGGCGACCCGGCCCTGCCGGTCGACGACGATCGTGGCCGGCAGGCTCTGCGGGTTCAGGCTGCCCTTGGGGAAGCGCAGGATGAGCTTGCCGTACGGGTCGTACAGGCTCGGATAGCTGATCTTGTAGCGCTGGTCGAAGTTCTCCGCGTTGGTCTTGTCGAGGTCGCGGGTGTTGATGCCGAGGAACTGCACGCCCTTGGCGGCGTCCGCGGACGCGACCGCGGCGAGGTTCGGGGCCTCCGCGCGGCAGGGCGCGCACCACGATCCCCAGATGTTGATGACCACGACCTTGCCCTTGTAGGCGGCCAGGCTCGTCGTCCCGCCCGCGACGGTGCCACCGGACAGGTCGGGCGCCGGCTTGCGGTCGGCGGCCTTCACCGTGGTGATGGCTCCGCTGCCGTTCACGAAGTTGGCGTTCTCGCCCGCGGAGGAGGACGAGGATGAGGAGCAGGCGGCGAGCACAAGCGCCGACGCCACGGCCCCGGCCGGTGCGACGGCACGGCGGAGCAGGCGTCCGAGGGCGCGCGGAGAACTCATGTGAAAAGTTTCGCATGGCGCTGGGGGCGATCTTCCGCGCCCCCCGGCACGAACCCCAAAACGCGGCAATCGCCCCAAGTAAGGACGCGACGACCGTCACATTACCCCTTTTTTCCGGGGTGTCGATCCTCGGGGTGCTCTGGAGTACTGAGGGTGCCACGGACCTCGGGGGACGGCCTCCGGGAGGGCTTCGTGGACAGCCTTCGAAACGGTTCGGGGACGGCCTCGGGACGGTTCGGGACGACCTCGGGGGCGCCTTCCCGTGGAGGGCGCCCCCTTTCGGCCTCAGGTGGCGGCGGTCGCCGCGGCGGTGTTGCCGGTGGCCTCGGAGGCGGGCACCTGGCCGAGGAACTGCCGCCAGCCGCCGGGCGGCTGCTCACCGACCTCCAGCTCGCGCAGCTTCGCCAGCAGCGCCGGGTCCTGCGCGTCGAGCCAGTCGCTGAGCTGCTGGAAGGAGACCAGCCGCACGTCCTTGTAGCCGAGCGACACGATGTACTTGAAGCTCTCCTCGACGGCGTCCATGTAGATGCCGCCGTTCCAGTCCTCGAAGTGGTTGCCGATGTAGAAGGGCGCGCGGTTGGTCTCGTACGCGCGCTGGAAGCCGGCGACGTAGGAGGCGGTGGCCTGGCTGCGCCATCCGGGGTAGTTGAGCGGGTCGGACCTGGTGGCGGCGTGCGACTGGTTGGCCAGCATGTTGTAGTCCATGGACAGGACCTCGAAGGAGTGGCCGGGGAACGGGATGAGCTGGAGCGGGAAGTTCCACAGCCCCTGCATCCTGTCGGGCCAGATCTGGTCGCCGCCGGGGTTGCTGGTGTCGTAGCGCCAGCCGATCGCGGCGGCGGTAGGCAGCAGGTTGTCCTGGCCGAGCAGGCACGGGGTGCGGCCGCCGACGAGGTTCCTGGCGTAGTCGAAGGGCAGCGGCTCCTCGTCGTGCCACCCGGTGTTCGTCTTCCACTGCGTGACGAACGCCACCGCCTGGTCGATCTCGGACTTCCAGTCCGCCGGGGTCCAGCGCCCGACGCTGCCGGTGCCGGCGCAGAAGTGGCCGTTGAAGTGGGTGGCGATCTCGTGCCCGGAGTTCCACGACTGCCGCAGGTTGTCCAGGGTCATGCGGATGTGGTCGTCGGCGAGGTAGCCGATGTCGGAGGCGCCCAGGGGTCCGTTGGGCGGGGCGTACTGGTACTTCTTGGCCTCGGGCAGCAGGTAGATGCCGGAGAGGTTGAAGGTCATCTTCGCGCCGTGGTCGTCGGCGAGCTTGCGGAAGCGGGGGAAGAGGCCGTTGCCGATCTCGCCGGCCCCGTCCCAGGAGAAGACGACGAACTGCGGCGGCGTCTGGCCCGGTTCCAGCCGGTCGACGACGGGCTGGTTGGGCTGCGGCCCGGTGTCGGCGGTGGAGCCGTCCCCGATGAGCCGGACCGTCCGCTGGGGCTTCTGGCCGCTGGCGCTGGAGTGGTCCCCGCTGCGGCGGGTGTCGGGGGCCGAGCGCGACGAGCTTCCGTCCATCGAGCCGCACCCCGCCACGGCGAGCCCCGCGGCGGCTCCGGCGGTCGTGGTCAGCAGGGTCCTGCGGCTCATCGCGCTCATGCGTTCCCCGTTCATCGGCGGCTTCCTCGACGGAGGCGGCGGACGGCCGGGATCGGCGCTGATTCGGCCACCCGCCTGGACCTCAGAGATTCCGCGAGGTCACACCAGATGGGGGGCTTTCGTAGTATTTACATCCTTTCAGCCCATTTGCTTCACCCTCCCGCCCTCACCGCAAGCCCCCGAAGGGGGCGAGCGCCCGACGCCCCAGGACGGCCCTGGGTACGGCGCGGGGCACCGCGCGAGAACCCGAGGACCGGCGCGCCCCCGGACCCCAGCGCCCAGCCGCCAACGGCGCGCCCCCGGACCGCGCCCGACCCCGCCAGCACCAGCACCCGCACCAGCACCAGCACCAGCACCCGAGCACGCCAGCGGCGGGGCGCGAACTCCGCGCCCCGCCGCTCCGGCGTACCCCCGAGGGTGCCGCCGCCACCCCGCGAACCGTCTGTCCGAGCGCTACGCCCCGACGGACCCCTTGACCGGCTTCGCCCCGGCCCGCAGCTTCTCCGGCACCAGGTCCAGCGCGGGCTCGGTGTAGGCCACCGAGACGATCTCGTCGCCCTGGAACGTGAACGACGTCAGGCTCGCCAGCGTGCACTGCCGCCGCCGCGGGTCGTGCCAGAGCCGCCGTCCCTCGACCGAGCACCGCGCGATCCAGATCGGCAGCTGGTGGCTGACGCACACCGCCTCGTGCCCGACCGCGCCGTCCCGCGCCGCCCGCAGCGCGGCCTTCATCCGCTCCGCCTGCTCCGCGTACGGCTCGCCCCAGCTGGGCCTGAAGGGGTTGGTGAGGTACTTCCAGTTGGCCGGCCGGCGCAGCGCCCCGTCGCCGACGCCGAAGGTCTTGCCCTCGAAGACGTTCGCCGCCTCGATGAGCCGCTCGTCGACCGCCACGTCGAGCCCGTGCGCGGCCGCCACCGGCGCGGCCGTCTCCTGCGCGCGCTCCAGCGGCGAGGCGACCACGTACCGGATGTCCCGGCCGGACAGGTGTTCGGCCACCCGGTCCGCCATCCGCCGGCCCAGCTCCGAGAGGTGGAAGTCGGGGCGCCGCCCGTACAGCACGCCCTCGGGGTTGTGCACCTCGCCGTGGCGCATGAGGTGGACCACGGTCAGCTGGTCGGACCCGCTCGCCGCGCGCTGCCCGGCCGTGCCGCTTCCGCCCTCGTCCACGCCGTCCCGCCCGCTCACGCCGTCCCGCCCGTCCGCGTCGTCCCGCCCGGTCATGCCGTCGCCTCCGCCGCTGCCCGCGCCGCCGCCGGGAGGGCGTCGGCGATCCGCTGAACGGCCTGGTCGTCCAGGGCCGTGGACACGAACCAGCACTCGAACGCCGACGGCGGCAGGTACACGCCCCGCGCCAGCATGGCGTGGAAGAAGGCGGTGTACCGGAACGCCTCCTGGCGCTTGGCGCCCTCGTAGTCCCGCACCTCGTCCGCGGTGAAGAAGACGGAGAACATGTTGCCGCCGCTCTGCACCCGGTGGGCGACGCCCTCCTTGGTCAGCGCCTCCGATACCAGATCCTGGAGCCGGCCGGAGACCGCGTCGAGCCGCGCGTAGGCCGCCGCGTCCAGCAGCCGCAGCTGCGTGAGGCCGGCCGCGGTGGCGACCGGGTTCCCGGACAGCGTGCCTGCCTGGTACACCGGGCCGGCCGGGGCCAGAGCGGCCATCACGTCGGCCCGCCCGCCGAACGCCGCAGCCGGGAAGCCGCCGCCCATCACCTTGCCGAACGTCATCAGATCGGGTGCAACCCCGTCGATGCCGTACCACCCGGCCGGGGTCACTCGGAAGCCCGTCATGACCTCGTCGGAGATGTACAGCGCGCCGTTCTGCCGGCACAGGTCGCGCAGCCGCGCGTTGAAGCCGTCCTGGGGCGGGACCATGCCCATGTTGCCCGGCGACGCCTCGGTGATCACGCACGCGATCTGGCCCTCGTTCGCGGCGAAGGCGGCGCGCACGGCCTCGATGTCGTTGTACGGCAGCACGATCGTCTCGCCGGCCGCCGCGCCCGTCACACCGGGGGTGTCGGGCAGGCCGAACGTCGCCACGCCGGACCCGGCCGAGGCCAGCAGCGCGTCCACGTGGCCGTGGTAGCAGCCGGCGAACTTCACCACCTTGGGGCGGCCGGTGAAGCCCCGGGCCAGCCGGATCGCCGACATGGTGGCCTCCGTGCCGGACGACACCAGCCGCACCTGCTCCAGCGGCTCCACCCGGGCCACCATGGCCTCGGCCAGCTCCACCTCGCCCGCGCTGGGCGTGCCGAAGGAGGTGCCGCGGGCCACGGCGGAGCGCACGGCGTCCACCACCTCGGGGTGGGCGTGGCCGAGGATCATCGGCCCCCAGGAGCAGACGAGGTCGACGTACTCCCGCCCGTCGGCGTCGGTCAGGTACGCCCCGGCGCCGGAGACCATGAAGCGCGGGGTGCCGCCGACGGCGCCGAAGGCCCGCACCGGGGAGTTCACGCCACCTGGCGTCACGGCCGCCGCGCGGTCGAAGAGTTCCTGGGACACTGGTGCTTCGTACGGATAGCTCACACACTCATGTTCTCAAACGACGGGCGTTGCGCCGCAACGTCTCAGTGCGGCATCTGAGACGATGATCGGGTTGCATGGTTGGGTCGGCGGATGGTCGGGTAGTGGAATGCAGCAGCGCGGTGACGGACCGGGCGAGGTGCCGGGCGAGCGCGAGCCCGAAGAACCACGCCCCACCGGTCGCCGACGGCGGCCCGCCGACCGCGCGCCGCAGGAGCACCGCGATTCCGGGCACCGTGGTCCGGAGCCGCGACCGACCGCAGAGGGCAGGAGCAGGGGTGGCCGCGTGGGGGTGACCTACAAGTACTTCGGTGCGCCCGACGGAGCCACCGCGGCACGCGTGCCGATCTCCATGCGCCCCGAGGAACTGGGCGGGGACGAGCTCGGGCAGGGCATGTACACCAAGGTCAAGCCCGAGACCATGGCCGCGATGGTGCTCACCGGCATCGAGGGCATACCTCCGAACAAGGTCCCGCCGCTGGAGCTGGTGGTGCTGCACCCGGACTACGCGGTGGTCCGGCTGCCCGCGTCCGTGGTCGACCCGCTGCGCACCGCGAAGGAGGAGTCGCTGGGCGCGGCGGCCTTCATCTGGTCCACGGTGCCCGACCGGCGCGGTCCGCGCGACGCCTTCGTCATCTACCAGATGCTGCACGAGTGGCAGGACTTCGCCCGCCGCTGCGAGGAGTCCGGCCACCAGCTGTACTGCCTCGTCTGGCCCTGACCGGCCCCTGACCCGCACCACCTCCCGGGGGCGTCGGCAGCAGCACCTCCCTGGCCCGACTCGCCCCGACCGGGCTGACGTCGGCCGACCCGGCCCCCCACGGCCGCCGTCACATCGGCACCGCCGCACCCCGGCACACCCCGGCGCCCGGCACGGCCTCCCAACACCCTGGCGTTATGCCTCGTTTCGCCGCATCCGGTGCTGGCGTGTCACCGCCACGGCTCCAACACGCACCGCCCGGCGGGCGATCCGCGAACAGCCGGACCGTCACCGTCCGTTCGCGTGCCGGCACTACGCTGGTACGCCTGAGGCCCCGGCAACGGAGGGTGCGCATGGCGAACGCCGGGGGTGAACGGCCCTTCGCGGACGGTACCGAGCGGCCGGTGTGCGGCGTCTGCCCCTCGACCCGGCTGCCCGGCGGGGCGTTCGACGTGCACCCGCGCCCCTCACCCGAGAGCCGTTTCGCGAACGGCATGCGCCGCACCCCGTCCGGAGTCCCCGTCTGCGTCCACCCGCAGCGCGTCGGCCTCCCCCCGGCCGCCTACGCCTCCGCCGCCGCGCCGCTCCCCTGGCGCACCCCGCCTCCACCCGAACCCGCCGCCCTCACCGCCTGGTTGCGCCAGGCCCTCACCTCGGCCCCGCCCGACGCCTGCGACGAGGTCCTCGCGCAGGCCGCCGCCGCCCTGCGCGCGGCCCACCCGACGGCGGACGTGACGGCGGCACTGCGGGCGGCGCTGAGCGGCCCGGAGTAGCGCGGAGTAGCACGGAGTGGGGCGGAGCAAGGGCCGCGGGCTGTGGTCTTGGGCCCCTTACGCCGCCATGCCGCGGCCCAACTCCTCGGCGGCCGCGTGCCAGAAGGAGTTCTCCTCGGCGGCGGCCGCGCCGTCGATCGAGGCGAGCCGTTCCAGGAGGGCGTCGGTGAGGGCGTCCCGGTCGCCGCTGTCCCCGTCCGCCTCGGCCTCGGTGCGGGCCTGGTCGTAGGCGTGGGTGCAGGCGGTGAAGGCCGCGACGGAGGAGTTGACGAGGTGGGGGTCGCCGTCGGCGGGGAGGAGCCACAGGGAGCCGTCGTCGCGCCGGACGCCGAGCGCGCTGAGGCCGAGGTCGAAGGCGACCACGGCGTAGTCCACGTCGAAGACGGCGCGGTCGGCGAAGGGCGCGGAATGCCACGTCCCCGGGTACGGGCTGCCGCCCCGCTCGGCGAGGCCCGCCTCGATCTCGGCATCGGTCACGGCGTCGTACTCGGCGGCGTACCCGGCTTCGTTGTCCACCGGTCGAGTCTAGGTTTCGGTACCCGTTCCGGCCGGGACCCGCGCGGGGGTGGTGACGGCAAGGAGCCTGGTGGAGCAGCGCGCCTACCGCGGCCAGTAGGCCGGCGGGGCCTTGGCCGGATCGACGAGGTCGAACCGGTGCCGGGGCTCGGGGGTGAGGCCCTTGATGTGGACGAGCCGCTGGCCGCTCGCCGTTTCGAGCTCCGGTACCACCAGTGGCATCGCGGCGATCACCGCGCCCATGGCCAGCCCGAGGCCGGGCATGCCCTTCTGGCTCTGGCTGAACCGGATGTGGTGTATCCCGGACTTCTTGATCGCCGCCGCTTCCGAGGGGTTCTCCAGTTGTCGTCCGTCCCGGGTGAGAAAGGCTTCGAACCCTTTAGCGGAAGCGTCGGCGAGCACGGTGAGGTCTTTCTTCCCCGACCAGCCGATCTCACCGATATGTTGCACGTCCTGGCGGAGGAGTACTTGCCGCAGAATTCCCAGGATCTGCACCGGAACGTTTTCGTCGACAAGAATGCGCATCAGGCGGCGCGCTCTCCCGGCGCGTAGCTGTCCACGTAGAGGGCGAACGACGCCGCGTCCCGCGCGGCCTGCGCCGTGACGCCCGGGTAGTACTCCTCGACCTCCTCGGCGGGAACACCGCTGAGCAGCAGGTCGGCGACGACGTCGAAGGGCACCCGGGTGCCGGCGATGACCGGCTGGCCGCCTTGGGTCGCGGGGTCGACGCTCACGTGCTGCTTGGGATGGAGAAGGTGCGGGACGACGACGCCGGGCCGGGGGGCGAACTCGGCGAGGATGTCTCCCAGCGTGGCGATGACCCGCTGCCCCGGCCGTCTGACCAGGTCCGTCCCGTGATCGTCGTCGTCCACCAGGACGACGGAATCCCCCTCGGCCACCAGCCGGTAGCTGGAGAGGTGCTCCACCTCGCCGAAGCCCTTCAGGGTGGTGAGGGCCTTGCGGATCTTCTGCAGGGAGACCGTTCGGCGCAGCTGCGCGAAAGCACGCAGCGCCAGCACGTCGCGAAAGGAGTAGAGAGCGGGATTCGACGCGAGTTCGGGCCGGAGAACCGGGCCGTTCCCGCGGTCGTTCCGCCAGTTCTTGAGCTGCGCGGTGGTGGCGCCGGACAGAGCGGCCGCCATACGCGTCGAGTACGCCACGCCGAATTCTCCTTTCGCACGCCTGCGCCGACAGCATCGCATTTCCGTGCCGACCGACGCTACCGCACCGCGGCCGCGCCGCGGGCACGGTCAAGCGCGCCCACGACAGCGCCGCGCCGCTTTCACGGGCGCGGCTCCGTTTCCCGGGAACGGCGCCGCCGGCCGTCCGGGGGAGGTCCGGGCGGCCGGCGGCGGGTGGGGTGTGGGGGCGCGGCGCACGTGGGGGTGCGAGGCGGGTGCGGTCACGCGGCGGTGGGCGTCACTCGGAGGTGGGCGTCACCAGGGGGACGGGGCGGGCGGGGGGACGACCGCGGGGCGGTCGTCGCAGGTGATGGTGTTGGGCAGCTCCCAGGGGGCCAGCCAGTCGCCGGTGGTGCCGCCGCCCGTGTTGCCGCCGAGGTCGGTCAGTGTGAACTCCGAGCCGGCGGGGGTGAAGTGGAACGACCCGCAGTTGTTGACGCCGACCGCGCCCACGCCGCGCGCCTGGACGTCCTGGAACGTCGCGCCGCCCGCCACCCGGGCGCTGACCACGGAGGTGCCGGTGCCGTCGACGCGGACGTCCTTGAAGTGGACGTTGGTGATCGAGTACAGGTCCTTCACCGGGAAGTCGCTCACCAGCATGATCGCGTTGTACGTGGTGTCGAGGAAGCTGTCGCCGGTCACCTCGACGTCCGCGTCGATGTTCCGCTCCAGCGCGTAGAACCAGATCGCGCCGAGCCCGATCTGCCAGTTGAGGTCGAACGTGCCGGCCCGCACGGTGGTGTTCCCGGTGATCCACACATGGCCGGTGAACGGCTGCGCGCCGAACCGGGAGCCGATCTGGATGCCGCTGCCCTCGCGGATCGGGTCGGCGACGAGGTTGTCCGAGACGGTGTTGTCCGTACCGCCGTACAGCGCGATGCCGTTGGCCAGCACCGGCGTCTGGACGGTGTTGTGGTCGAAGGTGTCGCGGGCGTCCTCGGTCCCGTCCGACCACATCGCGAGCGCGTCGTCGCCGGTGTTGCGCAGGACGTTGTTCCGGACCACCGAATCGGTCACGCCGGTGTGGAAGTTGATGCCGTCGGCGGTCTGGTCGACGATCTCGTTGCCGGTGATCGACAGGTCGTGCATGGGCCCGTCGAACCACATGCCGACCTTGGTGTGCTGGATGTACAGGCCGGAGATCGTGGAGTCGCTGAGCGCGCCGCCGATGCCGTTGACCTGGTCGGTGTCGACGCGGTCGCGCACGTCGCCCTCGATCGCGAAGTCCGACAGGTGGACGTTCGAACTGCCGCCCTGCGCGGCGTCCTTGCCGTAGAAGCCGACGCCGGTGTGGAGCGAACCGTCCGCCGCCGGCGAACCCAGGGTGACCTGGTGGCCCTTGATGATCGTGTACCAGTTGCCGGCGCCCTCGATGGTGATGTCGTCCACGACGATGTGCCGGTCCACCTGGAACGTGCCCGGCGGGACGTACACCTTGAGGTGGGCCTTGCGGGCGAAGGCGATGGCCCGGTCGAACGCGGGAGCCGAGTCGCGGCGGCCGGTCGGGTCGGCGCCGAAGGCGAGCACGTCGGCGGCGGCCAGGTCGATCCTGGGGGCCGCCACCGCCTGGGAGTCCAGGAGGTCGACGGTGGTGGGCTCGGCGCCGGCCGGCACCGTCAGCCGTACCTTCTGCCCGGCCCGGTAGGTGCGGCCCAGCAGCAGCCGCTGCTCGTCGTAGAAGTGGTTGGGCCGGAAGGGCTTGCTCACCACGGGGGTCGGCGTGGTCTGGTCCGGCACGCAGCCGCACTCGGTGATCCACTGGTCGGGGTGGAGAAGGTCCGCGTCCGGGTCGTTGGAGAACGGGTACTGGTTGTACAACCAGGCGTACTGCGAGGTGAGCGTCATCGTGCGGCGGTCCTTGCCGTCCACGGTCACCTGGAGCGGCGAGGTGGTGCCGCCGCCCAGAGGGGCGTCCGGGATGCTGTAGCGGACGCTGATCGCGTTGGCCGCCTTCGGCAGCGTGAACTCCACGTACTGGCCCGGCTGGAGGGTGACCGCGCTGCGGCCGGACGCCTCGGCGGGCAGCGTGTAGGCGTCGCGCCCGGGGCCGATCACCGTGCCGTTCGTCGTCGCGTGCTCGGCCTCCTGCTCCACGAAGCCGAGGTCCGCGCCGGCGCCGCCGGTGAGCGCGGGGTCGAGCGCGGCCCGGGTGGCGGCGGGGGCGCCGACCGCCGCGCTCGTACCGCCGCCGCTGGACGACGCGGCATGGCCGTAGGCGAGGGCCGGGGCGGTGGCGTGGGCCGGGGCGGTGGCGAGGGCCGGGGCGGTGGCGTGGGCCGGGGCGGTGGCGAGGGCCGGGGCGGTGGCGAGGGCCCCGAGGCCGAGGGCGCCCGCGACCACGGCGGCGAGCGCCGTCGGCACGCTGCGCCGGGGTCTGCGGGGCGGGGCCGCCGTGGCGGCCGTGCTGCTCCGTGACATCGCTGGCTGGTTCCTCTCGGTCGGGCGGGCGGGGGCGCCCGGACGGGGAATGAGGCGGGGGACGGTTCGGTCCCCGGACGTGAGCTGCGGCGCGGCGCTTGGACGGTCCGGTCGGTACGGGAAGGCCGGCCCCCGCTGGGCCGCGCGGGCCGCCCGGCGGCGGCGCCGTCGGGGTGTGGCGACAGTAGGCCGCGGCCGGGGCGCCCGACAAGGTGCGTGCACAGTAGTTTTCATGCGCGTGGCGTCCAAGTTCACTACGTCGTCTCTTTTTTGCGGCTGCACGAAGATGTGTTGCAGTGAACGCCTGGGACAGCAGAGGTGGTTGCGGCGCGGCGGACCGGTCCGGCGGATCGGCGAACCGTTCGCGGACCGGACGCGTCCGTACCGTTTGCGCGGGCGGCGGACTCACGGGGAGGCCGCCGCCCGCCGCCGCGTCCCCACCGGCTGCCGCCTGGAGGGACGTTGATCCCTGTGCGGGCCCACGCACCCTCCGCGGCACGCGCTCCCGTACCCGACCACCAGCCGCACGTCTGGCACATCCGCCGGCGGACACCGCGCGACCGGCGGGCATGACAGACGGCGTGCGGGCCCATGACAGATGTCACCCGGGAATCCGGACGTCCTGCACTGCCGCCCCCACCGGCCCGCGCGGGAAGCTCACGCCATGGCACTCACCGGCGTGTTCACGAAGTCCACCACCTCGACCGTCGCGTCCACCGTGACCTCCACCGTGACCTCCAGCGGGACCTCCGCCACCACGTCCCGGGCCGCCACCGGTGACGCCGCCGCCTCTGACGCCGCCACCGCTGACGCGGTCGCCTCTGCCGCGGTCGCGGCACCCGCGCTCAAGCCGGTGCCCGTGTGGTTCTTCGCCTTCGAGGGCGTCACCGGTGCCTGCTACGACCTCGTCAAGACCTCCTCGTACGGCTGGACGGTGGTGGCCCTCGCCGTCGGCGCCAACATCGTCCTGGCCCGCACCGGGCTGCGGGGCCTGCGGATGGCGCGCGCGATGTTCAGGAGCGCCCGCACCCGCAAGGTCGCGGTCGCTCTGGTGGCCCTGCGGGTGGGCGCGCACTTCGCGCTCGGTGCGATCGGCGTCGCGGCCACCTCCCGGCCGGCCCACCTCGCCTTCGCCGCCGTGATGTGCGCCACCACCATCGCCCTGCTCACCTACGAGCAGAAGGTCGTCCTGCGCGCCCTCGGCACCCGCTGACCGCCCGCGGGCCGGGCGCCGGCGAGTGTCCGGGGCGGCCACCCCGCCCGGGACGGCCCCAACACCCCGACAACCCCGACGCCCCCGGGGGAACGGCACGTCGAGCCCACGGTGCCCCGCCTGTCCTGGCCGCGAGGAGAAGGCCCCGGAAGCGAGCGCGGACGCAGGGCCTGGCACGAGGTCGGACACAAGGTCGGGCACGAGGTCGGACACGAGGTCGGGCACGAGCACGGCAGGGTGCAGGGCACGCGCCTTCGGCGCCCCACCGTCGCGTACCGTCAGCAACAGCGTCCCCGTCGCGAGAGAGCGAGCACGACATGAGCACCCGCACCGCAGTGGTCACCGGCGCGAGCGGCGGCATCGGCGCCGCCACCGCCCGCAGCCTCGCCGAGGCCGGCTACCACGTGGCGCTCGCCGCCCGCCGCACCGACCGGCTCGAAGCCCTCGCCAAGGAGCTGGCCGAGGCCGGCCACAGCGCCTCCGTGCACGCGCTGGACGTGACCGACCGCGCCGCCGTCGACGCGTTCGCCACCGCCCTGGGCGACCTGCCCCCGCTGCACGTGCTGGTCAACAACGCGGGCGGCGCGCTGGGCACCGACCCGGTCGCCACCGGCGACCCCGCCGAGTGGCGCACGATGTACGAGGTGAACGTCCTCGGCGTGCTGCACGTGACGCAGGCGCTGCTGCCCGCGCTGACCGCCTCCGGCGACGGCACCGTCGTGGTCCTCACCTCCACCGCCGCGCTGGCCACCTACGAGGGCGGCGCCGGCTACGTCGCGGCCAAGCACGCCGAGCACGTGATCGCCGAGACGCTGCGGCTGGAGCTGTGCGGCCAGCCGGTGCGGGTCATCGAGATCGCGCCCGGGATGGTCAAGACCGAGGAGTTCTCGCTGACCCGCTTCCACGGCGACGCCGAGAAGGCCGCAGCGGTCTACGCAGGCGTGGAGGGTCCGCTCACCGCGGAGGACGTGGCCGAGACGGTGGCCTGGGCGGTCAGCCGGCCCGCGCACGTCAACGTCGACCTGCTCGTCCTGCGCCCGCGCGCCCAGGCCAGCAACTCCAAGGTCCACCGCGTGCGGTAGTCCGCCCTCCAGGCCCCGCTCCTCCGGTCCCCACCCGCGCGCCCGCCTGCCGGCGCCGGGCGGGAGGTCCGGCGGGACATCCGGCGGGACATCCGGCGGGAGGTGGGACGATGCCCGACCGTTGCCGGGCGGTCGCCGGGCGGTCGCCGGGCGGTCGCGGGGCCGGAAATCCGTTGAACGCCGTCCGTGCCCGCGGTTAGCGTGGCCCGCCATGACGACGAGCCCCGACGCCGCCGACTGGCGCGCCGCCAACCGCGCCAACTGGGACGAGCGCGTCCCGATCCACACCTCCGGCTCCTTCTACGACCTGCCCTCCTTCGTCGGCGGCCGGGACACCCTCCGGGACTTCGAGCTCGCCGAGGTCGGCGACGTCCGCGGCCGGACCCTGCTCCACCTCCAGTGCCACATCGGGCTGGACACCCTCTCCTGGGCCCGGCACGGCGCCGCCGTCACCGGCCTGGACTTCTCGGCGCCGGCCCTGGACACGGCCCGCGACCTCGCCGCCCGGACGGGCGCCACGGCCGCCCGGTTCGTCACCTCCGACCTGTACGACGCCGTCGAAACCCTCGACGGGCGGACGTTCGACGTCGTCTACACCGGCTTCGGCGCGCTCTGCTGGCTCCCCGACCTCGCCCGGTGGGCCCGGACCGTCGCGGCGCTGACCGCCCCCGGCGGCTTCCTCTACCTGGCCGAGTTCCACCCCGTCGCCGACGTCCTCACCGAGGACGGCCGAAGCGTGGACGGCGACTACTTCCACCGCGGGCCGCTCGTCTTCGACGAGCCGGGCACCTACGCCGACACCTCGGCGCCGATGACGGCGACCCGGACGGTCGAGTGGCAGCACGGCGTCGGCGACGTCGTCAGCGCGGTGGCCGCCGCAGGGCTCCGCGTGGAGTTCCTCCACGAGTACGGCCACGGCCACTTCCGCCTCCCGCCCGGCCAGGGCCTCCCGCAGGTCTACACCCTGCGCGCGTCCAAGCCGGCGTAGGTCCGAAGGTCCGAAGGCCCGAAGGCCGGAAGACCCGAGCTGGTAGCCGGGTCAGAGCTGCCAGGCGGCGCTGAGTTCGTCCATGAGCGCGGTCTGGCGCTTCCGCAGGGTGGCCGGGGTCCAGTCCCGGGTCTGGAGGACCTGGGTGGTCAACGCGAAGTTGGCCACACCCAGCTTTCCCGTGAAGTAGCGGGACTTCTTCTCCGCGAAGTCGTAGTTCTGCGCCTGCGCGTTCTTGTAGCGGTTGAGGAGCACCAGGTTGGCGAGCCGGTCGGTCCAGAACCGGCGCTCCTCGTCGGTGAAGTCCGCCGACCACTGCGAGCCGCGCCCCGGCTTCTGCGGCAGGACGTGCTCCACCGTGATCAGCGGGTGGGAGTAGACGACCCCCGAACCGTCGGCCAGCACCTGGTCCAGGCGCAGCAGGATGTACTTGCGGGTCCTGATGTCCAGGTAGACGGGGCCTTCGAGGCGCTCCCGGGTGGCCGCGCGCTCCTCGTCGGTGAGCTGGAGCGAGGGGGAGTCCAGGCCGTGTCCGGCGTCCAGGTCCCGCAGCAGCTCGACGTACCGCTGGACCCGCTTGGTGGTGTACATCCGCCGGATGAACATGCTGGCCGACAGGCGCTCAAGGGCCCGCAGGAAGTCGTTGAGCCACTTCGGGTCGTTGGCGTGGGTGCGCAGCGCCCAGAGGGCCGACGGCTGCCAGTCGTTGTTGTCGATCTGCGCCAGCCTCCCGAACCACGTGTTGACGTGGTCGGCGCCGGACTCGGCCTCGTAGCGGGAGTCGCGCATCTGGACGTACGCGTTCGCGTAGGGGACGAGGAGGTCGTCGACGAACTGCGCCGCCTTGCCGGGCAGGAAGTGCGGCTCCAGGACCTGGCGGGGGAACTCCTTGAGCAGCTCCGCCTTCGCCCGTTCCTTCGCGTAGATCGTCCGCAGGTGGAGGAACAGGTCGCCGAAGTCGTCCCGGCCCAGCGCCTGCTCGGCGTCCTCCCACTTGGCGGCGGCCGCGTCCGCCAGCTCACCCTCGCCGATGTCGCCGATGATCTGCGACTTGAAGATGTCGGCGGGCTTGAGGTCGAGCCCCCGCGAGTTCATCACGCTGAAGATCCGGTGCGCGCTGTTCAGGTCGGGGGTGCTCACCACCACGAGGAACGTCCGCACGATCATCATCTGGACGAGGTCGAGCCGCCGCTCGGCCGTCCACGTCGACAGCTCCTCCGACAGAGCCATCGCGTTGCCCCGGATGGCCTTCTGCGCGTCGGTCTTCAGCTCGCCGGCGGCAAGCTCCGCAAGCGCGGTGGTGGCGCCCTCGGCCTGCACGCGGAGGCGGAAGAACTCCGCGTCCTTGGGGCGCAGCGTCAGCCGCGGCTTGGCGGCCAGCCCCTTGGACACCTTGCCCGGCTCGCGGACCGCCGCGTCCAGCTCCGCCCGCAGCACGGGGTCCTCCGTCAGGTCGCGCAGCACCGCGAGCAGGATGGTCAGCGTGGTGAGCCGCTGCTGCCCGTCGATGACCTGCGCGACGGAGTCGGAAGGCCGCTTCACCAGGACGATCGACCCCAGGAAGTACGGTTCCTCCGAACCGCCGTCCATGGCCTCGGTCAGGTCGAACAGCAGCTGCTCCGCCTGGTCCGCTCCCCAGGCGTACGGCCTCTGGTACTGCGGGATGCGGAAGTCGTAGTCGCTGCAGAACACCTTGTCCAGGGGCATTTCATGGGCTTCGAGCTGCTTCATGCGCCCATCGTTCCGCGGCGCGGCGGGCCGCGTGGCCAGAACGGTGAACGGCGGCCGGAACGGCGAACCGCCGCCCGCCCACCACCCAACCGCCCCGGACACGCCCGGATGAGGCGGATGAGGCGGATGAGTCGGTCCGCCGTTGAAGCACGTCACTCCTGCCGGTCGGCCGACCCGACAGCAACCTCCACCTACCGCTTCAGCGCCCGGTACCGCTTGAGCAGGGCCGTGAGCCGCTCCGGGGCAGCGGCACCGTTCAGTTCGGCGACGAGATCGTCAGGGCAGAACTCGTAGAGGTCGCCCCACCACCGCCGCCCCCTGTTGTCCCAGATCCGGTAGCCCCCCGGTACTCCCCTGGCCACATACCGCCGCCGGCTCACGCCGCCCCCTCCTGGTCCTCCCTCGTCCGGCCAGTGTCCTGCTTCGTCCGGCCAGTGTCCTGCTTCGTCCGGTCAGTGTCCGGCCCCGTCCCGGTCAGCCCTTGACGCAGACGATCTGCTTGAGCTTCGCGACCACCTCGACCAGGTCGCGCTGGCGGTTGATCACCTGGTCGATCGGCTTGTACGCGCCCGGGATCTCGTCGACGACGCCGGAGTCCTTGCGGCACTCCACGCCCCGCGTCTGCTCCTCCAGGTCCCGGGTGGTGAAGCGGCGCTTGGCCGCGTTGCGGCTCATCCGGCGGCCGGCGCCGTGGGAGGCCGAGTTGAAGGCCGCGGTGTTGCCCAGGCCCTTGACGATGTACGAGCTGGTGCCCATCGAGCCGGGGATGATCCCGTACTCGCCGCCGCCCGCGCGGATCGCGCCCTTGCGGGTGACGAGCAGGTCCACGCCGTCGTACCGCTCCTCCGCCACGTAGTTGTGGTGGCAGGAGATGACCTGCTCGAACGTCGGCCGGGCCTTCTTCAGCTCCTTGGCCACGACCCGCTGGAAGAGCGCCATCATCAGCGCCCGGTTGCGGCGGGCGTACTCCTGCGCCCAGAAGAGGTCGTTGCGGTAGGCGGCCATCTGCGGGGTGCCGGCCACGAAGACGGCGAGGTCGCGGTCGACCAGGCCCTGGTTGTGCGGCAGGCCCTGGGCGACGCCGATGTGGTACTCGGCCAGCTCCTTGCCGATGTTCCGCGAGCCGGAGTGCAGCATCAGCCACACCTGGTCGTCGCCGTCCAGGCAGACCTCCAGGAAGTGGTTGCCCGAGCCGAGGGTGCCCATCTGCTGCGCGGCCCGGCCGGCCTTGGGGCGGACCGCGCGGGCCAGCCCGTCGAAGCCGTTCCAGAACTCCGTCCAGCCCGCGGTGGGGAAGCCGTGCAGCGAGCCCGGGTCGACCGGATCGTCGTGCATGCCCCGGCCCACCGGTACGGCCTGCTCGATCCGCTGCCGCAGCCGCGACAGGTCGCCGGGCAGGTCCGAGGCGCGCAGCGAGGTGCGCACCGCGCTCATGCCGCAGCCGATGTCCACGCCGACCGCCGCCGGGCAGACGGCGTCCCGCATCGCGATCACCGAGCCGACCGTGGCGCCCTTGCCGTAGTGCACGTCCGGCATGACGGCCAGGCCCTCGATCCACGGCAGCGAGGACACGTTGCGCAGCTGCTGCATCGCGGACGCCTCGACCCCGGCCGGGTCGGCCCACATCCGGATCGGCACGTTGACGCCCGGCACCTCGGTGTACCCGCTCGGCATCCCGGTGCGTCCGGCCGCCGGCCCGGTGTACCCGGTCGTGGCGTCGTGCGCCGTCCTGGTCTCGTCCATCTCCGTCACCCTCCCCCCTACGCGTACCCTCGCGCGCCCGCCGTACCGGTCCCCTCCGCGCCGCGCTCAGGCGGTGCGTGTCGGCCCGGCACCGCTGCCGCGGGGCCGTCTGGAGTCCTCTCCGTCGTCTTGTTCGTCGTCTCGTTCGTCACGTCGTTCGTCACCGGGGTCGCCCGTACGGTGGTCGCACCGGTGGTCGTCCCCTTGGTCGTCCCCGGTGGTCCCGGATTCGCCGCCCCCCACGGTCGACGTGCTGGTCCGGTGCGACCGTGTCACCCGGGCGGGTGAGCCTCGGCTGCCGCCCTTCCGTCTCCGCGCGGGAACGGGACGGGAACGGGACGAGAACCGGACGGGAACCGGACGGCCCTCCCTGATGTCGTATCCAGCAGGACGGAGCCGACTGCCCCGGCCGGTCCCGGGCGGTCCCGGCCGTCGTCTTCGTCACGTCCGGAGTGTCGGCCGGGCGGGGAGGACGGCGTGCCGAACCCGCGGGAACAGCCGGTGTGCAGCGGTCCGCCGAGGGTCGCGCGGGCTCTCGCGGGTACCTCCCCGGCGGGCGGTTCCGGCGCGATGTGCGGTAGACATTGTGTCCAGGGCTCGCTCATGTGCGCCAAGGGATTTACGCAGGGAAGGAGGGCCGCCCGTGCGGTCCAAGCCGCCCTTCAGGACGCGGTTCGCCTCCCGTTCCGCCGTGCTGCGCCGGGAGCGGGTGCCGCTGGCCGCCGGGGCGGTCCTCGCCGCGGCCGCGGTGCTGGCGCTGGCGGCGTGCACCGCCGGCGGCTCCTCCGACGGGGCCGACAGCGAGGGCACCACCGCGCCGGTCGGCAGCGGGACCGTCTCGGCGGCGCCCGGCAAGTACAAGACGCTCCCCCAGCCGTGCACGGCCGTCGACCTGGACTCGCTCAGGCAGCTGGTGCCCGGGGCCGTGGACTACTCCGGCAGGGAGTCGCTGACCTACGACACCGACCGGCTCGTCGGCTGCTCGTGGTCGGCCAAGACTGCCGAGGGGACCTCCCGCAAGCTGACGCTGAACATCGTCCGGGTGGTCTCCTACGACCCGGGGGTGAGCGACGAGGTCGAGGCCGAGACGGACTTCGAGAAGCAGGCGGGCGCCGCGTCGATCCCGTCGGCCGCGCCGAGCAGCGGGCCGTCCTCGTCGTCCTCGTCTTCCTCCGACTCCTCCGAAGCCGGCGCGTCCGACACCCCGTCCGACGGCGCCTCCGGGACGCCGTCCGGCACCCCGTCCGGGACCTCCTCGGACGGCACCGCCGCCGCGGGCAGCGAGGGCGGCGGCTCGACGGCCGCCGCAAGCGGGACGAACAGTGCGAATGGCGCGAACGGCGACGAAGAGGCCGCCGACTCGCTCTCGCCACGCCGGCTCAGCGGTGTGGGAAACGCCGCATTCATCAACGACGTGGCCTCGACCCGCTCCAGCGCCTCCACCCGCACGGTGACCGTGGTTTTCCGCGCGGCGAACGTGCTGGCGACCATCGGCTACACCGAGTCCACATCTGGTCACACCGCGCCGCCGAGCAGCGCTGACCTGCAAAAAGACGCCCAGAAGGTGGCAACCGAGCTCCAGCGCAAAGTCGAGGGATAAGGCAGGGGCCCGCGCCGTGACCCTTTAGTGTGGTGCGGCGTGTGGCCCGGCGGTGCCCGAAGAGGACACCGGGGCCACCGAGCACCGAAGCCGGCGGAAGGCGCCGGCAAAGGACGGAAGGGCCCCGGAAGACCATGGAAGATCCCATGGAGCAACCCATGGACGCGCCCATGGAGTACGGCACAGGCAGCATGCCCGGCGGCGCGCCCGCGCAGGGCGCGTGGAGCCCCCAGGGGGGCTACCCGAACGGCACCGCGGACGGCTACGGCCCCGAGGGCGCCCACGGCTACGCCGCCAACGGCTACGGCGCGGACCCCTACGGCTCCGGCTCCGGGTACGCCGACGGATACGGCACCGGCAACGCCGCCGGATACGGCGAGGCGTACGGCACGCAGCCGTACCCGGGTGACGGGTACGGCACGCAGGCCGCCGCACCCCAGCCGCCGGCGCACGCGCCCGAGGCCGCCTCCGGGACGCCCGAGGCCCAGCCGTACCCCCAGGCTCAGGACCGGATCCAGCTCCAGCCCGAGGTCCCGCCGATACCCGGTCCCTTCGGCGGCGGGGACGGCGGCAGCGACGGCGGGGACGGCTCCGGCGGCAGCGGCTCCGGCTCCGGCGGCAGCGGCTCCGGCTCCGGCTCCGGCGGCAGCGGCTCCGGCGGCAGCGGCAAGGAGCCGAAGGAGCACGGGAACGAGGACGGGAACGCGCCTCAGGTCGTCCGGCCCTGGCAGACGCCGAAGGCCCGGCTGGCGCTGCTCGTGCTCGCGTGCGCGACGGTCTGCGCCGGCCTGGCGGTGGGCTGCACGTCCTCCGGCTCGCACAAGGACACCAGCGCCGACAAGGACACGCCGTCCGCCCCGTCCGTCAGCACCTCTTCCACGCCGACGCTCGACCCGGCGAAGTTCCGGACGCTGCCGTCGTCCTGCTCGTCGGTCGCCCACTCCACCGTCGGCGCGCTGGTGCCGAAGGCGAAGTCGTCGAAGGGCACCACCGCCACGACGGGCGACTCCGGCACCCGCGGCGGCTGCTCCTGGACCGGGAACGGCAAGGACGGCTACCAGTACCGCTGGCTGTCGGTCACCCTGGAGCGCTACGACACCACCGCGGACCTCGGCTCCGGCGACGACCAGGCCAGGAACCGGTACACCCAGGAGCTTGCCTCGCTGGGCAGGACCAAGGGGTTCACCACCTCCACGGTGTCGGGGTTGGGCGACCAGGCCGGTTCGGTCAGCGGCAAGGCGACGGTCTCGAAGGTCACCTCGCAGAACGACACCGTGGTGGCCCGCACCGGCAACGTCGTCGTGATCGTCGAGTACAACGGCGCCGGCTTGGAGGGCAAGAAGAACCCCTCGGCGTCCGACGTGGACAACGGCGCGCAGCGCGCGGCCAAGGACGCGGTGGCCGCGGTCGCCGCGGCCAACGGCTCGGCCAACGCCTCGGGCACCCCGAGCACTTCCGCCTCAGGCACCGCCACCTCCTCCGGGAAGACGACCAGCAGCCCGACCGGCAGCCCGACCGGCAAGCCGACCGGCACGTCGTCGAGCAGCCCGAGCAGCACGAGCAGCGCCAAGGCCACGTCCTGAGCCGCCGCCGGACGGGGCTCGGCCGACGCTGAGCCCCGCCCGGCACCCGGCACCCGGCACCCGGCACCCGCTGCCTGACCTTGGGCCGGGCACCCGGCACCCAGGCCCGAGCACCGGGCGCCTAGGCACCCAGCGCCGGGCGTCCGGCGCCAACCCCCGCTCCCTGCCCGGTATGTGACGGTAGGTCAACCGGTTGGCCATCGAGCCCGCCGAGTCGCCGCCCGCCCGGAACCAGCCACGGCGGCAGCCCGTGCCCTCCGCCGCGCATCTGCGTTTCCAAGCTCCTGACCTGGGGCTGACGCACCTGGCGGGGTGGCAGTTCACACGACTTTAAGGCGGCGTTCCAGCCAATGTGCCCGGCCGGTGGGTCGGCCCGGATGCGATGGGCGGCGCGCCCGCGTACCCGTGGACCGCGCCCGCGCTGAGCCGCCGCCGCCAAGGAGCCCGTGCATGAACCGGATCGACCGCCCCTCCCACCACGTCCCCGTCTCGGACTGCGGGGAGGCCCCGGGCGCCGCACCGTCCGGCGTCCGCCGCGCTGGGGGCAGCCGCCTGCGCCCGCTGCTGTGCGCCGGCGCGCTGGTGCTGGGCACCGCCACGGTGGGCCTGTCCGGCCTGACCGCGGTGGACGCCTCGGCCGCGGCCCCCGCCCACGGCGCCACCACCAGTGCCTCGGGCCAGTGGCAGTGGTCGACCCAGAACGTGGCGCCCGGGCTCCAGGTGCGCACCGGCACGCTGACCGACTCGGCGTCGGTCCCGGTGTGGACGATCGCGGTGCAGGCTCCGGGGACCAGCCGGCTGACCGGTGCCGCCTCCTGGTCCGACGTGGCCACCGCCAGTTGGGCTTCCGCCACCGCCGCCACCCTCAAGGGCGCGGGCCTCTCCCCCCGCGTGGAGGACGTCGAGTGGCCCGCGTACGAGGGCCTGCCGAAGGGCAGCATGGGCAAGCGGGTCCGGGTGGGCTCCTACCCGACGCAGGCCGCAGCGACGGCCGCCGCGGCGAGCGTGACGGCGGCCGGCTTCCACGCCT
Organism: Actinacidiphila yeochonensis CN732; assembly: GCF_000745345.1. Lineage (NCBI taxonomy): Bacteria > Bacillati > Actinomycetota > Actinomycetes > Kitasatosporales > Streptomycetaceae > Actinacidiphila > Actinacidiphila yeochonensis. The sequence continues at coordinate 1,737,855 of NZ_JQNR01000005.1, read as the reverse complement.
CCGTGGAGTGGACCGGCTACGACGCGCAGACCCCGGCGGACCGGGAGAACGTCCACGTCGCCGTCGTCGACCCGCGCACCTTCACCGGCACCGTCGAGGGCACCCACGACGGCAGCGTGACGCAGCGTGAGACCACCTCGTCGGTCGCGTCCAAGCTGGGCTCGCTGGTCGGCGTGAACGCCGGCTTCTTCGTCACCGCGGACAGCGACGGCGTCCAGGGCATCCAGTCGGGCGCCGCCGCCTACGACGGCCAGCTGGACTCGATGGCGTCCGGCTCCCGCGCGGCCCTGCTGATCCAGGACGGCGGCCGCGACGTCCGCGTCACCAACCTCACCACCAAGGCCACCGCCCGCGTCGGCGGCTCCACCGTCGCGGTGCGCGGCATCGACCGCGTCCCCGGCACCGTGCGGGACTGCGGCCAGCCGGGCGGGCAGCCCAGCGACCAGCCCTGGCAGGACGTCACCTGCCACCTCACCGACGACCTGGTCCTCTTCAACAGCGCCTTCGCCGCACCCCTGCCCACCGGCACCGGCACCCAGGTGGTGCTGGACCACTCCGGCCGCGTCCTGTCCGTCGGCACCCGCGGCGGCTCGGTCCCCACGGGCGACACCGTCCTGCAGGGCATCGGCACCGCCGCGAACTGGCTGAACGCGCACGCCGCCAAGGGCCACAAGATCAAGGTGGACGAGGACATCAGGGACAGCGCCGGCCGCCAGGTCCGGCTGGGCTCCGGCGACAGCATCGTCAGCGCCGCACCCGTCCTGGTGAAGAACGGCCGCGTCGACATCGACGCCGTCGACGAAGGCACCGTGGACCCGAAGGACCTCTCCTTCGGCTACGCCTGGTCCGAAACCCGCCAGCCGCGCACCATCGCCGGCGTCGACGCCCAGGGACGGCTGCTCCTCGTCACGGTCGACGGCCGGCTGGCCGGCGGCAGCGAGGGCTTCACACTGAACGAGGAGGCGTCCTTCATGCGCTCGCTCGGCGCCGTGCAGGCCCTCAACCTGGACGGCGGCGGCTCCACCGCCATGGCCGTCAACGGCACCCTGGTCAACTCCACCTCGGACGCCACCGGTGAGCGCCCTGTCGGCGACACCATCCAGCTCCTGCCCGGCCGCACCCACCACTGACCTCCGGCGGGCCGAGCCCGCGACGCCGGGCCCGGGGGGCGGCACCTCAGCCGTCCGCCCGGGCCCGTGCCGCTGGGCTCGGCCCGCCCGGACCGCCGCCCGCCCTGGTCACCCCGTCACGGACCCCCACCGCAAGCCCCGTCACGGACCCGCGCCCCCGGACCCGTCACGGACCCCGGCCCCTGGAGCCGCTTCACCGGGCCCGTCACGGCCCCGCCGGACACCGCCGGACACCGCCGGAGCGGCCTCCGCGGCGCCGTGGCACATCACAACTCGGCACTGTCACCTCCGTATCCGCACGTTTGTCCGATCCATACGTCAACCCGAAGCTTGATCATCACCCTCATGTGGCACTCTTGGGCGGTCAGTTCACGGGGGTAGGCGACTAGGGCGCAGGAGGGGCCGCGGGTGGCCGCGATACATTTGACCCGGACGCACCGGATATTGGTCGGTATCGTCGTCGCAGGCGCCGTCGTCATCGCCGCGATCGGCTTCGCCGGCTCCTACGCCGCGGTGCGCGCGCTCGCGCTGCACAAGGGCTTCGGCTGGTTCGCCAACGTCTTCCCCATCGGTGTGGACGCCGGCATCGTCGTCCTCCTCGCGCTGGACCTGCTGCTGACCTGGCTGCGCATCCCGTTCCCGCTGCTGCGGCAGACCGCGTGGCTGCTGACCGCCGCCACCATCGCCTTCAACGGCGCCGCGGCCTGGCCGGACCCGCTGGGCGTCGGCATGCACGCGATCATCCCGGTGCTCTTCGTGGTCTCCGTGGAGGCCGCCCGGCACGCGATCGGCCGGATCGCCGACGTCACGGCCGACAAGCACATGGAGTCCGTCCGGGTCACCCGCTGGCTGCTCGCCCCGCTGCCGACGTTCCGGCTCTGGCGGCGGATGAAGCTGTGGGAGCTGCGGTCGTACGAGGAGGTCATCCGGCGCGAGCAGGACCGGCTGGTGTACCGGGCCAGGCTGCGCGCCCGGTACGGCGTCGCGTGGCGCCGCCGGGCCCCGATCGAGGCGATCATGCCGCTGCGGCTGGCCCGTTACGGCGTGCCGCTGGCGGAGACCGCCGACGCGGGCCTGGAGGCGGCGGGCATCGAACTGCTCCCGTCGGGCGCCGTGAAGCGGCTGGACACGGCGGACGAGTCGGCTCCGGCGCTGCCGAAGGGCTCCGCGTCCGGGCCGGACCAGGGAACCGGCACCGCCCCCGCCCAGGAGGCCGCCGGACCCGGGCAGGCACAGACGCAGGGCCAGACGCAGGCACAGACGCAGGGCCAGGCACAGGATCAGGGCCCGGATCAGGGTCAGGGCCAGGACCCGAACGCCCAAGGCGCCGAGGTGAGCGACGAGTTCGACCTCGCCCTCGCGCAGGCCCAGGAGTACGAGCGCCGGCTCCAGCACCGGCAGCTCCAGGAGCAGCAGATGCTGCGGATCCAGCAGATGCAGCAGATGCAGCGCGCCCAGCAGGCGGACGGCGGCCAGGGCACGCACCACAGCCCGTGGTTCGCGGCCCCGCAGGCGCCCGCACCGGCCCAGGGCCACCCGTTCACCGTCCCCGAACAGCAGCAGTGGCAGGAGCAGCAACAGCAGGGCTACGGCCCCGGCCTGCCCTTCATCGGCCAGACCGAGCAGCCCCAGCAGTACCCGGGCCAGCTCCCGCCCGAGGCGCAGGCCCACTCGGACCAGGCCCGGTACCAGGCGGAGCTCCGGGCCCAGGCGGAGCTCCAGGCCCAGGGCCAGGCGGAGTCGCAGGGCCAGGGCGGTACGCCCGCTGAGGCGGCGCCGCAGAACCCGGCCGCCGAGCCGCAGGTGCGGGTCCCGGCCGGCCCCAACCGGACGCGCCCGCTCGGCGGCGTCGGCGCCGAGGGCGGGCCCGCCGGGGCGGCCGTCCCCGGCCCCGCGCCCCCGAGCCCGAGGCCCCGGGCCGCAGCCGGAGGAGGTCGCGGCGGGCTCCGGGCCGGAGGCGGACCCGGAGGCGGGGCAGGAGGATCTGACGTTCCCGGTCGCCGGTCTGCGGATGCCCGACGGAATGACGGCCGAGGACGCCTACATGGGGGTCTACCGCCGCTACGTGCAGACCCACGGCGACTTCCCCAACGCCCGCCAGCTCGTCCGCGCGATGGTGGAGCAGTTCGACGGCACCGGCCCCGAGGAGCGCGAGCTGGTCGCGGCCACCCGGGAGCTGCGCTACCGCTACAACGAGGAGAGCTCGTACACCCCGTGAGCCGTCCTCACCTCGGGGCGTGACCGCGCCCGGACGGCCGCCCCCAGGCTGTCGGCGGGTCCCCATACCCTTCCCGCATGCTTGAGATGAGGCAGTTCACCCGGCTCGGCGACGAGCCCCTCACGTCGCGCGACGGCCGCCACGTACTGCGCTACGACGTCGACGGCGTCGCCTCCCTGACCGACACCGCCACCGGCGAGGTCCGCTGGCGGGCCGGCGGGAAGGGCGCGCTGCTGCTCGGCGGCGACGGCGCGCTGCACACCGAGGACGACGGCCGCCGGCCGCTGTGGACAGCGGACCTGGGGCACCGGGACGCGGTGCGCCTGGTGGTCACCGACGACGGCGACCTGGCGCTGCTCGGCGACGACGGCGCGCGGCTCGCCGGCTCCCGCACCGAAGACCCCGGCACGGTGGAGCTGCGCGGTTCGGCCCCGGCGGCGGCGATCACGGAGACCGCGCACCTCATACGGCCGGGGCGGAACCGGTGGAGCGTGGCCCGCGTGCGGGACGGGGGGCTGGTGGTCCATCAGAGGACGTCGGGCGCCGGCCTCGCCTCCACGCTGCCCGCGCCGCTGGCCCGGTGGTTCGAGCAGGACGGCGCCGAGCTGACCTGGCGCCAGGTCCCGGAGCGGCGCGGCAGGAGCTGGCGGCTGGTCCTGGTGGACGCCGCCGGCGAGCTGCTGTGGCGGTCCACCAGCCACGACGCGCCGGCGGACCCGCCGCCGTCCACCCCGTACGCCTACGGCGGGCACGAGCTCCCGGCCGGCGGCCGGCTGCGGCACCAGTCGCTGACCTCGCCGAACGGCTCGCACACCCTCGTGCACCAGGAGAACGGCGACCTGGTGCTGTACTGCAACTCCGCCCAGCGGAAGGTGTGGGCGACGGACACGTGGTGGGCCGGCAACGGCTGGGCCGACCTCACCGGCGGCGACCTGGTGGTGCGGACCCTGTACGGCGCCCCGCTGTGGCGGGCCGGCACGACCGGCGCGACCCGGCTCGTGGTCGGCGACGACGGCACGATCGCGCTCGACGGCACCTCGTGGGTGGTCGACGTCCACGCGGGCTGCACCCGGCCCGGCATGAACACCGCGCGCGGCGACACGCTGCTGCCCGGACAGGCTCTTCAGCGGCAGTCGTTGACGGCGTCCGACGGTTCCACGGTGTTCGCGCACCGGGACGACCGGCGGCTGGTGGGCTACGCCCCCGACGGCACGTGGCTGTGGGACGAGTACGTCTGGGACGCCGAGCGCAGCTACCTCGCGCTGGACGAGGACGGCATGCTGCGGGTGCACGGCGTCGACGGTTCCGTGGCGATGGAGGTCGACGGGCCGGCGGACGCCCTGGTCGTCACCGCCGAGGGCGTGGAACTGCGGCGCGACGGCACGCCGTTCTGGCGCAACGGCAGGCGGGTCGCGCCGGAGTCCTGGGACGACTGGATGTCGGCGCTGATGGACGACACGGCCTACTGCGTCACCCTGGTCCGCGACGTCGAGCCGGCCGAGGCGCTGCGCCGGCTGCTCGGCGACGACACCGTGATCCACGACGGCACCTGGCGCGACCTGCGGGCGCTGAGCACCGACCCGGACGCGGACTGGAAGGACGCGTTCGCGGCCGCGTTCCGGGTCGGCGGCCACACGCTGCTGGTCGAGGAGAACGGCTGGGCGGGGGTGAACCGGCCGGAGCTGTCCGCCGGCACGTTCGCGGTGGCCTGCTTCCGCAACATCAACGCGTTGTCGTCGTTCGTGGTGCTCCGCGACGGCGCCATCGTCGCCGACCACAGCTGGGACAACGGCAGCGCCGAGCCGACGACACCGGAGGTGCGGGCGGCGCTCGCCGCGATGGGCTCCGACGACCCGGTCGACACGGCGTTCGAACATGACCTGGAGCTCTTCTGCCGGACGGCGGGCGTGCGGATCACGGTGGCGGACGTCACCGGTCCCTGCCTGTACGCCACCGACGCGAAGGAGCACGCGCAGGAGCAGGCGCAGGAACACGGGCGGTAGCTCCAGCGGGCCCGAGCACCCGCCCGTGCGTCCGGTACGCGGGCCGCCGGACGCACCCGTGCCCCGGCCGGCATCGAGCCGGCCGGGGCACGGGCGGGAAGGCGACGCGCCGGAGGGAGCCAGTGCCGCGACCGGCACGGTTCGCCCGGTGGCGAGGTGTCCTGGTGCGGTCAGCCGCAAGGCGCCGAACCGGCCTCGCAGTGGGCCTGCTCGGCCGGTACGGCAACGCGGCGGACGGCCGTGCCAGGGCGGGGGGCACACCCTGCCCTGAGCGGCGCTAGGCCCCCAGCAGCGCCCGCACCCGGTCCTGGCCGACGGCGAGCAGCAGCGTCGGCAGGCGCGGGCCGGTGTCGCGGCCGACCAGCAGCTCGTAGAGGAGCACGAAGAATTCGCGCTGCGCCGTCTTCAGCTCCGGCGTCGGCTTCGCGTCGGGCTCCAGCCCGGCCCGCAGCTTCGGCACGGCGTAGACGAGGGTGGTCAGGCCGTCCAGGGACCAGTGCGAGTCCAGCCCCTCCAGCAGGAGCTTCAGCCCCTCGCGGTCGGCGTCGCCCAGCCCGGCCAGCCGCTCGCGGTCCGGCTCGGAGCGCACCACCGTGCGCTGCTCGGCCGCCACGTGGGTGGTGGTCCAGTTGACCGCGCGGTCCAGCCGGGGACGGGCCTCGTCCAGGGAGCCCAGCGGGTGCTCCGGGTCCAGCTCGGAGAGGATGCGCAGCGTCTGCTCCTCGGCGCCCGCCGTGATGTCCGCGACCGAGGCCAGCGTCCGGTACGGCAGCGGGTGCGGGGTGCGGGCCAGCTCGCCGGCGGCGGTGCCCACCGCGCGGTTGAAGGCCGCGATGTCGGCCGGCAGCGCGGTGCCGTCCTCGACCTTGCGGTTCAGCGCGTCCCACTCGTCGTAGAGGCGCTGGATCTCCTGGTCGAAGGCGATCTTGAACGACTGGTTGGGCCGGCGCCGGGCGTACAGCCAGCGCAGCAGCTGCGGCTCCATGATCTGGAGCGCGTCGCCGGGCGTGGGCACGCCGCCCTTGGAGGAGGACATCTTCGCCATGCCGGTGATGCCGACGAAGGCGTACATCGGCCCGATCGGCTGCTCGCCGCCGAAGATCGGCCCGACGATCTGCCCGCCGACCTGGAACGACGACCCGGGCGAGGAGTGGTCGACGCCGGACGGCTCGAAGACGACGCCCTCGAACGCCCAGCGCATCGGCCAGTCGACCTTCCACACCAGCTTGCCGCGGTCGAACTCGCTGAGCCGCACCGTCTCCTGGTGGCCGCACGCGCAGGTGTAGCTGAGCTCGGTCGTCTCGTCGTCGTACGCGGTGACGGTGGTGAGGTCCTTGCCGCACTCCCCGCAGTACGGCTTGTAGGGCACGTAGCCGACGCCGGCCGCGGTGCTGCCGCCGTCGTCCTCCTCGGCGGCGCCGGAGCCCTCCTCGGCGGCCAGCTCGGCCTCGTCGACGGGCTTCTGCTGCTTCTGCTGCTGCTTGGCGGCGGGCTTCGCCGGCCCCTTCTTCGTGCGGTACTGGGCGAGGATCGCGTCGATCTCCGCGCGGTGCCGCATCGCGTGCAGGACCTGCTCGCGGTAGACGCCCGAGGTGTACTGGGCGGTCTGGCTGATGCCGTCGAACTCCACGCCCAGCTCGGCCAGCGCGGCCGTCATCGCGGCCTTGAAGTGCTCGGCCCAGTTCGGGTACGCGGACCCGGCCGGGGCGGGCACGGAGGTCAGCGGCTTGCCGATGTGCTCGGCCCACGACGCGTCCACACCCGGGATGCCCTGCGGGACCTTGCGGTACCGGTCGTAGTCGTCCCACGACAGGACGTGGCGGACCTCGCGGCCGCGGCGGCGGATCTCGTCGGCCACCAGGTGCGGGGTCATGACCTCGCGGAGGTTGCCGAGGTGGATCGGGCCCGACGGGCTCAGCCCGGACGCGACGACGACGGTTTTCCCGGGGGCGCGGCGCTCCGACTCGGCGATAACGTCGTCCGCGAAACGGGAGACCCAGTCGGCCTCGGTGCTTGCAGCCACGGTCCTCTTCTTCCTCGTCTTCCTCGCTCCGGATCTCGCCGCCCCGACCGGGCAGGCCGAACGCGTGCGGGCCGGACAGCGGCCGGGAAAGCCCCGGCACAGCCATTCTCCCAGAACGCCCGCCCCTCCCGCCCCCGCGATCTCGCGGCCTGTGGATAACCTCGCCGATCCGGCCGAAGCCGTCCCGCGCCGGTCCGATGCGGCTCGTGCCGGTCCGATGCGGCTCGTGCCGCTCCCGGCACTCGTCCCCGGTCAGCCCGCGGGCCGGCGCCGTCGCTCCCCCAGCCACGTCCCCAGCCGCGTCCCCAGCCGTTCCCGGCCTGTCCCCACCCGCGTCCCCACCCTGTGGATAACCCGGTTCGCCGCCCGGCGGCCCCATGGGACACTGGAGACCGCGCCCCGCCACCGCGTGGGACGCCGCCCAGTCACCACTCACGGAAACGGCACCGCACCCCATGGCCTCGGTTCCCTCGCTCTCCGCATCGCTCCAGCAGCGCGTCTCGGCGGCCCTGGCCGCCGCGGTGCCGTCGGCCGCCGACGCCGACCCGCTGCTGCGACGAAGCGACCGGGCCGATTTCCAGGCCAACGGCGTCCTCGGCCTGGCCAAGCGGGCCAAGGCCAACCCGCGGGAGCTGGCCGCGTCCGTGCTGGCCGCGCTGCCGGCCGACGACGTGGTGGGCGAGGTCGAGGTGTCCGGCCCCGGCTTCCTCAACATCACCGTGGCGGACGCCGCCATCACCGGGAACCTCGCCGCCCGCGCGGCCGACGAGCGGCTCGGCGTGCCCGTGAAGGAGCACCCGGGCACCACCGTGGTCGACTACGCCCAGCCGAACGTGGCGAAGGAGATGCACGTCGGCCACCTGCGCTCCTCCGTGATCGGCGACGCGATCGTCAAGATCCTGGAGTTCGAGGGCGAGCACGTGGTGCGGCGCCACCACATCGGGGACTGGGGCACCCAGTTCGGCATGCTGATCCAGTACCTGCTGGAGCACCCGCACGAGCTCGACCACACCGAGGGCGCAGGCGCCGACGCGGGCCTGGCCTCGATGTCCCGGCTCGACCGGCTCTACAAGGCCGCCCGCGGCCTGTTCGACGCCGACGAGGAGTTCAAGGACCGCGCCCGGCGCCGGGTGGTCGACCTCCAGGCGGGCGACCCGGAGACCCTGGCCACCTGGCAGCGGTTCGTGGACGAGTCGAAGACGTACTTCTTCTCCGTCTACGACAAGCTCGACATCCAGATCGTCGACGAGGACATCGTCGGCGAGTCCGGGTACAACGACCTGCTGGTCGAGACCTGCGAGCTGCTGGAGAAGGCCGGCGTGGCCGTGGAGTCCAACGGCGCGCTGTGCGTGTTCTTCGACGACATCAAGGGCAAGGACGGCGAGCCGGTCCCGCTGATCGTCCGCAAGTCCGACGGCGGCTTCGGCTACGCCGCGACCGACCTGTCCGCGATCCGCAACCGGACGGGCGACCTGCACGCCGACATCCTGCTCTACGTCGTGGACGTGCGGCAGTCGCTGCACTTCAAGATGGTCTTCGAGACCGCCCGCCGGGCCGGCTGGCTCACCGACGAGGTCGTCGCCCGCCACCTCCCCTTCGGCACGGTGCTGGGCCCGGACGGCAAGCCGTTCAAGACCCGCGCCGGCGTCAGCGTCCGGCTGGAGGACCTGCTGGACGAGGCGGTCGAGCGGGCCACGGCCGTGGTGCGCGAGAAGGGCGAGAAGATCGGCCTGACCGAGCAGGAGATCACCGACAACGGCCGCCAGGTCGGCATCGGCGCCGTCAAGTACGCGGACCTCTCCACCTCGCTCGGCCGGGATTACGTCTTCGACCTGGACCGGATGGTCTCGCTCAACGGCGACACGTCCGTCTACGTCCAGTACGCCTACGCCCGCACCCAGTCGATCTTCCGGAAGGCCGGCGCCGACCAGCGCCCGGCGGCCCACCCGGAGCTGGCCCTGGAGCCGGCCGAGCGCGCCCTCGGCCTGCACCTGGACGCGTTCGGGGAGGCCCTGGAGGAGGTCGCGCAGACCTACGAGCCGCACCGGCTGGCCTCGTACCTCTTCCAGCTGGCGTCGCTCTTCACCACGTTCTACGAGCAGTGCCCGGTCCTCACCGCGGACGGCGGCCCGGCCCAGGTGGAGAACCGGCTGCTGCTGTGCGAGCTGACCGGCCGCACCCTGAGCAAGGGCCTGTCCCTGCTGGGCATCCGCTCCCCCGAGCGGCTGTGACCGCCTTCCGGCGGTGACCCCCGCCTCGCGGTGACCACCACGCGCGAAGGGCTCCCGGGCAGCACGCCCGGGAGCCCTTCGCGCGTTCGTCAGGGGGCCGTCATCCCGTGGCGCAGGCGGCGCCGTTGAGGGTGAAGGCGGAGGGTGCCGGGTTGCCGCCGCTGTAGGAGGCGTTGAAGCCGAGCGTGGTGGTGGAGCCGGGCTGGAGCGTGGCGTTCCAGGAGAGGTTGGCCGCGGCGACCTTCGTGCCGGTCTGCGTCCAGGTGGCGTTCCAGCCGTTGTCGACGTGCTGGTTGCCGGCCCAGGCGAAGCCCAGCGTCCAGCCGTTGACGGGCGCGGTGCCGGTGTTGGCGAGCGTCACCGTCGCGGTGAAGCCGGTGGCCCAGTCGCCGGTGCGGTAGGTCACCTTGCAGGTGGCCGGGGTCGCCGGGGCGGGGGTGACCGTGAGCAGCCGCGCCGAGTAGGGCGGCAGGGTCTGCGCGGTGGCGCTGCCGGCGGTGCCGGTGCTGATGCCGGTGCCGGGCGCGGTGAGGGTGGCGGTGGCCGGGGCCCCGGCGGCGGGCGTGAAGCCGGTGTAGCCGAGGTCCACGCTGTAGGTGGTGGCCGGGTCGTCGTTGACGAGCATGACCTTCACCGAGCCGTCGGCGGACTTCACCGCGTACGCCTGGACGGGCGCCGCGCTGGAGGACGCCTTGACGATCGTGTCGCCCGGCCGCAGGAAGGACCCGGCGAGCTTGAGCCCGTAGTAGGCGGGGAACGCCGTGTTCGGGGTGGGCTCGCACAGCCGCGTGCCGGCGGTGTTGGTGTCGCAGGAGCCGTCCGACAGCACGCCGTACTCGCCGTACTGGCCGGTGCCGGCCAGCTCGGAGCCGTTGTCACCGTTGGCCACCAGGCCGTTGTGCAGCTGCCACCAGTCGACGTTGGCGACCCCGCTGGTCGTCCACTGCGTGTAGTCCTGGATGAGGTACAGGGCGTTGACGACGCCGATGGTCTGCTTGCCCGGGTTGGACGACACCGAGTTGGTCTCGGTCAGCATGATCGGCAGGTTCCGGCCGGCGTACTGCTGGAACTGCGCGTTCAGCGTGCTGGTGATCCCGGGTATCTGCGCGGTGTCGCCGAGCAGCCCGGCGTCGGTCGGGCCGGGCGGCGTGACGTTGCTGGGGTTCTGCGGGTACCAGTGGACGTCGGCGAAGTCGGCGGCGCCGCCCAGCGCGCTGAGCACGGTCTGGTTCCACGACTGCGGGCTGCCGGGGGCGGTGACGTCGTCGGGCCAGCTGCCGGGCGCGGTCAGTACGACGCCGACCTTGATCGTCGGGTCGACGGCCTTCATCGCCTTGATGTACGCGGCGGCGGTCTGCGCGTACACGGCGGGCCCGCAGCTGTCGGGCTGGCTGGTGGCCGGGGGCACACTCCCGCAGTGCTCGTCGGGCTCCCAGTAGGCGCCGTAGGTGCCGTTGCCGTAGACCTCGTTGCCGATCTCCCAGTACTGGACGTGGTCGTGGTGCTCCACGTTCGCGTACCGCACCCAGTCGGCGGCCACCTGCGCGCCGGTCTCCTGCGGCGAGCGGGTGCTGCCGACGGTGTCGCCGGTGCCGTAGTTCACGGTGATCATCGGCTGGGCACCGGCCTGGCTCGCGGTGCCGATGAAGCCGTCGAAGTCGGTGGGCTGCGTGGCGCCGGAGAGCACGTCGGTGTTGCTCTGCCAGTCGTACTGGTCGGACTCGGTGCCGCCGGGGAAGCGCATCAGGCCCACCCCCGCGTCCTTGACCAGGCCGGGAACGACGGCGTCGGTGACGTGGCTGTCGTACGTGGACGCGTTCAGGCCGATGGCCGTGGCGGGCACGGTGGCCAGGCTCGTACCGGTGTCCACGCTCACCGAGGCGGTGCCGGCGGCGGCGTCGGCCGGGTGGGCCGCCGCCGGGTGCGCTCCCGCCGGATGGCCGCCGGCGGTGGCGGCCGAGGCGGGCAGGGCGGCCAGCAGCAGCGCCGCGGGGACCGCGAGGCCGGCGGCGAACCGCCGCAGCCGGGGGCGGGTGGGGGGATTCCGCATGCTTCTCCTCCGTCGTCTGCCCGGCTCCGTGGGGGGCGCCGAGCGGGGTGGGAGCGCTCCCACCCCCGGGTCACCCTCAACCGGCGGCGCCCGGGGTGTCAACAGGCGTGCACCGGAACGTTTCTGACGGTCCGGTGGTTGGCGTGAAGCCGCTCCCCGGGCACACCCGGCGCCCCCGGCGCCCGACTTGCCGAGCCGCCACAGGGGCCGCGGGGGGCGCGTGCCCTCATCCGAGGTACGGGCGTTCGCGCCCTTCCAGGAAGTGGGCCAGCCGCAGCCGCTGCGTGTGGTGCATCGGCAGGGAGTCGAGATCGCCCGGGGGGACGAACCGCACCTCGGTGGACTCCTCGGAGACCGCCAACTCCCCGCCGACCACCCGGGCGGTGAAGCAGACGTTGAACTGCCGTCGGACCTCGCCGTCCGTGTAGGCGATGACGTGCCGGGGATCGGTGTACGTGCCCACCAGTCCGGTGATCTCCACGTCCAGGCCGGTCTCCTCCCTGACCTCCCGCACCGCCGCCCCGGGCAGGGAGTCGCCCATGTCCATCCCGCCGCCGGGCAGCGCCCACAGGCCGCTGTCCCGTCGGCGTTGCAGGAGGACCCGGCCCCGCTCGTCGGTGACGACGGCGGAGGCCGCGACGACCAGGCTGTTCGGCTCGGGGGCGTTCGGGTCGTCGTAGAACTCGGTGCGTGCCATCACTTCTCCCGCCGAGCCGCTGTTTCCCATACGGAGTCAAAGCTCGCCATGTAGCCGTCGAACATCCCGCCGGACACAGCACGGCGAAGGTGCCACACGGGTGCGACGTAGGCGTTGGCGCCGAAAACATGCGCGTTGACGAGAACTTGATCGTCAGCGCGGTAAAGACTGTTGTAGAGGGTTGTTCCGTGCGTGCGGATCTCGATTCCCGGTGTTCCGACGAGGGGGCTGTAGTGCATAAGCGCCAAGCGGCACCGCGACTCGATGCCGTGGCCGAATTTCTCTTCCATTCCCCGCTGCCGCACGTTGGGACTGTCCGGATCGCCGAGGGCGATGCGCACCGAGCAGCCTTCAGCAGCCCGTTCCGCGAGCAGATCGTTGAGCCCAGGGTAGGTCTCGTGAAGGAACACCGCCGCATACACCAGGATGTCCAGGTGCTCCCGCGCCTGAGCGAACAGGTCAATGTACGCAGATAAGGCAACGCCCGCCCGTCGTTCGTACAGCGCGACAAGTTCGGGACTCACCGCCCGGGCTGCGCGTGCCTGCCGAAGTGACGGCCAAAGTGCGAACATGTCCTCTCCCAACGCTTCGGCGGCGCGTAGAGCGGTCTCCCGGCGAGGCGTGCGGCCCAGGTTCACCCAACGCTCCACCGACTTGGGGTCGACCTCTGCCACAGCCGCCAAGCCAGCGTACGTCCAACCTGCTGCCGCCATGGTGGCGCGCAACCTTTCGTTGGCCATCGGTTCTCTCCTGACTACCGGCACATTGCCCAGGGACGTTCTACCTCCCTTGGGGACGTCCAGAAGTGTGGTTCCGGGGAGGTTCCCACGTCCCAGGGCAGACCCGGATCATCGACCCAGGAAATCCGGCACATGAACGCGTGCCGGGTAACGGAGACAGGAGATACGGACCATGCGCGCTTGGTGGCTCACCATGACGGACGGGAACCCGCAGGACGACAGTGACAGCGGCAACAAGCACGGCGGAGGCGGCTCCGACGAGGGCGGAAACACCAACGACGGTCAGGGCCCGGCGGACGGCCGCTGACAACTCCATGACCACCCACAGCGAGAAGGGGGCGGGCCCTGACGGGCTCGCCTCCGCGCTCATCGAAAAGGGAGCGCTCACCGGCGACTGGCTGCCCGCCTTCCACGCGGTGCCCCGGCACCTGTTCGTCCCGGACGTGATCTGGCCCGGCCGCGCCGGAATGAACCGGCAGGACGACCGGGTGGTCCGTACCGAGGAGCCCGAGAGCTGGTGGCGGGCCGTCCACCGGGACGCGCCGATCACGACCCAGTGGGACGACTGGGCGTACACCGGCCCGGGGAGGGGGAAGATCCCGTCCAGCTCCAGCTCCATGCCGACCATGGTCTTCTCGATGCTGGACGCGCTGGACGTCCAGGACGGGCACCGCGTGTTGGAGGTCGGCACCGGGACCGGCTGGAACGCAGCGTTGCTGTCCGCCCGGCTCGGCGCCGGGAACGTGGTCACGGTGGAGGTGGACGAGGCCAGCGCGAGGGATGCGCGGGCCCGGCTGGAGGCGGCCGGGTACGAGCCGTCGACGGTGGTCGGCGACGGGGCCGAGGGGTACGCCGACGGCGCGCCGTACGACCGCCTGATCGCCACCGCGTCCGTCGGCCGGGTCCCCCGGGAGTGGATCGCGCAGACGAGGCCGGGCGGGCTGATCGTGGCGCCGTGGGGGCCGGAGTACGGCGGGGAGGCGGTGGTCCGTCTCACCGTGGCCGAGGACGGGACGGCCAGTGGCCCCTTCCTCGGCTCCTCGGCGTTCATGCGGCTGCGCGCTCAGCGCACCCGGCTGCGGCACGTCCGCGAGTACCTCGGCGGGCGGGCGTGGCCGGCCGACGGGCGGCGGAGCGTGACCGGCCTCTCCCCGGAGTCGGTCGGGGACTGGCCGGTCATGTTCGCGATCGGCGTGCGGGTGTCCGGGGCGTTCCCGTGGGCCGAGGCGTACGGCGACGGCTCGTACACGCTGTGGTTGCGCGACACGGCCGTCACGTCGTGGGCGACGGTCGACTACGTCCCGAGCCGCGAGGAGTTCGAGGTCCGCCAGTCCGGGCCTCGGAGCCTCTGGGACGAGGTGGCGGCCGCCCACCGCTGGTGGGAGGAGCAGGGGCGGCCGGGGTTCGAGCGGTTCGGCCTCACGGTCGGCCCGGCCGGGGAGCAGGTGTGGCTCGACAGCCCCGACCACGTCGTCCACAGCGCCGCCATCGGGTAGCACCGGCCGCGCGATGGTCGCGGGGCGCCGCCGCGCGGTGGTCAGGGCCGGTGGCACGCGGTGGTCAGGGCCGGTGCCGGAACGGGGCGAGGGTGGCGCGGACGAGCTCGGCGGCGCCCCAGTCCGGGTCGAACTGGGCGATCACCGCGAGGTGTTGGCGCAGCTGGAGGATCGGCATGCGGTCGCGCCAGTCGGGGTCGAGCCCGGTCAGCTCGGCGTACCGCTCGAAGAACACCTGCGCCTCGGGCGGCGGCGCCGTCGTCCACAGGTGGGCCAGGTCGACCTCGGCCCACGTGTACGACACGGCCGGGTCGATCAGCGCGGGCCGCCCGTCGGCGGTGGCCATGACGTTCAGCGCCCACAGGTCGCCGTGCGTCAGGCAGGCGGGCCTGACCGGCAGCAGCTCGGGCAGCCGGTCGCACAGCCGCTCCAGCGCCGCCCGGTCCGCCGCGTCGAGCGCCTGGCGGACGCGGGGTTCGCCGAGCCAGCGCAGCAGACGGTGCTGGGCGAAGAACGCGAACCCGTCGTCCTCCCAGGTGTTGACCTGCCGTCGACGGCCCAGCCAGTTGTCCCGGTGCCATCCGAACCGGGGGTGCCGCGTGGAGGTGTGCAGACGGGCGAGGACGTGCGCGAGCTGCTCCCAGAACGCCCCGGTGCCCGGCCGGGGCCGCAGCACGGAGAGCACGAGCAGGCCGCGGTCGGCGCGGACGATCTCGGGCGTGGCGACGCCGCCCGCCTCGCGCAGCACGGTGAGTCCTTCGGCCTCCGTGACGAAGGCGTCCTCTGACGGTGGCTCCCCGAGCCCCTCCCCGAACGCCTTGACGAAGACCTGCGTGCCGTCCCCCCGGCGCGCGAGTCCGGCGGTCGCGGCGAGGCCCCCGCTGACCGGCTCGACCGCGACCACGTCCGTCAGGCCGGCCGCGTGCACCCGTTCGAGCAGCAAGGACGTCTCCTCTGTCACCGTTGTGCTCCCCTCTGACGCCACCACGGACCAGGAGTGGTTCGTCCACGCCTACCAGATCGCGAAGAACACCATCAAGGCGCCGAAAGCCCGGACGTCCCGCGCGTAGGGTGCCCGGGTGATCGGGATTCCGGAGGCGTTCACGCGGAGCACTCTCGCGCGGGAAGGTGCGCGCGGAGCGGCCTGGCTCGGCGAACTGGGGCACATCAGCGGCGAGTTGCTGGACCTCTGGGGCTGCGTGCCGGACGGGGAGGTCATGCACGGGGGCGTCGGGGTCGTCATCCCGGTGCGTCGGCGGGCCGGGGGTGCCGCTGTGCTGAAGCTGTCGTTTCCGCACCCCGGCAACGTCCATGAGCCCGACGCCTTCGCGGCGTGGAACGGACGCGGCGCGGTCCTGCTGCACGAGCGGGACGACGAGCGGTTCGCGATGCTGCTCGAACGGGTCCGGTCGTCCACCCTGGCCGAGGTCGAGGACGGCGACGAGGTCGCGACGGTGGCCGGGCGGATCAGTCGCCGGCTGGCCGTCCCCGCGCCGCCGGACCTGCCACGGCTGAGGGACCAGGCCGCCGCCTGGGAGGAGGAGCTGCGCAAGGACGCCGAGGAGTTGGCGCCCGCGCTGCCGCGCCACGTGGTGGACGCCGCCGTGGCGACCGTCCGCGAACTGGCCGCCGTCCAGCCGGACACCCTCGTCCACGGCGATCTCCACGCCAGGAACATCCTGCGCGCCGACCGGGAACCGTGGCTGGCCGTCGACCCCAAGGGGTACGCGGGTGATCCCGCCTACGACGGCGGCACCCTGCTCAAGTCCCGCGCCCTGACGCTCCTGGAGGCCCCCGACCTGCGCAGGGCCGCCCACCGCGTTCTGGACGTCTACGCCGAGGCCGCGGAGGTCGATCGCGAACGCGCCCGGCGCTGGGCGCAGTTCCACGCCGTCCAGAGCGCGTTCCATGGCCGCCGCCACGGTTTCCGCGTCGCGCGCGGCGGACCACGGCTGGACACGCTCATCGAACTGATCGACCGTCTTGCGGAGTTGCTCACGGAATCCGCCGGACCGAGCTTCCAGGCCAGGCGCCGCGCGAGCGGTCCCGCCGAGCGTGGCCGGCCTTGACGGAGCGTTGACGCACGGGAGTTGACCGACGTCCTGCCAGGGGTGGTCGCCCGGTCCTACGCTTGGTCCTGGCTGTGCGGAAGCAGTGAACCATCGGAACACGTCCACAGGACAGGCCGCCGGACCCGCGTCGTGCGGCTCCCATCGTGTGGCTCGCGGGTGCGGCTCGCATCGAGCGGCTCGCATCGAGCGGCTCGCATCGTGCGGCTGAGAGGAAGTCGTGGTGCTCGTCACCCGGATCATCTCCGGTAGCGGGGCGGTCACCCTCATGACCCTGCTCGCGTTGCGCCCGCCGCGTCCCCGGCGCTCAAGCCCCTTCAACCTGAGCTTCGCGCTGACCTTCCTGGTCAACGAGCAGCCCTTCCTCGGCCTGTACGTGCTGGCGGCCGGGGCGGTACCGGTCCTGGTCGGCGGCGACGTGGGCGCGCCGGGCTGGTGGGTGGCCGTGGGCGTGGCGGCGGGTACGGCGGCGGGACTGGCGGTGCTCGCCGCGCGGGCCCGCACCGCCCGCCCCTGTCTGACAGCCGCGCTGCGCGACGCGCTCGGGCCGGGGGCGGTACCGGAGCGGGAGGCGAGGGGACGGCGCGGCCGACTGCCCCTGCTCCGCCTCCTCTTCCTGCCTCTGGTCTCCTACCGGTTCGGCGTACGGCGCGTGGCCGACGTCCGGTACGGCGACGCCGGGCGCGGCCACCTGCTCGACGTGTACGTCCCCCGGTCCGGCGTGACGAACGCGCCCGTACTCGTCTACCTGCACGGCGGCGGGTTCCGCGTCGGCGGCAAGATGCTCGGCGCGCGCCCCCTGCTCTACCGGCTGGCCGGCCAGGGCTGGGTGTGCGTGAGCGCGAACTACCGGCTGGGCCGGGGCCTCCGGTACGCAGACCGGCTCGCCGACGTGCGGCGGGTCGTCCGCTGGGTGCGTGAGCACGGAGCCGACTACGGCGCCGATCCCGGCACCCTGTTCCTGGCCGGCGGCTCCGCCGGCGCCCACCTGGCGGCCACGGCGGCGCTCACCGCCAACGGCACCGGAACCCGGCCGGGCCCGGCGGCCGACGACACCCCGGTGTCGGGGGTGATCGGCCTCTACGGCTACTACGGGAGGGCCGAGGAGCACCCCGGCTCCTCCCCGCTGGCGCACCTGCGCGCCGACGCGCCGCCGTTCCTCCTCGTCCACGGGTCGATGGACACGCTCGTCCTGCCCGAGGACGCCCGCCACTTCGCCACCGAACTCGCCCGGGTCTCGACCCGGCCGGTGGTCTACGCCGAACTCCCCGGCACCCAGCACGCCTTCGACTTCTTCCCCTCGATCCGGTTCCACGCCGTCATCGCGGCGGTGGAGCACTTCACGACCTGGGTCCGGTCCACCGAGAACAGCCCGCCCCAGGGCGAGTTGTCCGAGGGCACGGGTACGGTGGCCGGTCATGACTGAGCCGGACTTCCTGCGCGCCACCCGGGCCTCCTACGACGCCATGGCCGCCGACTACGCCGAACGGTTCCGCGCCGAGCTGGTGGCCAAGCCGCTGGACCGTGCCGTGCTGGCCGGGTTCGCCGAGCTGGTGCGGGCGGGCGGCGGCGGGCCCGTCGCCGACATCGGGTGCGGGACCGGCCGCGTCACCGCGTACCTGGACGCCCAGGGCCTGCCGGTCTTCGGGATCGACCTCTCGCCCGGCATGCTCGCGCAGGCCCGGCAGACGTACCCGGGGCTGCGGTTCGTGGAGGGGTCGATGCTGGCCCTCGACCTGCCGGACGCCTCGCTGGCCGGAATCCTGGCCTGGTACTCGGTCATCCACGTCCCGCCCGCCCACCTCCCGGCCGTCTTCGCCGAGTTCCACCGGACGTTGGAGCCGGGCGGCTACCTCCAGCTCGGGTTCCAGCTCGGCGACGAGGTGGCACACCGCACGGACGGGTTCGGCCACCCCGTCGACCTCCACTTCCACCGGCTGCGACCCGACGTCCTCTCCCGGCTCCTCGCCGACGCGGGCCTGGTGGAGTACGCCCGGACGACCCGCCGCCGCGACGACGAGGAGCCCTTCCCGGAGAAGACCCCCCAGGGCTTCCTCCTGGCCCGAAAGCCCCTCGCCGCCACCTGACCCGCCCCCCTCGCCCCGAACCACGCCCGGCCCCCTGCCCCCCGCCCGGACCCCGCCCGCGAGCCAGGGACGACCGGGGACGGCCGGGGACGGCCGGGGACGGCCGACACGATCGACGGCGGCCGACAGGCCGCGCTCATCACCGCGACCGGCTTCCGGCGGCACGGCGTGGCGTGCCCGTGAGTCCTGTGCGCACCGGCCACGATGACACTCCCTTTCGTTACGGAAGGGAACCATTCGGGGCGAGCGGGGCGAACCTGTGGAGGTGGGAGGTGGGGCGATGGCGGCCGCTCGTGGTGCTGGGCACAGCACAGTTTCTGATGGTGCTCGACACGTCGGTGATGAACGTGTCGATCAGTCAGCTCGTGAAGGACTTCGACACCGAAGTCACCGCGATCCAGGGCGTCATCACGCTCTACACCCTGGTCATGGCCGCGTTCATGATCACCGGCGGCAAGCTCGGTGACATGTTCGGCCGCCGCCGTGTCTTCGGTGTCGGCCTGGCCGTCTACGCCGTCGGTTCCGCGCTCACCGCCGTCGCGCCGGTGCTGTGGGTGCTCGCCGTGGGCTGGTCGGTCATCGAGGGGTTCGGCGCGGCGCTGGTGCTGCCCGCGCTCGCGGCGCTGGTGGGCGGCGCCTACGCGGGCCGGGATCGGGCCGTGGCCTACGGCGTCATCGGCGGGCTGGCCGGCGCGGGCATCGCCGTCGGCCCGCTGCTCGGCGGCTGGCTGACCACGTACGCGACGTGGCGGCTGGTCTTCGCCGGAGAGGTCGTGCTCGTCGTCGCCATGCTGGCTCTGCTCGGCTGGATCGCGAAGGACGAACCCGCACGCGTGAGGGAGCGGCCGCGCCTGGACGTGGTGGGAACGGTGCTGTCCGCCGGCGGGCTGGCCCTGATCGTCCTGGGCGTCCTCCAGAGCAGCTCGTGGGGTTGGCTGCGGCCGCGCAACCCGCCCTTCACCGTCCTCGGTTTCTCCCCCACCGTGTTCGTCATCGCCGTGGGCGGCGTGCTGCTGGGATTTCTGCGCGCCTGGGAGAACCGGCTCGCGCGACGGCGGGGAGCCGGTGTGCGCGGCCCCGAGCCGCTGATCCGGTTCTCCCTGTTCGGCGTCGCGTCCCTTCGCTCGGGCCTGACGATGCTGCTCAGCCAGAACCTCATCCTGCTCGGCCTGTTCTTCGTCATCCCCCTCTACCTCCAGGTCGTGCAGGGCTTCAACGCCTTCCAGACCGGGCTGCGGCTCCTGCCGGTGTCCGTCACGATGCTGCTGTCCGCCATGAGCGGCCCCTACCTCGGCCGGTTCGCGAGTCCTCGCACGGTGGTGCGGACCGCCCTGCTCGTGCTGCTGGTCGCGATCCTGTGGCTGCTGGGCACCATCGAGCCGCACATCGACGACCTGTCGTTCGGCTTCGCCATGGCCGTCCTCGGCCTCGGCATGGGCCTGCTCGCCTCGCAGCTCGGCAACGTGGTCCAGTCGAGCGTCGGCGAGAGCGAACGCAGCGAGGTCGGCGGACTGCAGTACACCGCCCAGAACCTCGGCTCCTCCCTGGGCACCGCCCTGATCGGCTCCCTCCTCATCGGCGCGCTGGTGACCGCCTTCACCAGCCAGATCGAGGACCACCCGAAGATCTCGGCCGCCGCCCGCGCGGAAGCAGGCACCCGGATGGAGGCCGGCGTCAGCTTCGTCAGCGCCGACCAGGTACGCGCGGGCGCGGAGCAGGCCGGACTACCGCCCTCCGAAGTGGACGCCGTCGCGGACTCCTACGCCCAGGCTCAGCTCAACGCCCTCAAAGCGGCGATCCTGGCCGCCGGCGGCATCACCCTCGCCAGCCTCGCCTTCACCCGCAGGCTCCCCACCGACCGGCTCACCGAAAAGCAGCCCTGACCTCACGCCCAGCCCGCCGGACCAGCAGCCGGCTCAGCGCAGGACCTCCGCCTTCGCCTTCCGGAACTCCTCGTCGGACAAAGCGCCCTTGTCGTGCATCTCGGCGAGATCGGCCAGCTCCTGGGCCTGCGTTCGCTCCGGTATCCCGCCGCCCAGAGCCGTGTCGCGGACGTAGCTGTCGAATTCCTGCTGCCGCTGCTGGGCGTGCCGCAGCTCGCGCTGCCCCATACCGCGGCCCCGGCTCACGACATAGACGAAAACCCCGAGGAACGGAAGGAATATCACGAGAAGCAGCCAGCCCGTCTTGCCCCATCCGCTCATTTCGTCGTCCCGGAAAACATCGACGACGATCCGGAAGAGCAGAATGAGCCACAGCACGGCCGCGGTGAACAGGAGGATCGTCCAGAACGCCCCGAGGACCGGGTAGTCGCTGGCCAGATAGGTGTGCGTCATGGCTTCCCCTGACCGGCAGCTCGGGCTGCTTCGACCCTCGCCGCGCCCGCTCTCCCGGACTGCCGAGACTCATGGAGCGCGCGCAGTCCTCCCTTCCATATTCCCACCGGCCGTAGCCGTGTGCAATGTCACCACCACCAATCGCAGTCCCGCGCATTCCTCCCAGGCGGCGCGAAAAGAAGCGCCCCAAAGGGAATCAGGAACCCCGAGGACCGAGCAGCAGATACCGCTTGTACGTGCTGGACGTGCTGGACGTCCTCTACGGCCTCTATGGCCACGACGTCCTCTACGGCCGCGACGGCGGCAAGCGCCCGGAGACGACCGTCACCTGCCCGGCCGGCTGCGGCCCCTGCGCGGCGAGGACGCCGCCGCCGATCCGGCCCGACCACCCAGCGGGAAGCGCGGTGGCCTCAGGGGGCGCGTGATGACGGGGAGGCGACCCTTCGCCCCCCCGTAGAGCGTTGTTAAAGCCAGTGGAGAGTTCTCGACCCGCGAGGTGTGCGAGCGGCCGGCCTGATTGGGCTTCGTCCGCACGGGCCGGTCAGCCCCGGGGGGCGGGGACGCGGACGGCGAACTCGCACCACACGATCTTGCCCGGGTCCCGGGGCGCCACGGCCCACTTGTCGGCCACGGCGTCCACCAGCAGCAGCCCGCGCCCGCCCTCCTCCTCGTCCCGCCCGCGCCCCGGCTGGTCGGCGACGCGCGGCGTGCCGTCCCCGCTGTCGTGGACCTCCACCCGCAGCACCTGCCCGCCCTCCTCGCGCCGCAGCAGGAGCAGGTACCCGCGCCCCGGCGGCACGCCGTGCTCCAGCGCGTTCGTCGCCAACTCGCTGACGCACAGCTCCACGTCGGCCTCCCGCTCGTGGAACCCCCACGCCCGCAGCGCCTCCACCGCGAACTCCCGCGCCTTCGGGACGGACCTCCGCTCCCGCCGGAAGAACCGCTCCCGTACCCAACCCTCTGGACAAGCCTCGTCGTTCATGCGACAAGGGTTGCGGAACGTGATCACCCCGTACCAGACTGCTAACCCGTACGCCAGTGATGTACGAGTTAGTGATGATGCGGTACGACTGCGCAGGGGGTATCTGTTTCCGCATGGCCTCCACCCGCAAGCCGCGGCAGTCCCCCGGCAAGAAGAACTCCACCCCGTACCAGCAGCTGGGGAAGCTGTTAGCGCACTACCGGGTCCGAGCCACCTACACGCAGGTGCAGCTGGCGTGCCTGCTGCACATCAGCCAGGCGAAGCTGGAGTCGATCGAGCAGGGTCGGCGACCCCTCGGCCTCGAACTGGCGGAGGAGTTGGACCAATGCCTCAAGACCGGTGGGGCGCTGGTGGTGATGGTGGTCAACCTGCCCGAGCGAGACGCGATCGCACCCTGGGCGGAGGAATTCGTCAACCTTGAGCGCGAGGCAATCGCTATGTCCTCATACGAGAACCAGGTCGTACCGGGCCTGCTCCAGACCGAGGGCTATATGCGTGCGGTCTTCAGCAACGAGATCCCGCAACTGACTCCGGACGATAGGGAACTCCGAGTCACCAAGCGCATGGAACGACAGGAGCTCCTTCGGCGCGAGGTTCCGCCTGTGGCGAGCTTCGTGATCTCAGAGGCCGCCCTCCGGGACCAGCTCGGCGGCTCCGAGGTTTTCCGCGAGCAGGTCCGCCACCTGCGCGAGTGCGCCGACCTGCCCGGCATCACCATCCAGATCCTGCGGCTGGGTCGAACAACTCATGCCGCCCTTTCCGGTCCATTCGTTGTCTTGGAGACGCAGGAGCACGAGCAGTACGCCTACGCCGAGACCCCGCGCGGTAGTCACCTCATCCACGACCCCGACGAAGTCTGCATCCTGACCTACATGTATGCGATGCTGCGGTCGCAGGCCCTCACTCCCGAGGACACGAAGGGTCTGCTGGATGAGCTGCTAGGAGAGTAATGACCGGCACGTTGAAGTGGTTCAAGTCCAGCTACAGCAGCCAGACAGGCGGCAACTGCATCGAAGTCGCCTACGACTGGCGCAAGTCCAGCCACAGCACCGAGCAGGGCGGAGACTGCGTGGAGGTCGCCGCCCACCAGACCGCCGTGCATGTGCGGGACTCCAAGGACCCTGACGGCCCCATGCTCACCTTCACCCCGGCTGAGTGGGCCGCCTTCGCAGAATGGGCAAGCAACTAGGAGGGACATTGTCCGGCGCACGTAAGTGGTTCACGTCCAGCCACAGCACCGAGCAGGGCGGCGCCTGCGTCGAAGTCGCCTACGACTGGCACACGTCCAGTCACAGCTCCCAGTCCGGCGGTGAGTGCGTCGAAGTCGCCGCACACCGCACGGCCGTCCACGTCCGCGACTCCAAGGACCCCGACGGCCCCATGCTCACCTTCGCCCCCGCCGCCTGGACCGCCTTCACCCACTGGGCCAGCCACCAGGACCAGCCATGACCGCCACGCTGAGGTGGTTCACGTCCAGCCACAGCACTGACACGGGCGGGAACTGCGTCGAAGTCGCCTACGACTGGCACACGTCCAGCCATAGCTCCCAGGCGGGCGGCAACTGCATCGAAGTCGCCGCCCACCAAACCGCCGTCCACGTCCGGGACTCCAAGGACCCCGACGGCCCCATGCTCACCTTCCCGGCCGGGAGTTGGGCCGTGTTCGTCAACCACGTGAACTCCGGCGGCTTCGCCCACTGAGGTGAACCCACCCGACGGTGCCCGGCCCGCCCGCACCCCACCCCGGGCGTCCGCCGGGCACCCGCGCCCAGCGCGCGGCCACGCAGGAGTGCGAGCACGACGACCGATGCCGTAGCGCTGCGGCGTTGCCCGACCGAAGAGCGCGAATGGCCGTGGCTGGCCACGGTGACGTGCTACGGGTGGCACCAGTCGAGAGCACCACCACCCCGCTCCCCCGCTATTCCGCGTTCGCCTGCCGCGGTAGCCGCCGGGTGATCCGGTCGAACAGCTCCTTGAGCGGCTCGCCGATGTCCTGGCCGAACTCGGTCAGCCCGTAGGTGACCTGAGGCGGTGTCGTCGGCTCGACCTCCCGCCAGACCAGGCCGTCCTGGACCAGCGCGCGCAGGGTCTGGGCGAGCATCTTCTCGCTGATGCCGTGGATGCTCTCGCGCAGCTCGTAGAAGCGGAGGCTGTTGCTCCGCAGGGAGATCAGCACCCAGATGCCCCACCTGCTGGTCACGTGGTCGACCACGTCGCGCGCGGGGCAGTCCGTGTGAAACACGTCATACCGCTTGCCCGACCCGGCCTCTCTGTACTGCACGCCTCCCGCCATGCCATGAGCTTACCTACAGGTATGTCCTTACTAAAAGTAAGCCCGCGCTCCTAGCGTGACGGCCGTAACGGACAACACGCCGACAAGGAGCTGAACATGATCGTGGTAACCGGGGCCACCGGGAACATCGGACGGCCGTTGACGCGGGCGCTGGTGGAGGCGGGCCGGCAGGTGACGGCTGTGTCGCGGCACACGGCGGCCGTGCCGGACGGGGCCCGCCATGTCGTCGCCGACCTGGCCGAACCGACCGGTCTCAAGCCCGTGCTGGCCGGGGCGGAGGCGTTGTTCCTGCTGCTCTCCGGCGACCTGCACGCCGCCGGGGCCAACCCCGCCGACATCATCGGCGAGGCGGCGGCCAACGGGGTCCGCCGGGTCGTCCTGCTCTCGACGCTGGGCGTGGTGACCAGGCCCTTCGGCGCCACGCGGGTCGCGATGCGCGCACTGGAGGACACGCTGCGGGAGTCCGGCCTGGAATGGGCCGTCCTGCGGCCGGGCGGCTTCGCCTCCAACGCTCTCTGGTGGGCCGAGTCCGTCCGCGCCCGACAGGTCGTCGCCGCGCCCTTCGGCGACATCGGGGTACCGGTCATCGACCCGGCCGACATCGCCGAGGTCGCGGCGGCCTGTCTGCTGGACGACCGGCACACCGGCGGCACCTACGAGCTGACCGGCCCGGAGGTGATCACTCCCCGCCGGCAGGCGGAGGCCCTCGCCGCCGCCTTGGGCTCGCCGGTGGCGTTCCACGAGCTCACCCGCGCCGAGGCCAGGGCCGCGATGGCCCAAAGCATGCCGGCGGAGCTCGCCGACGACACCCTGGACATCCTCGGCTCCCCGAACCCGGCCGAGTTGCGGGTCAGCCCGGACGTCCAGCGGGTCCTCGGCCGCGCCCCGCGCACCTTCGCCGACTGGGCCGCCCGCCACATCGCCGCGTTCCGCTGAGACCGGCCGGGCGCCACCGGAACGGCTCCTCGCAGCCGGCGGTCCACCGCTGACCGTCGAGGAGCCCGACCCGTCCCCCCGCCCCTTCCCGTTCGTGGGGCCTCAAGGAGGCACGCCTCTATGCGCCGAACCGGCGGCGGGCGACGGCTCGGTGGGGGGCGAGCGCCAGGTAGGTGAGGACCGCGCCGAGCGCGGACAGGGCCGCGAGGACGAGGCCGAGCGTGTGGAACGCGCTGGTGAACCCCTGGGTCAGGGCCGTGCGTTGCGCCTCGGCCACTTGGCCTTGGACGGCCTGCCCGGCGATCCGGGTGGCTGATGCGGAGGGGAGGCCGCTGCCGTTCAGCCGGCCGGCGGTGAGCGTGGTGAGCAGTGCCGCGGCGCCGGAGACGGCGACGGACTCGCCGGTGATGCGCATGGTGTTGAAGATGCCTGCCGCGGTTCCGGCGTTCTCGACCGGGACGGTACTGACGGCCGCGTTGTCCATGACCCCGAACGCCAGGCCGACTCCGGCACCGAAGGGCAGCAGGGGAACGGCCAGCGCGAGCCATGATCCGTCGCTGTGCAGGGTCGCCAGGAGCACGGCTCCGGCCACGATCAGCGCGGAGGCGCCCGTCAGGACCGTACGCAGGGAGGTGCGTGCGGCCAAGTGGCCCGCGGCGAGCGGCAGGAGCAGGACCGGGGCGGTCATGGGCAGCAGGAGCAGGCCGCTGGCCAGGACCGTTCGGCCCGCGACACCCTGGAGGTAGGCGGGCAGGTAGACCAGCAGGACGACGAATCCGAGGGTGACCGTGAAGGGCTGGCAGACCACCGCGACGAACTCGGGCCTGCGGAACAGGCGGACGTCGACCATCGCGCGGCCGGCCAGGCGGCTCTCCACCACGGCGAACAGGGCGACCAGCGCCACGGCGGCGGCGAGCGGCAGCAGGGTGCCCGGCGCGCTCCAGCCCGCGGCTCCGGCCCGCACGAAGGCGAAGGACAGGCAGGCCAGCCCGGCGGTGAAGGTGACCAGTCCGGCGATGTCGAGAGCAGGCTGGTCGGGGTTGCGGGATTCCGGAGCCCGGGACGCGCACAGCCAGGCGGGCAGGGACATGGCCGCGACCAGGAGGAACACCGAACGCCAGCCGGCCGTTTCGACCAGGACCCCGGCGACCAGCGGCCCGATCGCCAGGCCCGTGCCGAAGGAGGCACCCAGGATTCCGAAGGCCAGCCGCCGGCGCCGCCCGGAGGTGGAGTGGGCCAGCACCGCCGCTCCCGAGGCCAGAATGGCCGCTGCCCCGCACCCCTGGATCGTCCTGGCCACGTCGACCACGGCCATCGAAGGAGCCAGCGCGATCACCACGGACAGCGCGCCGACCAGGGCGATGCCGGTCAGCAGCACACGGCGCCTGCCGAACCGGTCCGCGATGCCGCCGGCCGCGAGCGGCAGGGCGGCGAAGGTGATGTTGAAGGCGTTCAGCATCCACTGCGCGGTGCCGACCGAGGAGCCCAGGTGGACCGCCATGCTCGGCAGGGCCATCGCGGCCCCGGTCACCGAGAACGGCAGCATCATGCTGGCGGACGCGACCGCGACCACCGCGGGCCGGTAGCCGCGCCCGCCGACGTCCCCGGGCGGGGTGCGGGCCGGTCCGTGCGACGGAGAGGCCGCGTGGCCGCTCGCGCCGCCGGTGCGATGCGGATCGGGTCGACGTGAGCCGTCGACGCCGACGGGAGCTGAAGGACCGGCGGGAGCGGCGGGACCGGAAGGACCGGCGGGAGCGGAAGGACCGGCGGGAGTGGAGAGACGGGAGGGGCGGGAAGGACGGGAGGGATCGGACATGCCCTCGATCGTCTGCCAAGGCCATCAGCGCATGAAGAGACCGCGGTTCCCTGGGTCCGACAGGGCCACCTTGCGAGCGCCGCGCCCTGGCGGCGCCCGCCATACTGGAACGTATGTCCGGTACGAGCGTGATCGCCAGCAGCCTCGGGGACTACCTCCGGGCCCGGCGGGCCCTGGTGTCACCGGGGGACGTGGGCCTGCCGCCGACCGGCCGCCGCCGCGTCCCCGGTCTGCGCCGCGAAGAGGTCGCGGAACTGGTGGGGCTCAGCACCGACTACTACGTACGCCTGGAGCAGGGGCGCGCCGGCCACCCCTCCGACGAGGTCCTCGACGCACTCAGCAGGGCGCTGAGGCTGGGGTCCGCGGAGCGCGCCCACCTGTACGACCTGGCGCGGCCACCCCGCCGTGCCGGCACACCGACAGCGCCCGCCGTACGCGGCGACGTGCTGCGCTCCGCCCTGCGGCAGGTCGTCACGGCCATCCCCACCACCCCCGCCGTGATCATGAACGACCGCAACGACGTCCTGGCCTGGAACCACCTGGCAGCCGTGCTGATCGCCGACTTCCCGCAGCTCGCGCCACGGGAGCGGAACATGGCCCGCCGGATCTTCCTCGACCCGGACGCGCGCCGGATCCACCTCGACTGGGACGAGGCCGCCCGCACCACGGTCGGCATCCTGCGCATGGCCGCCGGACGCCGCCCGCACGACCCGGAACTCGTCCGCCTCGTCGGCGAACTGTCGCTGGGCAGCGAGACCTTCCGCACGCTGTGGGCCGGCCATCACGTTCACGAGAAGACCCACGGAACCAAGCGCTTCCGGCACCCCGCCGTCGGAGACGTCACCCTCGCCTACGAGACGTTCCAGGTCCCCGGCGCCGCTCACCACCTCCTCGTGATCTACACGGCCCCACCCGGAAGTCCGGCCGAGGAGGCCCTGAACTTCCTCGGCAGCTTCACCGCCTCACCATCGGCGCCCGCCTTCCGCCCTCGGACCCTCCACCCTCGGACCTTCCACCCTCGGACGAGGACCGAGGGGAGCTGACCCGGGCCGGTCGAACCGTGGCGCACCGGACCGTCGACGGCGGCGACGTCGTACTGCTGGCGGTCTTCACGCACACCGCCGCGCCCACCGGGAAGGAGTTCACCACCCCGGTGGCCATGCACCTGGCGGTCGAGGACGACCGGATCGTCCGCATGTACCTGTACGAGGACACCCTGACCGTCAGCGAAGCGTTCAACGCCGCCTGAGAGGAGGGGCGTTCAGGGCCCCGCGGCCCGGGGCCCCTGAACAACCAGGACCCGGCGCACGCGCGTCTACGTGACCACGCGGCTACGGGCGCGGGGGGTCTGCCGGCCCGGGGTGTTCCGCGTCGGCGGACTGCGGCTGGGTCTGCGGCTGCGGCTGCGGCTGGGGCTGGGGCTGGGGCTGGGGCTGCGAGAACGCGGCGAGCAGTCGCAGCTTCTCGTCGCTGTCGCTGTCCTTGTCGGGGTAGTAGACGACGAGGATGACGTCGTCCACGGGGAGCTTGTCGCGGTGCAGCCGCAGTTCCCCGACGACGGGGTGGTGGACCGTGGTGGTGCCCCCGTCGAGGGTGCGGACGTCGTGCCGGGCCCACAGGGTGCGGAACCGCTGGCTGGACAGGGCGAGTTCGCCGACGAGTTCGACGAACCGGGGGTCGTCGGTGTCCTCTCCGACGGTGGTGCGGAGAGCGGCGACGAAGTCGGCGGTGGCCTTCGCCCAGTCGTGCTGGAAGGACTGCTCCTCGGGGTCGAGGAGCAGGGACCGCAGCCGGTTGTGGCCGGGCCGCAGCCGCGGGGAGAGCGCGACGGCCATGGGGTTGGAGGCCAGGACGTCGAAGGCGCGGCCTTCGACGAACGCCGGGATCTGGAGGTGCGCGAGCAGCTGGTGCACCCGGGCCGGCACGTGCTCGGGCCGCTTGCGGCGCGGCGTCCTGGGACGCGCCGAGGTGAGGCCGAGGAGGTACGCCTGCTCGACCTCGTCCAGCTGGAGAACGCGCGCCAGTGCTTCGAGGACCTGAGGTGAGGGGTTCCTGTCGCGGCCCCGCTCCAGGCGCAGGTAGTAGTCGGGGCTGATCCCGGCGAGCAGGGCGACCTCCTCGCGGCGCAGGCCCGGCACCCGGCGGTTGCCGCCCGGCGGGAGCCCCGCCCGCTCCGGCGAGACCAGCTCGCGCCGGGCCCGCAGGTAGCCGCCGAGCCGGTTGTCCGACTCCTCGTCCTTCACGCCGAATCCCTCACGCCGAATCCCTCACGCCGAGTCCTTCACGCCGAGTCCTTCACTCCGGAACCCATATCCGCAGCGTAACGCCGTGCGCGCGTCCCAGAGGGGGCCCTGCCAGGACCAGGGAGAACGGGGGCCCTGCCACGCGCGGCGGATCTCGTCAAGGCTTGCCTACGGCTGTCCGGGCAGGACAGCGGGCATCGCCGAACGGCACCGCGTACCCGAACGCCCGTCGGCGCCGTCGGCGCTTCGAACCGAAGGAACAAGATCGTGGACCTCTCCAACCGCACCGTTCTCATCGTCGGCGGCACCTCGGGGATCGGGCGGGAGCTGGCCCGCCGGTTCGCCGCGGCGGGCAGCACGGTGGCCGTCGGCGGCCGCAGCCCCGAGGCACTCGCGGAACTCGCCGCGGAGGGCTTCGGCACCGTCAGCGTCGACGTGACCGACGGCGCCTCCGTGGCCGCCGCCCGCGACGCCGTACTCGCCCGGTTCCCCGAGCTGGACACCGTGGTGACCATGTCGGGCGTCATGCTCCTGGAGGACCTGCGCGACCCCGCGCACTTCGAGGCGGCGGCGACGACGATCGAGACCAACCTGGTGGGCACCATCCGGGTCATCGACGCCTTCACCCCGCACCTGGTCGGCCGCGGCGCCGGCACCATCGTCACCGTCACCTCCGGCATCGCCTTCCTGCCGTTCCCCCCGATGCCCACCTACGCCGCCTCCAAGGCCGCGGTGCACGCCTACTCCGAGTCGCTGCGCGCGCAGCTCGACGGGACCGGCGTCGGCGTCGTCGAACTGGTCCCCCCGGCCGTCGCCACGGCCGGCCAGGAGAAGGTGAACCCGAGCGCGCTGCCGCTCGCCGACTACGCCACCGAGGTCATGGAGCTGCTCTCCCAGGAGCCCACCCCCCGCGAGGTCGTCGTCAAGGCGGCCCTCCGGCTGCGCTGGGCCGAGCGCGACGGCACCTACGACGAGCTGGTCGCGCAGCGCTCCCGGGCCCTGAGCATGCTCCCCGGCCGCGAGGGCTGACACCGCCGCGGACAGCCGACGAGCCGCCGACCCACCACGAAGCGACCGCGCTGGTCGCAGCCGTCACCGAACGGCTGCGACGGGCGCGGTCGCTTCGTTTCCTGGCCACCGCGTCCCGATGACCGACAGGCGATGGGCGACGGCGACGGCGACGGCGACGCGTGATGGGCGATGCATGTGCGTGACGCGCGACGCAGCCGCTGACGCAGACGTCAGACGGTGACGGTCTCTGCCGTCAGCGCGACGACGATGTCATCAACTGATATCAGGCCCCCGCTCCCGGTAGGGCCGCCATGACAGGAAGGCAGGAAGGCGCACACCCGTGCGTCCGGGCGGCTGACACAGATCGTCAACTGATTGATTCTTCCGGGACTGGTCGCCGACCTGCGCGTGCGTAGGGTTTCAAGAGGGCAGCGGCGCGGCGATCGCGCACTCGACGAGCTGCCGCGCCGAGTGTTCAGGCGCATCCATGAGCGAAGGAAGCACACCCTATGCGTGCCCTTGTGGTCAACCACAGCGACGCCGGACCCGTTCGGTTCGAGGACGTCGACGAGCCCGTTCCGGCGGCCGGCGAGACATTGGTGGAGATCCGTCACATCGGCCTCAACTTCGGCGAGTTGAGGTACGCGCAGCAGTGGCCGGAGGGCGCGATACACGGCCACGACGCGTCCGGCGTCGTGGTGCGCGCCGCGGCCGACGGCTCGGGGCCGCGTGAAGGCGCGCGCGTCGCGCTGGGGATGGCCCCCTACGCGTGGGCGGAGCGGGTGGCGGTCGGCTCCGGCTGGCTCGGCACCGTACCCGAGGGCGTGGAGCTGGCCGACGGCGCCGCGCTGGGCGTCGCCGGGGTCACCGCCCTCCGGGTGCTGCGCAAGCGTTCCGTGCTGGGGCGCAAGGTCCTGATCACCGGCGCCAGCGGCGGCGTGGGCCACTTCGCCGTCCAGCTGGCGGCGTTGGCGGGCGCCCGGGTGACGGCGCTCGTCGGTTCGCCGGCCCGGGCCGCCGGACTCCGCGAGCTCGGGGCCGACGAGGTCCTGACCGACCTGGACGAGACCGAGGACCGGTTCGACCTCGTCCTGGACACGGTCGGCGGAGCGCTGACGACCCGGGTGTGGACGTCCCTCGCCGAGGGCGGCACCATCCACCTGGTCGGCCTGACCTCGGGCGAGGACACCACGTTCCCCGCGGGGGCCCTGTTCGGCTTCGGCGAGCCCCGCTCCATCGCCACCTACGGCGACATGACGCCGCCCAGCGCGGAGTTGACCGATCTGCTGGGCCTCGTGGCCGCCGGGAAGCTCTCGGCCCCGGTCGGACGGCGAGGCGACTGGAAGGACGTGGACGACGCCGTCCAGGCGCTGTTCGACCGGAGGGTGCACGGAAAGATCGTTCTCGACGTGTCCTGACCTTCCGGAACCGACGTGTCCTGACGTTCCGGGAGCCGACGTGTCCTGACCTACCGCGAGTCCTGGACGGGAACGGGGACGACGCCCCGCCGTCGAACGCGGGCGTCGTCCCCCGTCGAAGGGGGATGACGTCCCCCCGCCGAACGGGGACGACGTCCCCCCGCCCGGCCCGTCGCGGTCCGCGGCGGTGGACGAGAATGGAGCCATGGACGTGCTCGCGGAAGCCTTGCGTGTGTCCGGGGCGCGAGGGGCGCTCGGGGTCGTGGTGAGGGCCGGAGGGTCCTGGGGCCAGTGGCTGGACTCCTATCCGGGAGCGGCGCTGCACGTGGTGTCCCGCGGCACCATGTGGCTCCACGTCACGGGTGAGAAGCCCCTGGAGGTGCGGGCCGGCGGCGCCGTCCTGCTGTCGCCGGGCACCGCGCACGGGATAGCGGGCAGCTCCAGCGTGACGATGGGCCACTGCGACATGGAGGCCGCGGCCCGGGCCCTCACCGCCGGCACCGCCCTCCAGCTGGGCTCGGCCCCGTCGGGGACGGCGGCGGAGGCCGCGACGGAGACCGAAGTGATCGTCCTGCACTACGAGCAGGACCCGGAGGTGAGTACCCCCGTGCTCACCTCCCTCGCCCGGCCGATGCACGTCGCGGCCGGGGAGAACGCGCAGCTCAGGAGGACCGTCGAACTCCTCACGGCGGAGCTCGCGGAGCCGCAGATCGGCACCACCGCCGCCGTCAACAGCATCGTGGACCTCCTCCTCGTCCAGTTCGTCCGCGCCTGGCTGGCCCGCCACCCGGAGGAGCGGTCCGGCTCGTGGCTGGGCGCGATGCGCGACCCGGTCGTGCGCGACGCCCTGGCCCGCGTCCACGCCCAGCCCGAACGCCCCTGGACCACGGAGACGCTGGCCGCCGCGACGAGCGTGTCCCGGGCGACGCTCTCCCGGCACTTCCGGTCCGCCCTCGGCCAGACGCCCGGCGCGTACGTGACGCAGTGGCGGATCGACCTGGCGTCCGTCCGGCTCCGCGACACCGACGAGCCGGTCGAGTCGATATCCGGCGCGGTCGGATACGCCTCCCCGCACGCGTTCAGCCGCGCCTTCCGCCGCGCCCGGGGCATGGCGCCGGGCGCCTACCGCTCCCGGGTGCGCGGCTGACCGCGGATCCCGCCCGATCCCGCCCGTCCCGCCTGCCGTGCTCGTCCTGCCTGCCGTGCCTGCTGTGCCTGCCCGTGCGCGCCCGTGCGCGCCCTGCCCGCCACCCGCCTCGGCGCGGCTCGGAAAACCGCTGTCCGGGCGTAGGAGGACGGTGGTAGACACCCGGGGTGCAGAAGACTCCTGAATTCCCCGATCTGCTGCGGCTGATCGACGAACGGTCGGCCGCCTTCCGTGCCGCGGTCGCCTCCGCGCCCAGCCTCGACGTGCGGGTGCCGACCTGCCCCGAGTGGACGCTGCTGGATCTCGTGCGGCACATCGGCGAGGGGCGCCGTTCCTGGGCCGCCACCGTCGCCGCCGGGCCCGCCGCCACCTCGCGGATCAGGTCCGCGTCGGACGCCGCCCCGACCGAGGTCGGGGAACGCGACGTCCTGGTGGCGTGGTTGGCCGAGTCGACGCGGGAGATGCTGGACGCGCTGCGGGAGGCCGGCCCGGAGCGCCGGTGCTGGACGTGGTGGGGCCGGTCGCAGTCGCCGCAGACCTCCGGTGCCGTCGCCCGGCACCAGCTCCAGGAGATCGCGGTGCACACCTACGACGCCCAACTCGCCGTGGGCGCACCGCAGCCGGTGCCGGACGAGGTGGCCCTCGACGGGGTCGACGAGTTCCTCTCCACCTGCTGCACGACGACGACCGCCTGGCCGCACAAGCCCGCCGTCGCCGACTTCCACGCCGCCGAGGGCCGCTCCTGGCGCCTCCGACTCTCCGCCGACGGCGCCCGCGTCGCCCACCTCCCCGCACCCGACGCCCTGCCCGGCACCGGCACCGTCGCCGCCGGGGACCTGGACACGCCCGACGTCTCCGCCCGGGGCACGGCCGTCGACCTGCTCCTGGTCATGTACGGCCGCGATGCGCTGGACTCCCTGGAGCTGGACGGCGACCGGGGCATCCTCGACCTGCTCGTGGAGTGGGACCCGGAGTAGAGCGGACGGGACGGCGCCGCTCCCCGGCGGGCCCAGCCCCCGATCAGCCGTCCCCGGGCTCACCCGGCCACAGTCCGTCCTGCTCCACGTCGAACCTCGCGGGGCGACGCACCGCCGCGTCGCCCCCGAGCTTGTGCCGGCAGCCCTCCCCCAGGCCGCGCAGCCGCGCGTCCCTCCCGGTGAGCGGCCGCCCGCACATGCCGCAGCGGACGACCCGCCGCCCCGCGGCGAGTTCCTCGTCGGTGGCGAGACCAGGCAGGGGGGCGTCGGTCGGCGTCATGGAGCCAGTGTGCGCCGACCCGGGGGCTCCGCGCCGCGCGCCGGCCGGCCCGCCGCTACTTCACGACGACGACGGTCGAGCCGTTGACCGTGTTGTTCCAGATCTTCGCGATGTCCGCGCGGGTGCCGCGGACCGCGCCGGTGTGCAGCGACGGGTCCGGCTTGTCGACCTTTCCGTCGACCTGCGCGGAGAACGCCACCCAGGTCTCGGCGGTGTACTCGAAGTACACCACGTGCTCGATCTTCCGGCCGTCGCCGCCGACCATCTGCGCCGGTTGCTTCTTCACGTAGTACGTCCCCGGCTGCGCCGGGACGGTGCCGGGGACGACGGTGAACGTCGACACCGCGCCGTTGTTCGGCGGCACGACCCACACCCGCTGCTGGGAGAGCGAGTAGACCTCGCGCTTGCCGTCGCCGGAGTTCGCGGGCACGGGCGGCGGCGGGGCCTGGGTGTGCGGGTGGGTGGCGGCGGTGTGCTTGGGGGCGGGCGGGGCCGCCGTCGGCTTGCCCGCCGAACCGCTGGCGGAGACGGCGAGGCCGCCCACCACGACCATCGCCCCGACCGTGAGCCCGCTCACCACGGCCCACGCGGGTATCCCCCGGCTCATGCCGCTCACTCTCCGTTCGCAGTCGCGCCCTCACACCCGCTGCCGCCGCACCGCCCCCGGTTCACAGGTGCGGGGCGATCTCCGTGGCCCAGTACGTGAGGATCATGTTCGCTCCCGCCCGGCGGATGGACGTCAGCGTCTCCAGGATCGCACGCTCGCGGTCGATCCAGCCGTTGGCGGCGGCGGCCTCGACCATCGCGTACTCGCCGGAGATCTGGTACGCGGCCACCGGCACGTCGACGGCGTCGGCGACCTTGCTGAGCACGTCCAGGTAGGGCAGCGCGGGCTTGACCATGACCATGTCGGCGCCCTCGGCGAGGTCCAGCGCGAGCTCGCGCATCGACTCGCGGAGGTTGGCCGGGTCCTGCTGGTAGGTCTTGCGGTCGCCCTTGAGGGAGGAGTTGACCGCCTCGCGGAAGGGGCCGTAGAAGGCGGAGGCGTACTTCGCGGTGTAGGCGAGGATCGCCACGTCCTGGCGGCCGATCTCGTCGAGCGCGTCCCGGATGACGCCGACCTGGCCGTCCATCATGCCCGACGGGCCCACCACGTGGACGCCCGCGTCGGCCTGGACCCGCGCCATCTCGGCGTAGCGCTCCAGGGTGGCGTCGTTGTCCACCCGGCCCTGGTCGTCCAGGACGCCGCAGTGGCCGTGGTCGGTGTTCTCGTCCAGGCACAGGTCCGACATGACGACGAGGGCGTCGCCGACCTCGGAGACGACGTCGCGGATGCCCTGCTGGAGGATGCCGTCCGGGTCGGTGCCGGCACTGCCGACCGCGTCCTTGTGCTCGGGCACGCCGAAGAGCATCAGGCCGCCGACGCCGGCCTCGGCCGCCTCCACGGCGGCCTTGCGGAGGGAGTCCCGGGTGTGCTGGAAGACACCCGGCATCGAGCCGATCGCGACGGGCTCGGAGATGCCCTCGCGCACGAACACCGGGAGGATCAGCTCCGCGGGGTCGAGGCGGGTCTCGGCGACGAGGCGACGCATCGCGGGGGTGGTGCGCAGGCGCCGTGGGCGCGCGCCCGGGAATTCGCCGTACCGGCCGGTCATGGGGTGCGCCCTCCTGTGGGATGTCGCGGGACGATTCCACGGTACGCCCGGCTGAGCAGTGCTTTTCCCGACGGTACGTCGGTGCGCGGAGAGCCCGCACCTTCGAAAAGGGCCAACTCCTTCCCGGCGCCCTCTCGTCGGCTCCAGCGGGGCTGTTCCCGCGGCTCTCCGGCTCCTCTCTCGGCTCCCCGGCTCCCCGGTCCGGGCGCCCGGACCGGGGAGCCGCGGGGAACGCGTCAGGCGCTCGGGGAGGGGGAGGCGCTGGGCTCGGGGCCGCCGCCGGGGGCGTCCTCTCCGTCGTTGGTGGCCGAGGGGTCGACGCCCATGGTGATGTAGCCGACGACGCCGTGCCCGATGTGCCGGTGGTCGTAGACGAGCCGCAGCAGCCCGCCCGGCGTACCCGTCTGCGGGTAGATCGAGTCCTGGTCGAGGGTGACCCGGGTGACGGTGTTCGCCGAGTACGGGGCGACGGCGGCGCTCGCCAGCACCGCCGCCTCCTCGAAGTAGAACTGGCCGGTGTGGCAGGTGTGCCCGCCGGTGTAGCCCTCCGAGGTGCGGGTGCCGCCCGTGTGGACCTTCGTGTGCACGTGGACGGCGCGGCCGCTGTACCAGCCGGGGAGGACCGTCCGGAAGGTGACGAAGCCCTCGTGGTCGGTCATCTGGATGCCGCGCAGCCACGTGAGGTCGTCGGTCGGCGTGACGTGGCCCCCGCCCCCGCCGCCCGGCGGCGGACCGGTCGGCGGGTCGGTGGGCGGGGTGCCCGTGGGCTGGCCGGTGGGCGGGGTTCCGGTGGGCGGGCCGCCGCCGTTGCCGTTGCCGGTCTGGGTGTAGCCGGAGTAGACGCCGGAGGCGTCGCAGTGCCAGATCTCGACGGCCGAGTTCCGGATGGGGCGGCCCGTGGTGGCGTCCAGGGCGCGCAGCACCAGCAGCAGCGGGATGCCGGTGCGGTCCTCGACGACGTTCTTCCGGAAGAGCTCGTAGTCGATGTAGTAGGGGCCCTCGATCTGCTCGGTGGTCAGCCGCATCCGCGCGCTGTCGGCCGCGGCGGCGGCCCTCGCGGCGCTGAGCGTGTCGGAACCCGGGGAGCCGGACGAGCGGGACGAGCCGCCCTCTGCGGCGTGCGCGGCGGTGCCGATCCCGGTGAGGGCCACGGCACCGGCGCCGCCGAGCGCGAGCATGCGGCGACGCGGGACGAGACGGGAGACGGCCGCGTTGTCGGGCTCGTCCTGAGGTGTGTTCGTCATGCGCGGGACGCTAGGGGCGCGTGCTGTGAGAGTGATGTGAACCACCCGTCAGTTGCCCGTCAGCCCACGGTCCTCTCCCCCGGCCGCCCGGCCGCCCGGCCGGCGCCCGTCCGCACCGCCCGTCGGCGCGCACCCTCCCCGTCGGCGGCGCGCACGGCCCCCGCCGACGACGAGACGGCGGCTCCCCGGGATGGGGGAGCCGCCGTCTCGCGTGCCAGGAGCCGTGCCAGGAGCCGTGCCCGGGGCCGGGCGGGCGTCAGACGCGGCGCCGACGGGCGCCGGGGCGGCGCTCGCTGGGCCGGGTGACGGGGTCGCCCGCGGCCTCCGCCGCCTCGCGGCGGGCCTGCCCGAAGTCGGCCAGCGCCTGCGCCAGCGCGTGCACGGACGGCTCCGGCGACATGACGTCGACGCGCAGCCCGTGCTCCTCCGCCGTCTTCGCCGTCGCCGGGCCGATGCAGGCGATCACCGTCACGTTGTGCGGCTTGCCCGCGATCCCGACCAGGTTCCGGACGGTCGACGAGGAGGTGAAGAGCACCGCGTCGAAGCCGCCGCCCTTGATCGCCTCACGGGTCTCCGCCGGCGGCGGCGACGCGCGCACCGTCCTGTAGGCGGTGACGTCGTCGACCTCCCAGCCCAGCTCGACCAGGCCGGCCACCAGCGTCTCGGTGGCGATGTCGGCGCGCGGCAGGAACACCCGGTCGATCGGGTCGAAGACCGGGTCGTACGGCGGCCAGTCCTCCAGCAGCCCGGCCGCGGACTGCTCGCCGCTGGGCACCAGGTCCGGCTTCACACCGAACTCGACCAGCGCCCGCGAGGTCTGCTCGCCGACCGCGGCGACCTTGATCCCGGCGAACGCCCGCGCGTCCAGGCCGTACTCCTCGAACTTCTCCCGCACCGCCTTGACCGCGTTCACCGAGGTGAAGGCGATCCACTCGTACCGGCCGGTGACCAGGCCCTTGACCGCCCGCTCCATCTGCTGCGGGGTACGCGGCGGCTCGACGGCGATGGTCGGCACCTCGTGCGGCACCGCGCCGTAGGAGCGCAGCTGGTCCGAGAGCGACGCCGCCTGCTCCTTGGTACGCGGCACCAGCACCCGCCACCCGAAGAGCTGCTTCGTCTCGAACCACGACAGGTGCTCGCGCTGCGTGGTGCGCTCGCCGACGACGGCTATCGCCGCGATCGGGCCCTCGGGCGTCGGCAGCGCCTTGGTGGCCTTCAGCTCCGCGCCGATCGTGGCCAGCGTGGCGCTCCAGGTGCGCTGCCGGGTCGTCGTACCGGCCACCGTGACGGTGAGCGCGGTGTCGGGCTTGCGCCCGTTCGAGACCAGCTCGCCGGCCACGGCGGCGACGGTCTGCAGCGTGGTGGCGACGACCAGCGTGGAGTCGCTGCCAGCGGCCTCGTTCCAGCACCGGCCGCCGGCGGTGGCCGCGTCCACGTACCGGACGTCGCCGCTGAGCGGGACGCCGGCGTACGCGGGCACGCCCAGGGCGGCGGAGACGCCCGGCACCACCTCGAAGGGGATGCCCGCGTGGGCGCAGGCGAGCATCTCCTCGGCGGCGCCGGCGTCCAGGACGGGGTCGCCGGACACCGCACGCACCACCCGCTTGCCGGTCCGCGCGGACGCCATGACAAGCTGTGAGGCAGCAGCGACGAGGTCCAACGCCTCGGCGTCTGCGGTGGGTTCGGCCGTGCCCACGTCAGCGCGGGCATGCCTGCGGACGACGTCGAGCACCTGGCTGTCGCCGACCAGGACATCGGCGAGGCCCAGTGCCTCGACGGCCCGCAGGGTCAGCAGTCCGGGATCGCCGGGGCCTGCCCCGAGGAAGGTGACGTGGCCGGCGGCGGCTCCTGCCGCGGTGCCGGCGGGTTCGGTCGTTGCGACGGCGGCGGGGTTCAAAGTGTGTGCTCCCCCATAAGACCGGCCGCACCCTTGGCGAGCATCGACGCGGCGAGTTCGCGGCCCAGGGCTCGCGCCTCGTCGTCCGACGCCGGTACGGGACCGGTGGTGGACATCTGCACCAGCGAGGTGCCGTCGGTCGTGCCGACGACGCCGCGCAGGCGCAGCTCGGAAGTCTGCCCGTCGGCCATCAGGTCGGCCAGCGCCCCCACAGGGGCGGAGCAGCCGGCCTCAAGGGCGGCGAGCAGGGATCGCTCAGCGGTCACGGCGGCCCGGGTGAACGGGTCGTCCAGCTCGGCGAGCTGCGCGGCCAACTCCGGGTCGGAGCCGGCGCATTCCACGGCAAGTGCCCCCTGACCAGGGGCGGGCAGGCACACGTCGGCGTCGATCAGCTCGCTCGCCTCGGTGAGCCGGCCGATGCGCTGGAGCCCTGCGGCGGCCAGCACGACCGCGTCGAGCGTGCCCGACGTAACGTACCCGATCCGCGTGTCAACGTTGCCACGGATCGGCACGGTCTCGATGTGCAGATCGTGTGCCCGTGCCCACGCGTTCAGCTGCGCCATCCGGCGCGGCGAGCCGGTGCCGACCTTCGCACCGGCCGGCAGCTCCGCGAAGCGCAGCCCGTCGCGCGCCACGAGGGCGTCACGCGGGTCGGCCCGCGGTGGGATCGCGGCCAGCACCAGCCCCTCGGGGGCTGCCGTCGGCAGGTCCTTCAGGCTGTGCACGGCCAGGTCGATCTCGCCGGCCAGCAGGGCGTCGCGCAGCGCGGAGACGAACACGCCGGTGCCGCCGATCCGCGCCAGCGCCTCCCGGGAGACGTCGCCGAACGTGGTGATCTCCACCAGCTCGACGTCGCGCCCGGTGACCTCGCGCACCATCTCGGCCACCATCCCGGACTGCGCCATGGCCAGTTGGCTACGGCGGGTGCCCAGGCGCAGGGGCCCGCGTGCGGTGTCGTTTCGGCTGGGGGTGGTCATGCCCGCTCTCGATTCGCTTGTGCTGCGGGCGGCGTGGCGCCCGCGGAGTCCGCCCGGCTGACGGCGGCGACCGCCTGCGGGTCGAGGTCGAAGAGTTCCCGCAGCGCGTCGGCGTACCCGGCCCCGCCGGGCTCGCCGGCCAGCTGCTTGACCCGCACGGTGGGGGCGTGCAGGAGCTTGTCGACGACCCGCCGCACGGTCTGCGTGACCTCCGCGCGCTGCTTGTCGTCCAGGTCCGGAAGCCTACCGTCGAGCCGGGCGAGTTCGCCCGCCACGACATCGGCGGCCATCGCCCGCAGCGCCACCACGGTGGGGGTGATCCGGGCCGCCCGCTGGGCCGCGCCGAACGCCGCCACCTCCTCGGTGACGATCGCCCGCACCCGGTCCACGTCGGCGGCCATCGGCGCGTCGGCGGAGGCCGCGGCCAGCGCCTCGATGTCCACGAAGTGCACGCCCGCGAGCTGGTGCACCTCCGCGTCCACGTCGCGCGGCATCGCCAGGTCCAGCACCGCCAGCGGCGTCCGCG
This sequence comes from Actinacidiphila yeochonensis CN732, assembly GCF_000745345.1. NCBI lineage: Bacteria > Bacillati > Actinomycetota > Actinomycetes > Kitasatosporales > Streptomycetaceae > Actinacidiphila > Actinacidiphila yeochonensis. The sequence continues at coordinate 1,697,374 of NZ_JQNR01000005.1, read as the reverse complement.
GCCGGCGCTGCGCCCGGCGCGCCACGGCGGCGCGCACGTCCTCGACGCCGAGCACCAGGCCGGTGGCGCCCGTGCAGGACACCACCAGGTCGGCCTCGGGAAGCTCCTTGGCGACGTCGTCCATGGTGATCGCGCGGGCGTCGGCGCCCAGTTCGGCCAGTGAGGCGGCGAGCCGCTCGGCCCGCGCCACCGTCCGGTTGGCGATGACCAGCTCGCGCACCCCGGCACGGGCCAGCGTCGCCGCGGCCAGCGAGGACATGGAACCGGCGCCCACCACCAGCGCGCGGCGGCCGGCCGGCGGGCCGGACACCGGAGTGAACTGGTCGAGACCGAACGTGACCAGCGACTGCCCGGCCCGGTCGATGCCGGTCTCCGAGTGCGCCCGCTTGCCGACCCGCAGGGCCTGCTGGAAGAGGTCGTTGAGCAGCCGCCCGGCGGTGTGCAGCTCCTGGCCGAGCGCCAGCGCGTCCTTGATCTGCCCGAGGATCTGGCCCTCGCCGACCACCATCGAGTCCAGCCCGCACGCCACCGTCAGCAGATGGTGCACGGCGCGGTCCTCGTAGTGGACGTACAGGTGCGGGGTCAGCTCCTCCAGGGACGAACCGCCGTACTCGGCCAGCAGCGTGGACAGTTCGGCGACGCCCGCGTGGAACTTGTCCACGTCGGCGTACAGCTCTATGCGGTTGCAGGTCGCCAGCACCACGGCCTCGGAGGCCGGCTCGGCGGCCAGCGCCGCCTGGAGCAGCTTGGCCCGGGCCGGCTCCGGCACGGCGGCGCGCTCCAGCACGCTCACCGGGGCGGTGCGGTGGCTCAGCCCGACGACGAGAAGGCTCATGCCGGCATCACGGCGGCCACGTCGCCGCCCGGGTCCTGGCGCTCCTCGCCGGCCTTCCGCTGCTCGTGGAAGGCAAGGATCTGGAGCTCGATGGAGAGGTCGACCTTGCGCACGTCCACGCCGTCGGGCACCGACAGGACGGTGGGCGCGAAGTTGAGGATGGAGGTGACACCGGCGGCGACCAGCCGGTCGGTGACCTCCTGCGCGGCACCGGCGGGGGTGGCGATCACGCCGATCGAGACGTGGTTGTCCCGGACGATCGCTTCCAGCTCGTCGATGTGCCGCACCGGCAGGCCCGCCACGAGGCGGCCGGCCAGCGCCGTGTCGGCGTCCAGGAGCGCGGCGATGCGGAAGCCGCGCGAGGCGAAGCCGCCGTAGTTGGCCAGCGCGGCGCCCAGGTTGCCGATACCGACGATGACGACCGGCCAGTCCTGGGTGAGCCCCAGTTCCCGGCTGATCTGGTACACGAGGTACTCCACGTCGTAACCGACACCTCGGGTGCCGTAGGAGCCGAGGTAGGAGAAGTCCTTGCGGAGCTTCGCGGAGTTCACCCCCGCGGCTGCCGCCAGCTCCTCGGAGGAGACGGTGGGCACCGAGCGCTCGGAGAGCGCCGTCAGTGCCCGCAGGTACAGCGGAAGCCGGGCGACGGTGGCTTCGGGAATTCCTCGGCTACGGGTCGCCGGTCTGTGTGATCGGCCAGTTGCCACGGTGCTCCTGCGGGTAGAGCTGGGCTGAGGGCGACCACGGTCCTTGGAGCCGCCCCGTGGACGCCAGGCTATGTCTTTGTGAACGCGTGCACAAAGATGGTGTCCGATTTGCCCGGCGGAAGTGATGGGCATCACGCGCGCCTCTTACGGGCGTCCGGCACGCTTCCGCGTTCCGGTTCGTTCCCCCCGGCGCAGTCGGCCGGCCCAACAAAGGCCTGGTTGCGGCCACTTCCGCCACCACCAGCGCGGACGCCGCCGCAGGCGGACGCGCGCGGACCGCCGCAGGCCCCGGAACGCGCTCCGGTGCGCGTGCCGGCGGGGGCGTTGACGGGGGCGTTGACGGTGGGGTCGGCGGGTGCGTTGACGGACGCGTTGACGAACGTGTCGACGGACGTGTCGACGGACGTGTCGACGTCGGCGCCGGAGGTCGCGGACCTGGCAGCCGAGGACACGAGGGGGCGGCGCACCCACAGCGCGTTCACGTCGACGCTCGCGGTGACGTCCGCGGCGACGTCCGCGGTGACGTCCGCCTCCAGGCCCGCGCCCGGGTGCGGGTGCGGTTCCGAGTCCGAGTCCGAGTCCGGTTCCGGATGGGTCCGGCCGGGCAACTCGGGCCCGCGCAGCGCGGCGGCGGCGGTCAGCAGCTCGGACAGCCCCGGCACGCGCGGCGCGTAGCGGCGGAGCAGGACGGCGGTGGCCCGGGCGTCACCGAGCGCGGTGTGCGGGTTCCAGTCGGTCAGCCCGGCGGCGGCCGCGCAGGCGGCGAGGGAGAGGCCGTCGGCGGGCTGGCCGCCGACCCCGGCGGCCAACCGCATCGTGCACAGCTCCGGCACCGGCGGCAGCGCCACGCCCAGCCGCGCGAACTCGGCCACCAGGAACGCCCGGTCGCAGCCGACGTTGTGGCCCACCAGGACCCGGCCGTCCAGCAGCCGCAGCAGGGAGACGGCGATCCCGGAGAAGAGCGGCGCACCGGCCAGCTGCCCGGGCTCGATGCCGTGGATGTGGGTGGGGCCGACCGGCCCCTGCGGGTCGACCAGCGTCGCGAACTCGCCCTCCGGACGCAGCTGCGCGTCGAGCAGCACGACCGCCAGCTCCACCACCCGGTGCCGCCGCGAGGACGATCCGGACGTCTCCAGGTCCACGACGGCATAGCCGTACCCAGCCTGGCTCCGCCCGGGTAGCACGCGCCCACTCTCCTCACACACGCCCCCGGGTGACAAATCGCCCTCGATGGTACTTGATGGTGGGCGAATGCAACGAATGCAGCGAACCCGCCGAAGGCGGCGCAGGTGGTGCGGGAGTGAGCAGCCGGCTCGGGAGCCGCAGGAAATCCCAGAAGCCGCAGGAGGCACAGGAGGCGCAGAAGCCGCAGGCCCGGCAGGGAGGCGCAGGAGCCGCAGGCGCGGGAGAGCGCGGAGAGCACGGGCAGCGCGACCGCCCGGCCGCCGGTTCGGGGGCGGCACGTGGCGGCGGGGGCGGCGGGGACGGCTGCGGGGGGCGGAGACGAAACGGAACGGGGCGGGACCGGGCCGGGCCGGGCGGCCCGGGAAGGTCTCAGCCGGTGAGGGCGGCGCGCAGCCGCTTCTCGTCCACCCGCCAGAACGTGTGCTGCTCGCCGTCGACGAGGACCACCGGAATCTGCTCCCAGTACCGGTCGTACAGCTCGGTGTCCTGGGTGATGTCGAGTTCGGCCACGGCCGCGCCGGTCTCCGCGGCCACCTTCGTGACCACCGTGCGCGCGTCGTCGCACAGGTGGCAGCCGGGCTTGCCGATGAGGGTGACGGTCCGGGCGCCGGACGCGCCCGCGGAGGTGGTCGACGCGGTGTCCATCGAGGTGTCCATGCATGCCATTAGACGCCAACGGGCGGCGTCGGACCGTATCGGATGCCATCGGCCGGGATCAGGCGGCGCCCGAAGGCACCGGGGCCGCCGCGGCCCCTCCCGAGGCCGTCCCCGTACCGTCACGGTGCCTGCCGTTCACGCGTCCGCGTCCTGCTCGAAGCGGGTTCGACCCTCACGGTGGCTATGCTCGCAGACATGGCCGCTCTGAGATGGCTCACTCCTCGCAGGCAGTCCCCGACCGAGCGCAGCGTGCTGGCCGGGGAGGCCGCCGCGGAGGCCGCGCTGGCAGCGGACCGGAGCAGCGCCCGGGCCGACGCCCCGGAGGACCTCGCGCACGCCGAGCAGGCCGAGCAGGCCCGGCGCCCCGAAGGCCGCGAGCGCCCCGCCGGGCCCGAGGCCGCGGAGAGCGCCGCGGGTCTCCACGGCGCCGACGCCACGGGCGAGTTCCCGGTCGCCGCCGACCCGCGCGCCGCCGCCTTCTTCGACCTCGACAACACCGTGATGCAGGGCGCCGCCCTCTTCCACTTCGGACGCGGCCTGTACAAGCGGAAGTTCTTCGACAAGCGCGACCTGCTCCGGTTCGCCTGGCAGCAGGCGTACTTCCGGATGGCCGGCAACGAGGACCCCGAGCACATGCGCGACGCCCGCGACAGCGCGCTGTCGATCGTGAAGGGGCACCGCGTCGAGGAGCTGACGGGGATCGGCGAGGAGATCTACGACGAGTACATGGCCGGCAAGATCTGGCCCGGCACCCGCGCGCTGGCCCAGGCGCACCTGGCCGCCGGCCAGCGGGTCTGGCTGGTGACCGCCGCCCCCGTCGAGACCGCCGCGATCATCGCCCGCCGCCTCGGGCTGACCGGCGCGCTCGGCACCGTCGCGGAGTCCGTGGACGGTGTCTACACCGGGCGGTTGGTCGGCGAACCGCTGCACGGCCCGGCCAAGGCCGAGGCGGTACGGGCACTCGCCATGGCGGAGGACCTGGACCTGTCGCGCTGCGCCGCCTACAGCGACTCCGCCAACGACATCCCGATGCTCTCGCTGGTCGGCCACCCCTACGCGATCAACCCCGACGCCGCGCTGCGCCGGCACGCGCGGGCCGAGGGCTGGCGGCTGCGCGACTACCGCACCGGCCGCAAGGCCGCCCGCGTCGGCATCCCGGCCGCCGTGGGCGTCGGAGCGGTCACCGGCGGCGTCCTGGCCGCACTGGCCATCCGCCGCCGCAACTCCGCCTGAACGGCGCCCGACCCGGGACCTGGACCGGCACCTGGATCGACACCTGACCCGGCGCCCGACCCGGCATCCGGACCGGGGCGCGGGGCGGACGCGGTTCGCGTACGGGCCGGGCGCGGGTGGGGGCGGGCGGCACCGCGCGTACCGACCCGCCCGGCTGCCCGTGGGCCCGCCGACCGCCCGTGAACGCACCGGCCGCCGAGGTCCACGCGCCCGGCCGCCCGTCGCCGTCCGCCGCCGTCCGCCGCCGTCCGCCGCCGTCCGCCGCCGACCGCTCGGCCCCCGTCCTGGCCCACCCCTGGCCCCTTGTCCGGCCCCGTCCGGCCCGTCGCGGCGCGCCCGGCGGGGCCCCGGCCTCCACGCGCACAACACGCCCCGCGCACGACCATTTCACGACGCCAATCGGTCAACTCCAGCCGTGTGTTCGATAATTGAGCGATCCTTATTCCGCACAGGAAATGCCGTAAACGGCGATTTACGCAACTCGGTGTAGCGTCGCCTGTACGAAGCGTTATTCTCCTCAGACGCAATCCGGTACCGACACGTCGCCACGACGGGTGAACGGTCCCGTACTGCACGTGATGGAAGTTCTGCCTCTGGGAGTCCCGTGTACCCACACGACGGGGTTGTCGCCTACGGCCTGGCTGCGCTGCGCACACTGGTCGCCGACCAGCTCTCGCGCACCGTCCCCGCGTACGCCGTGCCCGCCCTCGCCACGTCAGGTCCCGCTGTCCCCGGGTCCGCCTATGCCCTGGCCGAAATCGGCACCGCCACCGGCAGACGCTCCCGCGGCAGCCAGCAGCCCGCCCGGGTCCCCCAGGCCGGCGCCGAGCGGGGAACCCACGCCCGCCGGCCCGCCTCGGACACCGACAGCGGCCGGATGATGGACCTGGTGGAGGCCGCCCAGCGCGGCGAGACGGAGGCGTTCGGCCGGCTCTACGACCACTACAGCGACACCGTCTACCGGTACATCTACTACCGGGTCTGCTCCCGCGCCACGGCCGAGGACCTGACCAGCGAGACGTTCCTGCGGGCGCTGCGCCGGATCGGCACCTTCACCTGGCAGGGCCGCGACTTCGGCGCCTGGCTGGTCACGATCGCCCGCAACCTGGTCGCCGACCACTTCAAGTCGAGCCGGTTCCGCCTTGAGGTGACCACCGGGGAGATGCTCGACGCCAACGAGGTCGAACGCAGCCCCGAGGACTCCGTCCTGGAGCAGCTCTCCAACGAGGCCCTGCTGACGGCGGTGCGCAAGCTCAACCCGCAGCAGCAGGAGTGCGTCACCCTGCGCTTCCTCCAGGGCCTGTCGGTCGCCGAGACCGCCCGCGTCATGGGCAAGAACGAGGGTGCCATCAAGACACTCCAGTACCGGGCCGTCCGCACCCTGGCCAGGCTGCTGCCGGAAGACGCCAGGTGACCCGGCCGTGGCGCGCGCGCTGCCCGATCATCAGACCCGCGTAACCCAACCGGCCCGCCACTCGTTGCATCACGTGCAGACACTTCTGTGCCGTGCGCCGCTCACCCCCTTTCACCCGGACGGGTGGAAGGGGACCTGCTGGGCAACCTTCGGGGCGGCACGGGGAGTCGAGTGTGGATGACGAGAGGAGGTGCCGCCGGTGATCGGACAGGCGACGGCACACCGCCGGGCGAACTCCTTCGCCCTGGCGATCGAGGACGCCGGGCTCGACGGCGGCGTCCACGGGGAGATCGCGGACGCTTTTGCCAGCGGGACCGACAGCCCGGACGGCACTGACGCCGGAAGCACCGGGAGTACCGGACACACCGGGAGTCCCGGCTCCGGGGTCGGCTCCGCCGCCGGCCATCCCGGCCCCTCCCACGCCGCCGACCGGCACGCCGCCCCCGAGCAGGCCGCCATGGTGGCCCTCGCCGGCGCCATCAGCGGCCGGCCCCGCCCGGTCATGGACCCCGAGCACAAAGCGGTCCAGCGCGCCCAGCTGATCGCCGCCATGGAGCAGGCCATCGCGGACGGCAGCTTCCGCGCCACCACCCGGGTGCCCGAGCAGCGCGGCGGCAGCCCGGTCGTCGGCCTGCGCCGCCTCACGCCCCGCTCCCGGCTCACCCGGCGGCTCGCGGTGGGCGGCCTGACCATGGGCGTGGCCGCGGGCGCCTTCGGCGGGGTCGCCGCCGCCAGCACCAACGCCCTGCCCGGCGACAGCCTCTACGGCCTCAAGCGCGGCATGGAGGACCTGAAGCTGGACATGGCCGGCTCCGACTCCTCCCGCGGCAAGGTCTACCTCGACCTCGCCGGCACCCGCATGCAGGAGGCCCGTCGGCTGATGGACCGCGGCCGCGGCGGCCAGCTGGACCCGGAGTCCCTCGGAGAGGTCCGCAAGGCCCTCAACGGCATGCAGCAGGAGGCCGTCGAAGGCCACCGGCTGCTCAGCGCCGCCTACCGCAAGGACGGCTCCCTGGAGCCGATGGAGACCCTCAACGACTTCGCGCAGTCCCACCGCCAGGGCTGGGCCGACCTGCGCCAGAAGCTGCCCACCCAGCTCACCGACGTCTCCGAGCAGGTCTCCTCGGTCTTCGACGCCATAGACGCAGAGGTCGCTCCGCTGGCCCTGCCGCAGAAGGACCACAGCGGCTCCACCGGCAGCCGTGGCACCGCCACCGGCGCCCCGGGACGTTCCACCAGGTCCCCCGGCGGCAGCCCGTCCCAGTCGGCCACCGGCACCCCGTCCGAAGGCCAGGCCACGCCCAGCGGCAGCCCGAGCCCGTCCGCCTCCAGCAGCGCCACCTCCGGCCTGATCGGCGGCGACAGCGGTCTCCTCCCGTCCCTGCCGACCCCCAGCCAGCCCGGCACCCCCAGCACCAGCGCGACCCCCGAGCAGCACTCGGTCGAGCTGCCCCCGCTCCTCCCCGGCCTCCTCCCCGGCCTCGGCCTGACCTCCGACGAGGACAACAGCTGACCCACCCGCGGCCCGGGCCCCACCCCCGGCCCGCACCCACCGGCGGGGTGGGGCCCGGCACACGCCGAGCCCCACCCCGCCGGCCTGCTTGGGACCGCCTACGCCCGGCGCTCTCGCAAGCCCCCAGCCGCGGGGCGAAGTTCCGCCGTATGCACATTTGCGTTGGAGCGCGCTCCAACTCCTAGGTTCGCAGCATGCGGTACATCAAACTCGGAACAACCGGACTGCAGGTCTCCGCCATCGCCCTCGGCTGCATGAGCTTCGGCGAACCGGACCGGGGCGGCGAGCCCTGGTCGCTGGGCGCGGACGCCAGCCGGGACATCATCAAGCAGGCCCTTGAGGGCGGCGTCAACTTCCTCGACACGGCCAACGGTTACAGCGCCGGAAGCAGCGAGGAGATCGTCGGCCAGGCGATCAAGGACTTCACCCGGCGCGAGGAGGTCGTCCTCTCCACCAAGGTCTGGATGCGGATGCGCCCCGGCCCGAACGGCGCCGGGCTGTCCCGCAAGGCGATCTTCGCCGAGCTCGACGCCTCCCTGAAGCGCCTGGGGACCGACTACATCGACCTGTACCAGATCCACCGCTGGGACTACGACACTCCGATCGAGGAGACCCTCGAAGCGCTGCACGACGCGGTCAAGTCCGGGAAGGTCCGCTACATCGGAGCCTCTTCCATGTACGCCTGGCAGTTCGCCAAGGCCCTGTACCTGGCCGACCTGAACGGCTGGACCCGGTTCGTGTCGATGCAGGACCACTACAACCTCATCCACCGGGAAGCAGAGCGGGAGATGCTCCCCCTCTGCGCCGACCAGGGCATCGGCGTGATCCCGTGGAGCCCCCTGGCGCGGGGCAGGCTGACGCGGGTCCAGGACACCGCCACGGCGCGGGCCGGGACCGACCCGGGCGGCAAGATCCTCTACCGCGACGAGGACCAGGCGGTGGCCGAGCGCGTCCACGAGATCGCGGGCAAGCGGGGCCTGTCCCCGGCCCAGGTCGCCCTGGCCTGGGTCATGCGCAACCCGGCGGTCACCTCGCCCATCGTCGGGGTCACCAAGCCGGCCCAGCTGGCCGACGCGATCGCCGCGGTGGACGTCGAACTCGACGACGCCGAGGCCGCCTACCTGGAGGAGCCCTACCAGCCGCACGGGGTCGCCTACCTGGAGGAGTCCTTCTACACGTCGCTTCCTACGGCCGGCTCCCGGTAGTCCGGGCTACCACCAGGCCCTCGATGAGCCCTTGGCCTCGGCCTTCACCTCCCTGCTACGGGCCCGTCACCGCTTGCGGGCAGGTCGCGCGCAACCGCATGGTCTGCGCGCGACCCGCCAACACGGCAAGCAGCGCACAACGGACAACCTCCCACGCGAGCGTGAGGGACATCCCCGCGCACGCGGGGAGCAGCGCCGGCCCGAGAGCGCCCGCGTGGCTCGGAAGGGACCATCCCCGCGTGCGCGGGGAGCAGTGGTGCCACGCCTGGTCAGTTGACTGCACTGACTCGGAGACCGGCTCGACTCGGTGGCGCCGGTTCTGGAGCATCTGGGCATGTCGTTGTCGCATGAGGTCTCCCGTGTTCATCGGGATCTGATGGATGGTCGAGTACGGCTGACAGGCGTCGGGGCGGTGGTCGCGGGTGCGTCGGTGTCGTTGCCGTGGGTGGTAGTGGACGCTGCGGGTCGGGAGGTCGAGCCGGTCAGCGCGTATCTGCGGGATCGGTTGCTCGGGGATGTGAGTCCGTTGACATGTCGGAGCTACGCCTTCGATCTGCTGCGCTGGTTCCGGGTACTGTGGACGGTCGACGTCGGGTGGGAACAGGCCACCGAGGCCGAGGCCGCGGCGATGGTCGGCTGGTTGAGGTCGGCCCGGAACCCGCAGCGGCAGCGCCACCGCGAGGGCGGTCACCCGCCGGGGTCGGTGAACCCGACGACCGGCAAGCGGGTCCTCTCGGCCGGATACGCGCCGGCGACCACCGCGCACGGCCTCTCGGTGGTGCACGGGTTCTACGCCTTCCACCTGCACTTCGGACGCGGGCCGGGTGATCAGGAGCGCAGAGACGAGCAGGGCCCCGGAGTGCAGGGCCTGATCGGCCAAGTACATCCCGTTGAGCCCGGCCGCCCTCAGCTCGGCGAAGGCCGGCGAGCCGGTGTGCTGCAACAGCCAGCGCACCGGCCAACGCCGGTCCAGCACCGCATGGGTGGCCGCCGACCACATGAACCCGGCGGTCAGCCCCGTCACGGACAGCGGCAGCGGCAGCGGCAGCGGCAGCGGGATGAACAGCCACACCAGGGCAAGAAGCGCGGCCATGACCAGGTGGTACTGGCCGACGTGGGCCAGACACGCGGCCCAACCCCGGCGCGGACTCGCACCGGCAGCGACATCCTCCGCCGTCGGCGCCCCCTTGTTCGCCGCCTGGTGATCACTCTGGCCGAAGACGTGGTCCGCGACGTTGTGACCGACCGCCAGCACGGCCCAAGTCGAGCCGAACGTCGCCAGCGTCGCGAGCTGCTCGAACGTCATCACCGAGCGCCCCCAGCCGTAGCCAGGACGCTGTGGTCCAGAATCAGGACATGGACGTCCCCAAGCTGCTGGAGACCGCCTCCCTGCTGGTCCCCGAAGAGATCGCCACCGAGAACGACATCACGATCAACGAGGTCTGGGACTACCTCACCCACGACGAGTGGGAAGTGGCCCTCGGGCTCCTGGAGGAACTCGGCGACATCCACCCGCTCCCGCCCAACTTCTGGGAGACCCTGGCCACGGCGGCCGAGCAGATGCGGTTGGAGAAGAGCGCGGCCTGGTGCCACTGGCGCTGCTACGAAACCCGCAACGGCATCATCCGAGCCGACCTCGCCCTCCGACCGGCCAGCGAGAGCCGCAGGCAAACGCCCTTCTCCGGAACCGGCGTCCTGCGACCGATGTGGAACATCGGAAACCGAACCCCAACCGGCGAACCGACCCTCAACATCGCCGCGCTCTGGGTGGAGTTCACGCCCTTCCTGGGGCCCGGCGAGCGATCCTCGGTACGACTCGCACCCCTCGACCCCTCGCAGTGGCGTCACCTTCAGCCCGGCCAAACGATCGCCATGCATGAAGACCGGACCGTCGCCGGAACGGCTGTCGTCCTGGAAATCCACGCGCCTACGCCCACGCCCACCACATAGAGCCTGCTGGCCGCCGCTCCCGTTGGTGCAGAGAAGGTCCAGCAGGTACGCGCCGGGACCATCCCCGCGTGCGCGGGGAGCAGAGGGCCAGCACGGGCCCGTGCTGCGGGATAGGGGGACCATCCCCGCGTGCGCGAGGAGCAGGGGCGAGACGGCGGCCGGCTGGTGTACTCCACGGGACCATCCCCGCGTGCGCGGGGAGCAGCCCGGCAGCGCCACGGCGATCCCGTCGTGCGGGGGACCATCCCCGCGTGCGCGGGGAGCAGGCGGGGCCCTCATCGCGGCCTTCTGCGCCTTCGGGACCATCCCCGCGTGCGCGGGGAGCAGTTGATGCCGCCTACCGCGAGCGCGCCCACCTCGGGACCATCCCCGCGTGCGCGGGGAGCAGCGTAGTGATCGTGGATCAGGGCCAGGCTCGCCGGGACCATCCCCGCGTGCGCGGGGAGCAGCCCATGTGGGTCGTCGTGAGCTTGGTCAGGGCGGGACCATCCCCGCGTGCGCGGGGAGCAGGATGCCGAGCATCGCCGCTTCGAGCACCCTCAGGGGACCATCCCCGCGTGCGCGGGGAGCAGGCTTCCTTGCAGCGTTGGACGGCGCGCCACGCGGGACCATCCCCGCGTGCGCGGGGAGCAGCCGCGTCGCCAGGCGGGACACCCTCGCCTAGGGGGACCATCCCCGCGTGCGCGGGGAGCAGCACAGGTTCCGGATGTCCTCTCCGGCCTCGACGGGACCATCCCCGCGTGCGCGGGGAGCAGGTGAAGCAGGTGGATGGCTGGCCCCGACGAGAGGGACCATCCCCGCGTGCGCGGGGAGCAGGGGAAGTGACCTGGGGTTTTAGGGGCGCACGGAGCGGTTTTTACTTACTAGTTGAGATTCCGGCATTTCGGGCGAACTGCTCACGTCGGGTCGCCCTTCCCTCGGGCTCGGCTGCGGGGACATCGGGTGAGGGGACCAGCATGGCGCAGCGGGGGGCTCGCCGATGGCACATCGCTGGGCGGGGCGTCAGAAGAACACCGAGCGCCGCTCGACGAGCAGTTCGTACAGGGAGTGCTGGATCGTCTCGCGGACCTGGTCGGTGAGGTTGAAGACGAGCATCGGGTCGTCCGCGGCCTCCGGCGCGTAGCCGTCCGTGGGGATCGGCTCGCCGAACTGGATGGTCCACTTCGTGGGCAGCGGGATCAGGCCGAGCGGGCCGAGCCAGGGGAAGGTCGGCGTCAGCGGGAAGTACGGGATGCCCAGCAGGCGGGCCATGGTGCGGGAGTTGCCGAGCATCGGGTAGGTCTCCTCGGCGCCCACCACGGAGCACGGCACGATCGGCACGCCCGTCCGCAGCGCGGTCGCCACGAACCCGCCGCGTCCGAACCGCTGGAGCTTGTAGCGCTCGGAGAACGGCTTCCCGATGCCCTTGAAGCCCTCCGGCATGACGCCGACCACCTCGCCGCGCTCCAGCAGCAGTTGGGCGTCCTCCGCGCAGGCCAGGGTGTGGCCGGCCTTCCGGGCCAGCTCGCTGACCAGCGGCAGCACGAAGACCAGGTCGGCGGCGAGCAGCCGCAGATGGCGGCCGGCCGGGTGGTGGTCGTGGACGGCCACCTGCGTCATCAGGGCATCGATCGGCAGCGTGCCGGAGTGGTTGGACACCACCAGCGCCCCGCCCTCGGACGGGATGTTCTCGATGCCCCTGACCTCGACCCGGAAGTACCCCTCGTACATCGGGCGCAGCAGGGACATCAGCACCTGGTCGGTCAGCTCGGCGTCGAAGCCGAACTCGTCCACCTCGTAGTCGCCGGTGAGCCGGCGCCGCAGGAACGCGAGCCCCGACGCGGCGCGGCGCTCCCAGGAGCCGCCCAGCAGCCGGTCGGCGACCGCGCCCAGCGCGGCCGTGAGCCCGTCCGCCGCCTCCGTGGGCCGCCCGGGGGCGGTGCCGGACGACGGGTCCGGCGCGGGAGCGTCGGCCGAAGCGCCCGTGGCGCCCGCCTCACCACCCCGCGTGGCGCTCTCCGCACCCGTGGCGCCCTCCGGGCCTCCCAGCGGCGCTGAGGTGCCCTCCACGCCCTCCGCGCCCTCGGCACCCTCCGCGGCCCCCAGAGACCGCTCCTCGGGCTGCTGCTCGGGCGCCTCCCCGGGCCGCTCCTCGGGCCGCGCGCCCGCCTGCGCCGGGATGGCCCCACCGGTGCCCTGAGCGCCCTGAGCACCCGCCTGCCCCGCCTCCGCCGCCGGCACAGCACCCAGCGGCCCGGAAGCCGCCGAGGAAGCCGCCCCGGCCCCCGCGTCCTCCGCCGTGGCCGGGGCCTGAGCCCCGCCCGGCTGGGCCGACGGCGGCTGACGGCGCTGCTGCGCCCGTGACCGCGCCCGCGACCGGCCGGCGCGCCGGCGCGGGTCCTCCCCGAACGGGATGACCTTCGCGTCCGTCATGACATCTGCTCCTTGCGCTGCGCGCGGGCGGCCGCCGCGTCGGCGACGTCCGCGACCCGGGCGGCCGCCGCGTCCACGACACCCGCGACGCGCTCCGGCGGCATGAGGCCCGGCCCGCGGCTGCGGGCGAAGTCGTGGAAGGTCTCCGCCGTGGTGTACGCGGGGGTGAAGCCCAGCACCTCCCGCATCTGCGCGGTGTCGACCACCCGGCCGTGGGTGAGCAGCCGGATCTGCTCGGCGGAGAAGTCCGTCAGCCCGGCCGTCCGGAGCATCCGCCCCACCCACGTCACCGCCGGCAGCAGCACCGGCACCGTCGGACGGCCCAGCCGGCGCGCCGTCTGGGACAGCAGCAGCACACCGTCACCGGCCACGTTGAACGTGCCGCTGTTGAGCGTGCCGCGCCGCGGCTCGGTCGCCGCCACCAGCAGCACCTCGACCACGTCGTCCTCGTGGACGAACTGGAGGCGCGGGTCGTAGCCCAGGACCGTCGGCAGCACCGGCAGGTCGAAGTACTCGGCCAGCGGCGTGTCCGCGTTCGGCCCGAGGATGTTGGCGAACCGCAGCACCGCCACGGCCACGTCGGGCCGGCGCCGGGCGAACCCGCGCACGTAGCCCTCGACCTCGACCGCGTCCTTCGCGAAGCCGCCGCTGGGCAGCGACTTGACCGGCGTGGTCTCCGTGAACACCGCCGGGTCGCGCGGCGCCGACCCGTACACGCTCGTCGTGGACTTCACCACCAGCCGGCCGACCGACGGCGCCTTCTGGCACGCGCCCAGCAGCTGCATGGTGCCGATGACGTTGGTCTCCTTGGCCTGCGTGCGCCCGCCGGACCCCAGCGGTGTCCCGCTGACGTCCAGGTGGACCACCGTGTCCACCCCGGCGCGCGCCAGCACCTTGCCGATCACCGGCTGCCGGATGTCGGCCCGGACGAACTCGGCGTCCCCCAGATCGTGCTCCGGCGGCTCCACGTCCACGGCGATCACCCGCGACACCTCGGGCACCCGCTGCACCCGGCGGACGAACCGGCCGCCGAGCTGCCGCGCCGCCCCCGTGACCAACACCACCTTGCCCACGTTCAGCCTTCCTGGGGCGATCGATGCCGGGACTCAAGCCACCGTACCCCCGCCCGCCCGCGCGAGCGGCGCCGAAACGCGCCCCGCAACACCCCCGACACGCTCCGACGCGCCCCCAGGCCACCCCGTCGCGCCTCCGTTGCGTCTCCCTTCAGCCTCCGTTCCGCCCCGGGCCCAGCACCACCCCGTTCCGCCCGCAGAACAGCCGCGGAACAGCCGCGGAACAGCCACAGCCCAGCCGCGGAACCCCGGAAACGCCACTGCCCCCCTCCAGCCGCCCGGAAGGGCGGAGGAGGGGGGCAGCAGAGCGGCGCTACCGCCTACTACTTCTTGTTACGGCGCTGAACACGCGTCCGCTTCAGCAGCTTGCGGTGCTTCTTCTTCGCCATACGCTTGCGCCGCTTCTTGATGACAGAGCCCACGACAACCCTCGCTTCGGTTTCACTCGGTGCGGGGCGTCCGAGCCCACACGACCTACGTCGGCCTAGCCTACCCGCCCTCGGGGGACGAGTGTGAACCGAGGCCCACTCGGTCGGTCACCGGCCCGTTACCGGACCGTCCGGCACAGCTCAGGCAGATTCCACCCCCACATAGGACTCCCGCAGGTAGTCGTGCACGGCCTGCTCCGGAACCCGGAAGGACCGCCCCACCCGGATCGCCGGAAGGTGGCCGCTGTGCACCAGGCGGTACACGGTCATCTTCGACACCCGCATGACCGCCGCAACTTCGGCGACGGTGAGGAAAACGACCTCGTTGAGAGGTCGGCTTTCAGTTACAGCCATGACACACCTGAACCTTCCGCACATGACGGCCACCGGCTTCCCCTCCGGCGACAACGAGACTGGCATGTGCGCTCCCCCACAGATTAGGGGCGGATGATGCAAGTGGGGAAGAGGAGTTGCGAAGGGTTGACTCACGTCCGCTACTGTGCGAGCCAGGCCCGCTGGAGCACATAACGCGTCACCGGACGGTACGCGTCCGAGGTCGCGCCGTCGTGCACCGGTACCGCCACGGACACTCTTCCCTCCGCCTCCGCGACGAACACCGCGGGGTCGTCGGTGTCCGCCAGGGCAATCGCCTCGATGCCCAACTGCGCAGCTCCGCAGGCGAATCCGTGATCGCCGACGACCAGCTGCGGCAGCCGTCCGGCCTGCTCGGCCGCCGCCGCCAGGGCGGCCCGCACCGGCAGCGCCGAGTGGGTGTGCGCGCCCCGCTCCGCGCCGTCCCCGCGCGCCAGGGCGACCCCGCCGACGTAGCCGAGGCGGTGCGGCCGTACGCCGAACTGCGTGGACATCCGCATGCAGCGACCGTAGGCCGGGGTGAGCACAGAGCACCCCGCCGCCGACAGCGCGGCGGCCAAAGTTGCGTAGAAGCCGAGGAGGCGGTGTGGATGTCCTGTGCCCAAAAGCACCGGCGCGCGGTCGTGCGCGGCCCGCGCCAACCGCTCCGCGAAGGACTCCAGCGCCGCGAGCGTACGATCCGGGTCGATCTCGTCCGCGCCCGAGCGCCGCAGCGGGTCCGCCGACACCCCGCACCGGTCGGCCATCAGCCGCAGCAGCTCGTCCGCGTCCCACTCCCCGGCCGGGTCCAGCCCGTACATCTGCCTCGGGTCCCGGGCCGCGAACAGCCGATACGCCGCGAGGCTCTCCTCCCGCGCCCTCGGCACCGCGCCGGCCAGGCCCGACGCCACCAGATGCGCGCGCAGCGCGCCCACACTCACCACGCCGCCGATCCTGCCCGCGCCGGCCCGCCCCGCGCACGGCCAACCCCCGGAATCACCCCTCCGTGGCGGCCCGCCACCCCCGCTCGGGGGAGCGACGCCGAACCGCGGCCCGCCCAGCGCCACCGCCGACAGCACCACGGAGCCCAGCGCCACCGCGCCACCGCCGACGACGACGCGGCACCACGGGCCCCGAGAAGGCCGTACGAGGCCCCACAGCCCTCCCGCGCCCTGCGGAGGGGGTGCTTTGCGGCGGCACGTCCCTGCGGCGCGCGCCCTACGGCAGCAGCCCGTGCAGCGGGAACACCGACCGCCTGGTGGCCAGGATCGCCTGGTCCAGGCGCGAGGCCGGGTCGTAGCCGCCGTCCTCGAAGTCCTCCCAGCGCGGCCGCAGCCCGTCCGTCATCCGCAGCGGCCCCTGCTGCCGGGTCAGCGCGTAGACCTCCTCACGCCACTCCCCCGGCACCCGTGCCTCCGGCGCCACCGGCACCCCCGCCGCGATCCCCACGAGGTGCGTCCAGGTGCGGGGCACCACGTCCACCACCGCGTAGCCGCCGCCGCCCAGCGCCACCCAGCGGCCCTCCGCGTGCTCGTGCGCCAGCGCGTGGCAGGCCTCGGCGGCCAGCCGCTGCGCGTCGAGCGACACCGCCAGATGCGCCAGCGGGTCCTCCACGTGCGTGTCCGCGCCGTGCTGCGAGACCAGCACCTGCGGCCGGAACGCCGCCACCAGCTCCGGCACCACCGCGTGGAAGGCCCGCAGCCACCCGGCGTCCCCCGTCCCGGCCGGCAGTGCCACGTTCGCCGCGCCGCCCTCCGCCTCAGGGCCGCCCGTCTCCTCCGGCCAGCCGGTCTGCGGGAAGAGCGTGCGCGGGCTCTCGTGCAGCGACACCGTCAGCACCCTCGGGTCGTCCCAGAACGCCGCCTGCACCCCGTCCCCGTGGTGCACGTCGACGTCCACGTACGCCACCCGCTGCACACCGAGCTCCAGCAGCCGCGCCACCGCCAGCGCCGCGTCGTTGTAGACGCAGAACCCCGCCGCCCGGCCCGGCATCGCGTGGTGCAGCCCGCCGCTGAAGTTCACCGCGTGCAGCGCCTCACCCCGCCACACCGCCTCGGCCGCCGCCACCGACTGCCCCGCGATCAGCGCCGACGCCTCGTGCATCCCGGGGAAGGCCGGGTTGTCCTCCGTGCCGAGGCCGAACTCCGCCAGGTCGACGGCGGCCGCCGGATCGGCCGACGCCCGCCGTACCGCCGCCACGTACTCCGGCCGGTGCACCAGCTCCAGCGTCGAGTCGCCGGCCGCCGGCGCCGCCACCAGCCGCAGCGCCCCGTCCAGGCCGAACGCCCGCACCAGGCTCCGGGTCAGCCGCAACCGCACCGGGTCCATCGGGTGGCCCGGCCCGAAGTCGTACGTCGTGACCTGCTCATCCCACATCAACTGCGTGCGGCCGCTCATGGCCGACACCGTACCCGTCCGCACCCGGCGCGAAGGAGCGCGCGTACAGCAGCGCCGCTCCCACCAGGACCATCGGCAGCACCATCGCACCCCGGTAGCTCCAGGCGTCGCCCACCGCTCCCACCAGCGGTGATCCGACCAGGAACCCGACGTAGTTGAAGATGTTCAGCCGCGCGACCGCCGCGTCGGAGGCGTCGGGGAACATGCGTCCGGCCGCCGCGAAGGTCTGCGGCACGATCACGCTGAGCCCCAGGCCCAGCAGGGTGAAGCCGAGCATCCCTACCCACGGCCCGGGCGCCGCCGCCACCACCGCGAACCCGGCCATGGCCACGACCGTGCCCAGCCGCACCACCGGCACCGCCCCGAACCGCCGCACCCCGCCGTCGCCCACCGAGCGGCCCACCAGCGTCATCACCATGTACACCGCGTACGGCACCGTGGAGAGCTGGTCGGAGCTGTGCAGGGTGTCCTGGAGGTACTTGGCGCTCCAGTTGGAGACGGTCGAGTCGCCGATGTACGCGAACGCCATGACGAGGCACAGCGGCAGAAGCAGCCGCATCACCACCTGCGGGGCGGCCGCGGGCCGTCCCGATCCCTCAGCGCCGGAGGGGCCGGAGGGGCCGGAGGAGCCGGAGGAGCCGGACGCGGCGACGCGGTCGGCAGGGTCGTCGGCACGGTCCGCGTCCCGGTACCAGTGGCTCGCCGCGAGCGTCATCGGGGCCGTCACCAGTGCGAACGGGCCGTAGAGCGCCAGCAGCGAGATGTGCCAGTGCGCGTCCGTCCACGCCAGCGAGGCGCCGACGATCCCGCCGAGGCTGTAGACCGCGTGGAAGCCGAGCATGATGCTCTGCCCGTACTCCCGTTGGAGGCTCACGCCGAGCATGTTCATCGACGCGTCCAGGCCGCCGACGCACACCCCGAACAGGGCCAGTGCCACCGCCGCCGCCCACAGCCGGTCCCCGGCGCCGAGGCCGGCCAGCACCAGTGCCACCGCGGGCTGCACCCAGCGCAGCACGACCGTGGGCCGGACCCGTCGCACCAGTTGCTCGGTCACCGCGCTGCCGACGCCGGCCAGCACCGGTACGGCCGCGAGGAAGACCGGGAGCAGGCCGTCACCGATGCCGTAGCGGTCCTGGATCGCCGGGATACGGGTGACCAGCAGGGCGAAGAGCGCGCCCTGGGCGAAGAAGCTCACGCCCAGGGCGGCACGGCCGTACCGCAGAGCCGGCGGGCGGGCTGCCTCCATAAGCGAGGAGGGTAGGGGCGGAGGCTACGGATGAGTAGCCCCCCGACGGCACCTGACAGCAGCCGCTTCCCGTGGGTCGGGGTTACCGGTCCTGGAGGCCGAGCAGCTCGGGGAGCTCGGCCATGGTGGCGAACACGGCCTCCGCGTCGGCGAGTTTGGCGGCAGGGGTCATCGCGGTGAACCCGAACACCGTCATACCGGCCGCGGTGCCGGCCTGGACGCCGAGCAGGCTGTCCTCCACGACGGCACACCGGGCCGGCGCCACGCCCAGGCTCTCGGCGGCGTGCAGGAAGAGGTCGGGGGCCGGCTTGCCACGGCCGACGTCCTGGGCCGAGAAGATCCGGTCCTCGCCGAACCGGTCGTAGAGCCCGGTCTTCCGCAGCGCCACCCTGATCCGCTCGTGGCTGCCCGACGAGGCCAGGCAGTACGGCACCCCGGCCGCCGCCAGCCGGTCCAGCACCGCGGCCGCCCCGGGCACGGGCGTCAGCTCCCGCTCGAACGCAGCGAAGACCCGCGCGTGGAAGGTGTCGTCGAAGCCGGCCGGCAGCTGCTCGCCGGAGCGTTCACGCACGGTGTCGTGGATACGGTGGACGGCCGCACCCATGTAGTCGCGGATCGAGTCCTCGTAGCTGGTGGGGTGCCCGACCTCGGTCAGGTACTCGGCGAGGATGCGGTTGGAGATGGGCTCGCTGTCCACGAGCACACCGTCGTTGTCGAAAATGACCAGGTCGTACTGCACGGCCTCACGGTACCTGGTGGGTGAACGCAAAAAAGCGTCAGCCCCCGTACTTCAGAAGTACGGGGGCTGACGCTGAATGATTGTTCGGCGGCGTCCTACTCTCCCACAGGGTCCCCCCTGCAGTACCATCGGCGCTGAAAGGCTTAGCTTCCGGGTTCGGAATGTAACCGGGCGTTTCCCTCTCGCTATGACCACCGAAACTCTATCGGGCCACCCCCATCACACAGGGGCGTCGACAAGGCTCCAGGAACCAGCACGATCTTCAATTAACCAGTTCACCGGTGCGACCTTTCGCAACCCGGGAACCAAACAGTGGACGCGAGCATACATGGACAATCCCTCGGCCTATTAGTACCGGTCAGCTCCACACCTCACGGTGCTTCCACATCCGGCCTATCAACCCAGTCGTCTACTGGGAGCCTTACCCCCTCAAGGGGGTGGGAGTCCTCATCTCGAAGCAGGCTTCCCGCTTAGATGCTTTCAGCGGTTATCCCTCCCGAACGTAGCCAACCAGCCATGCCCTTGGCAGAACAACTGGCACACCAGAGGTCCGTCCGTCCCGGTCCTCTCGTACTAGGGACAGCCCTTCTCAAGACTCCAACGCGCGCAGCGGATAGGGACCGAACTGTCTCACGACGTTCTAAACCCAGCTCGCGTACCGCTTTAATGGGCGAACAGCCCAACCCTTGGGACCGACTCCAGCCCCAGGATGCGACGAGCCGACATCGAGGTGCCAAACCATCCCGTCGATATGGACTCTTGGGGAAGATCAGCCTGTTATCCCCGGGGTACCTTTTATCCGTTGAGCGACGGCGCTTCCACAAGCCACCGCCGGATCACTAGTCCCTACTTTCGTACCTGCTCGACCCGTCAGTCTCACAGTCAAGCTCCCTTGTGCACTTACACTCACCACCTGATTGCCAACCAGGCTGAGGGAACCTTTGGGCGCCTCCGTTACCCTTTAGGAGGCAACCGCCCCAGTTAAACTACCCACCAGACACTGTCCCTGATCCGGATCACGGACCGAGGTTAGACATCCAGCACGACCAGAGTGGTATTTCAACAGCGACTCCACCACGGCTGGCGCCATGGTCTCACAGTCTCCCACCTATCCTACACAAGCCGAACCGAACACCAATATCAAGCTATAGTAAAGGTCCCGGGGTCTTTCCGTCCTGCTGCGCGAAACGAGCATCTTTACTCGTAGTGCAATTTCACCGGGCCTATGGTTGAGACAGTCGAGAAGTCGTTACGCCATTCGTGCAGGTCGGAACTTACCCGACAAGGAATTTCGCTACCTTAGGATGGTTATAGTTACCACCGCCGTTTACTGGCGCTTAAGTTCTCAGCTTCGCCACACCGAAATGTGACTAACCGGTCCCCTTAACGTTCCAGCACCGGGCAGGCGTCAGTCCGTATACATCGCCTTACGGCTTCGCACGGACCTGTGTTTTTAGTAAACAGTCGCTTCTCGCTGGTCTCTGCGGCCACCCCCAGCTCAGAGCGCAAGGCCCATCACCAGGAATGGCCCCCCTTCTCCCGAAGTTACGGGGGCATTTTGCCGAGTTCCTTAACCATAGTTCACCCGAACGCCTCGGTATTCTCTACCTGACCACCTGAGTCGGTTTAGGGTACGGGCCGCCATGAAACTCGCTAGAGGCTTTTCTCGACAGCATAGGATCATCCACTTCACCACAATCGGCTCGGCATCAGGTCTCACCCTGCATGGACGACGGATTTACCTACCGTCCGGGCTACACCCTTACCCCGGGACAACCACCGCCCGGGCTGGACTACCTTCCTGCGTCACCCCATCACTTACCTACTACCCCCTCGGATCAGCGGCTCCACCACTCCCCATCACTCCGAAGAGATCAAGGGCGGCTTCACGGCCTTAGCATCAGAGGATTCGATACTGGGCGCTTCATAGCGGGTACCGGAATATCAACCGGTTGTCCATCGACTACGCCTGTCGGCCTCGCCTTAGGTCCCGACTTACCCTGGGCAGATCAGCTTGACCCAGGAACCCTTAGTCAATCGGCGCAAACGTTTCCCACGTTTGAATCGCTACTCATGCCTGCATTCTCACTCGTGAACCGTCCACCACTACCTTCCAGTGCGGCTTCACCCGGCACACGACGCTCCCCTACCCATCACAGCCCCCGTTGGGGGTAATGCTGCAATGACACGACTTCGGCGGTATACTTGAGCCCCGCTACATTGTCGGCGCAGAATCACTAGACCAGTGAGCTATTACGCACTCTTTCAAGGGTGGCTGCTTCTAAGCCAACCTCCTGGTTGTCTCTGCGACTCCACATCCTTTCCCACTTAGCATACGCTTAGGGGCCTTAGTCGATGCTCTGGGCTGTTTCCCTCTCGACCATGGAGCTTATCCCCCACAGTCTCACTGCCGCGCTCTCACTTACCGGCATTCGGAGTTTGGCTAAGGTCAGTAACCCGGTAGGGCCCATCGCCTATCCAGTGCTCTACCTCCGGCAAGAAACACACGACGCTGCACCTAAATGCATTTCGGGGAGAACCAGCTATCACGGAGTTTGATTGGCCTTTCACCCCTAACCACAGGTCATCCCCCAGGTTTTCAACCCTGGTGGGTTCGGTCCTCCACACGGTCTTACCCGCGCTTCAACCTGCCCATGGCTAGATCACTCCGCTTCGGGTCTTGAGCGTGCTACTGAAACGCCCTATTCGGACTCGCTTTCGCTACGGCTCCCCCACACGGGTTAACCTCGCAACACACCGCAAACTCGCAGGCTCATTCTTCAAAAGGCACGCAGTCACGACAGTGCATGCAAGCACACACTGCGACGCTCCCACGGCTTGTAGGCACACGGTTTCAGGTACTATTTCACTCCGCTCCCGCGGTACTTTTCACCATTCCCTCACGGTACTATCCGCTATCGGTCACCAGGGAATATTTAGGCTTAACGGGTGGTCCCGCCAGATTCACACAGGATTTCTCGGGCCCTGTGCTACTTGGGTGATCTCCAAGAGAGCCGTACACATTTCAGCTACGGGGTCTTACCCTCTACGCCGGGCCTTTCGCATGCCCTTCGCCTACACATACGGTTTCTGACTCTCCGACCGGCCGGCAGACCGATCAAGGAAACTCCCACAACCCCGCTGACGCAACCCCTGCCGGGTATCACACGCCAACGGTTTGGCCTCATCCGGTTTCGCTCGCCACTACTCCCGGAATCACGGTTGTTTTCTCTTCCTGCGGGTACTGAGATGTTTCACTTCCCCGCGTTCCCTCCACACTGCCTATGAGTTCAGCAGCGGGTGACAGCCCATGACGACTGCCGGGTTTCCCCATTCGGACACCCCCGGATCAAAGCTTGGTTGACAGCTCCCCGGGGCCTATCGTGGCCTCCCACGTCCTTCATCGGTTCCTGGTGCCAAGGCATCCACCGTGCGCCCTTAGTAAATTGGCCACAGATGCTCGCGTCCACTGTTCAGTTCTCAAGCCACGACCGGTCACCCACAAACCACACCCGAAAGCATGATCCGACAGGTCCCGATAACACGAAGGAACACCAACGGCATTCCCTCAGGACCCAACAGCGTGCCCGACACCACCACCCCCGACCCACCGTTCCATACCCCCGAAGAGGTCGTACTAGATCGAGCCGGCGAACCGGCAGTGCCGAATAGTCAACGTTCCACCCATGAGCAACCAGCACCGGACACTCGCCGATGAACTGGCCCCCTGACCACCTTGCGATGGTAGGAAGTGCTCCTTAGAAAGGAGGTGATCCAGCCGCACCTTCCGGTACGGCTACCTTGTTACGACTTCGTCCCAATCGCCAGTCCCACCTTCGACGACTCCCTCCCACAAGGGGTTAGGCCGCCGGCTTCGGGTGTTACCGACTTTCGTGACGTGACGGGCGGTGTGTACAAGGCCCGGGAACGTATTCACCGCAGCAATGCTGATCTGCGATTACTAGCGACTCCGACTTCATGGGGTCGAGTTGCAGACCCCAATCCGAACTGAGACCGGCTTTTTGAGATTCGCTCCACCTCACGGTATCGCAGCTCATTGTACCGGCCATTGTAGCACGTGTGCAGCCCAAGACATAAGGGGCATGATGACTTGACGTCGTCCCCACCTTCCTCCGAGTTGACCCCGGCGGTCTCCTGTGAGTCCCCAGCACCACAAGGGCCTGCTGGCAACACAGGACAAGGGTTGCGCTCGTTGCGGGACTTAACCCAACATCTCACGACACGAGCTGACGACAGCCATGCACCACCTGTACACCAACCACAAGGGGGGCTCTGTCTCCAGAGCTTTCTGGTGTATGTCAAGCCTTGGTAAGGTTCTTCGCGTTGCGTCGAATTAAGCCACATGCTCCGCCGCTTGTGCGGGCCCCCGTCAATTCCTTTGAGTTTTAGCCTTGCGGCCGTACTCCCCAGGCGGGGAACTTAATGCGTTAGCTGCGGCACGGACGACGTGGAATGTCGCCCACACCTAGTTCCCAACGTTTACGGCGTGGACTACCAGGGTATCTAATCCTGTTCGCTCCCCACGCTTTCGCTCCTCAGCGTCAGTATCGGCCCAGAGATCCGCCTTCGCCACCGGTGTTCCTCCTGATATCTGCGCATTTCACCGCTACACCAGGAATTCCGATCTCCCCTACCGAACTCTAGCCTGCCCGTATCGAATGCAGACCCGGAGTTAAGCCCCGGGCTTTCACATCCGACGTGACAAACCGCCTACGAGCTCTTTACGCCCAATAATTCCGGACAACGCTCGCACCCTACGTATTACCGCGGCTGCTGGCACGTAGTTAGCCGGTGCTTCTTCTGCAGGTACCGTCACTTGCGCTTCTTCCCTGCTGAAAGAGGTTTACAACCCGAAGGCCGTCATCCCTCACGCGGCGTCGCTGCATCAGGCTTTCGCCCATTGTGCAATATTCCCCACTGCTGCCTCCCGTAGGAGTCTGGGCCGTGTCTCAGTCCCAGTGTGGCCGGTCGCCCTCTCAGGCCGGCTACCCGTCGTCGCCTTGGTAGGCCATCACCCCACCAACAAGCTGATAGGCCGCGGGCTCATCCTGCACCGCCGGAGCTTTCCACCCGTCCCCATGCGAGGACAGGTCGTATCCGGTATTAGACCCCGTTTCCAGGGCTTGTCCCAGAGTGCAGGGCAGATTGCCCACGTGTTACTCACCCGTTCGCCACTGATCCACCCCGAAGGGCTTCACCGTTCGACTTGCATGTGTTAAGCACGCCGCCAGCGTTCGTCCTGAGCCAGGATCAAACTCTCCGTGAATGCTTCCAGGTAATCCTGGCAACACCCGCGAAAGAGCGGCACAGTCCAACGGAATAAGCCGGACCGTGCACAGCGTCCTCGCTGTGTGTTTTCCTTCAAAGGAACCTCGTCCTCAGAGATGATCTCCGAGAGACGGGGTATCAACATATCTGGCGTTGACTTTTGGCACGCTGTTGAGTTCTCAAGGAACGGACGCTTCCTTCGGTCACCGTCTCCGGCTGCCCTCCGGGCTTTCCCTTCGTGTCTCCGACTCTATCAGACGCTTTCCAGTGTCCGATCCCCGTCGGCGGGGTTTTTCTTTCGTTCTGCGTTTCCGACTCTATCAGACGCTTTCCGGCGCCTGACCCCCGGTCAGCGGGGTCTGTCTTTGTCGTTCTGTTTCCGACTCTATCAGACCCTTTTCAGTGTCTGACCCCCGGTCAGCGGGGCTTGTCTTTCCGGCTGTTGGGCCGTTCCGACGAGTGAGACTTTAGCGGGTGTTCACCGGACGAACCAAATCGGCCGGCTTTCACCTTCCCCTTCCGAAGCGGCCACGGAGATGACAACGGAAGCCCGTGATCATCTCGGATGGTTACTTGCGGATTGGGCTGCCCGGGGACCGACCGGAGTCGGCGCTCACGTCAGGCAACCCGGAGAACCTTACGGACCCGCACCGGCCATGTCAAACCCAGGTGGCGTTCACATCGTGTGCCGTGCGCCACCACGGTGTCGACAGGTCTCGGGGGCCCCGCCGGGCCTTGAAGGGTCTCGCCAGGCCTTGAAGGGCCTCGCCGGGCGGATGTCGGAGCACTTCCCGCCCCCCGTACCCGGGGCTATGCTCGCCGCCATGACCACGCATACGCACGCCTCCCAGTGGTGGGCCGCCTAGAGGCGGCCCCGGAGTCACGTATGCATCCAACGGCCGCCGTCCAGGCGGCCGTTTCTGCGTTCCACCACCGGCTGCTGGGAGCGGCGGTCTCCGACACCACATACAGGAGACAGCGGCCATGGCGCACCGAACGCGCATCTTCAGCGGTATCAAGCCCACCGGACATCTGACCCTGGGGAACTACCTCGGCGCGCTGCGGCGCTGGGCCGAGGAGGACCAGCACCGGGGGGAGGCGCTGTTCTGCGTCGTCGACCTGCACGCGCTCACCGTGGAGCACGATCCGGCGCGGCTGCGGCGGCTGAGCCGTCAGACAGCCGGGCTGCTGCTCGCGGCGGGGCTGGACCCCGCCGTCTGCACCGTCTACGCGCAGAGCCACGTGGACGAGCACACCCGGCTGTCGTACCTGATGGAGTGCGTGGCCACCGACGGCGAGATGCGCCGGATGATCCAGTACAAGGAGAAGGCGCTGCGGGCCCGGGAGACCGCGCAGGGCGTGCGGCTGTCGCTGCTGACGTACCCGGCGCTGATGGCGGCGGACATCCTGGCCTTCGGGGCGACGGAGGTGCCGGTGGGTGAGGACCAGGCGCAGCACGTGGAGCTGGCCCGCGACCTGGCCGAGCGCTTCAACCACCGCTACGGGCCGGTCTTCACCGTGCCCAGGGCCACGGTGCCGCCGGTGGCCGCGCGGGTGATGGACCTCCAGGACCCGACGTCGAAGATGGGCAAGTCGCACGCCTCCACCGCCGGCATGGTCCACCTGCTGGACGAGCCGGAGGCGGTGGCGCGGAAGGTGCGGCGGGCGGTGACCGACAGCGAGCCCGGAGTGTCGTACGACCGGGAGCTGCGGCCCGGGGTGGCGAACCTGCTGGAGATCCTGTCGTCCTGCACCGGCAAGGAGCCGGCCGTGCTCGCCGAGGGGTACGCCGGGATCGGGGCGCTCAAGGCGGACACGGCCGAGGCGGTGGTGGAGCTGCTGCGCCCGCTGCGGGCCCGGCACGCCGAGATCAGCGCGGACCCGTCCCACGTCGACGGCGTGCTGCGGGAGGGCGCCGCGCGGGCGAGGGCGCTGGCGCGGCCGACGGTGGACGCCGCGTACGAGGCGGTCGGGCTGATGGCGCCGGCGTGAAGGGGGCGGAGCGACGGGGAAGGGTGTGACGGGGGACGACACGACGGGGACGGCCCGCCAGCACCGGCGGAGGTGGCGGGACCGTCGGCGTCGAGGGGCCCGCTGGTGTGCCGGGTGGCTTTCGGGCCGCCCGGCACCCACCGTTCACGGCCGCCAGGCCCGCACGGCCGCACGGACTCCACCGCCGTCATGGCACCTTCGCGGCCTTTCGCGGCCTTCACGACCTCGCCGCCGTGACGGCCGTGAGGTCCGTGAGGTCCGTGAGGTCCGTGACGGCCTCCACCGTCAGTCCTGGGGGGCGAGTTCGCGGCTGCGGTCGCGGGCCGCCTCCAGCGCGGCGATCATCGCGGCGCGCACCCCGTGCTTCTCCAGCTCGCGGATGGCGTTGATGGTGGTGCCGGCCGGGGAGGTGACGGCCTCGCGGAGCTTGACCGGGTGCTCGCCGCTGTCGCGGAGCATGACGGCGGCGCCGATCGCGGACTGCACGATGAGGTCGTGGGCCTGGGCGCGGGGCAGCCCGAGCAGGATTCCCGCGTCGGTCATGGCCTCGACCAGGAAGTAGAAGTACGCGGGGCCGGAGCCGGACAACGCGGTGGCGGCGTCCTGCTGCTTCTCGGGCACCCGCAGGGTCTTGCCGACCGGCTGGAAGATCGCCTCGGTGCGGGCCAGGTGGGCCTCGCCGGCGTGGCGGCCGGCGGAGATCACCGACATGCCCTCGTCCACCAGGACCGGGGTGTTGGGCATCACGCGGACCACGGGGGTGCCCTCGGCGAGGCGCTTCTCGAAGAAGGCGGTCGGCACGCCGGCGGCGGCGCTGATGACGAGCCGGTCGGGGTCGAGGTGCGGGGCCAGCTCGTCGACGAGGGCGGCCATGTCCTGCGGCTTGACGGCCAGGATCAGCGTGTCCGCGGCCTTCGCGGCGAACGCGTTGTCGACGGCCTCGACGCCGTACCGCTCGCGCAGCTCCGCAGCGCGCTCCGGGCGACGGGCGGTGACGAGGAGGTCCTCGGGGGCCCAGCCCGCGTTGATCATGCCGGAGAGCAGGGCCTCGCCGATCTTGCCGGTACCGAGGACGGCGACCTTGCCGGCGGCGTGCGACGCGGCGCCCGGCGCCTCCGGGGCTGGGGCCGGGGCACCGCCCGGCACGGCGGCGGACGGCGCGCCGGGCGTGGGGGCGTCGCGGGGGTCGAGGTCACGGCGGCTCACCTCTTGCGGGTGGGGGCGGAACGCGCGTCGGCACGCGCGTCTTTCGGCCATCCTCGCAGGGCGGGCGGCGGCGCGCGGGCAGCGTCCACGGTGCGGTCAGGGCGGGTTCGCGCCGCCCGGCCGCCGGTGGCCGCAGAGCCGCCCCCGGGGTGTACGAGGGCGGCTCCGGGCCGGCCCCGGGGCGGACCACCGCGGCTCCGGGTGGGGTGGGGGGCGGCTCAGGGTCATCCCCTATGGCGTGCGGTACGCGGCGGGGCGACCGTTGCCGTATGAGTCGTACATCGCGTGACATCGCTGGATCGGGCGCGGATCGGCGGAACCTGGCGCTGGCCTCGGTGACCTTGGGGCCCTGGCGGCCGGCGGCCGTCGTCGGCGCGCTCGGCGGCGCGGTGTCGCTGGGGCTCCACCTCGTACAGGGCCACTTCGGGCTGGGCGTCCTCGCCGGCACGCTGACGACCGGCGCGCTGCTCTTCTTCTGCGTGGGCGGCGTGGGTTCGGTGCTCGGCTACTCCTCGGCCGGCGGTCGCGGCGACCACCGGATCAGGCGCTGGGCGCGCTCGCACCCGTGGCGGGTGGCCGCGGTACCGGCCGGGCTGATGTTCGCGACGGACCTGGTGGTGCGGCAGGTCCTCACCAGCCAGGGCTTCTTCGGCACCATCTGGACGGGGCTGTGGCACGGGGCCGTGGTCGGCGCGGTGGTCGGCCTGGCGGGCACGCTGGGGGCGTCCCGGCGCTGACGTACCGGCGCTGAGATACCGGCGCTGACGCCCCCGCTCTGCCGTGCCGGCGCTGACGTACCGGTGGGCGCCCCCCGCGCCCCCCGCGCCCCGCGCCCTCAGCGCACGGCCCGCACCACCAGGTCGGCCAGCCGGCGTCCCGCCTCGTCGTCGAGCGGGGCGTGGTCGAGCAGCAGCCGGTACCACAGCACCCCGTAGACGACGTCTATCAGCAGCTCGGGGTCGAGCTCCGGGGCCACCTCGCCGCGCGCGGTCGCCCGGTCCAGGATCTGCCGGAGCACCGCGCGGCGGCGGAAGAGGAACCGCTCCTTGAACGCCGTCGCGAAGACCGGGTCCAGCAGCGCCTGCGCCATCAGCCCGACCAGGACGGGCCGTTGGCCGCGCTGGCGGAAGGTCTCACCGAGGAAGCCGAGCAGGTCGGCGGGGAGGGAGCCCTCGTCGGGGACGGTGATCCGCTGCTCCGTCACGTCGAGCAGCGCGTCAAGGACCACGTCGGCCTTCGAGGGCCACCAGCGGTAGATCGTCTGCTTGCCGACGCCCGCGCGGGCCGCGATCCCCTCGACCGTCAGGGCCGCGTAGCCGCGCTCCTTCAGCTCGTCCAGCGCGGCCGCCAGGATCGCGCGGTGGGCGGTCTCGCTGCGCGGCCGGCCCGGCCGTCGGTCTCCGGTCATGTGATCGATCCTACTTTACACAACGCGCCGTCTCGTTATATTACGAGACGACGCGTTGCGAATCAGCGCGCACGCTCGCGACCGAGGACGAGAGAGGCACGACATGCGTGTTGTGATCATGGGCGGTACCGCCGGCATCGGGCTGGCCACCGCCCGCCGGCTGGCCTCGGACGGTGCCGAGGTGATCGTCACCGGCCGGACCCAGGAACGGCTCGACGCCGCCGCGGCGGCCGGCCTGACCGCCGAGCGGCTGGACGGGACGGACGAGGAGGCGGTGGCCGCGTTCTTCGAGCGGCTCGGCGAGTTCGACCACCTGGTGCTGGCCTTCAGCCCCGGGCCGGTCGGCATGGGGCCGATCCGTGAGACGAAGATCGCCGACATCAGGGCCGCGGTGGAGGGCAAGCTCTTCCCCTACCTGTTCGCGGCACAGCAGGCGAGGGCGACGGGGTCGGTGACGTTCGTGTCCGCCGCCTCCGCGCGCGCCGCGCTGGGCGGGATGGTCGGCCTCTCCGCCGCCAACGGCGCGATCGAGCGGGTGGTCTCGCCGCTGGCCGCCGACCTGGCGCCGGTGCGGGTCAACGCGGTCTCGCCCGGCGTGGTGGACACCGAGTGGTGGAGCTTCCTGCCCGAGGAGCAGCGCAGCGCCCAGTTCACGGCGATCTCGGCGTCGCTACCGGCCGGCCGGGTCGGCACGGCGGAGGACGTGGCCGAAGCGATCCGGTACGTGATCGGAGCGACGTACGTGACCGGCACCGTGCTGCCGGTGGACGGCGGGTTCACCGTCGCCTGACCGGCGGCCGTGCGAGGCGCGGACGGCGCCGTCCGTGGGGGCGGCGCCGTACCCGCGTCCGCAGGCGGCCCCTCCGTGCCCCCGCGGGTCAGCGGACCAGCGGACCAGCGGAGCAGCGGGGTCAGGAGGGCGCCAGGCGGATTCAGCGGACCACCGGAGTCAGCGGAGTCAGCGGTCGGCAGGACCAGCGGACCAGCAGACCAGCAGAGGCAGCGGATCGGCGGGGTCAGAGGATCGGCGGGCGGCCCAGGCGGGTCATCCGCCACACCGTGCGCCACCGCATGGGCCGCCGCGGGCCGCACGGCGTGGCGACGCCGTTGAGGAAGCCGCCCCACCACGCGCGCAGGCCGGACAGCGACCGGGTGCGCGCCATCGTGAGGGCGATCCACACCCCGAGGTAGACCGGGATCAGCGGGACGGGCAGCCGGCGGCGGGCGAGCCACACCCGGTTCCGGGCGGTGTTGCGGTAGTAGACCGCGTGCCGGGCCGGGGAGGTGGCCGGGTGCTGGAGGACGAGGTCGGGCTCGTAGAGGATCTTCCAGCCCGCGTCCAGCGCCCGCCAGGCGAGGTCGGTCTCCTCGTGGGTGAAGAAGAACTCCGCGGGCCACAGGCCGATCTCCCGCAGCATGCGGACCGAGAAGGCGTGGCCGCCGCCGAGGAACGCGGTCACCTGGCCGCCGCGCAGCGGGTCGTCGGACCGCAGCCGGGGCACCCAGCGGCGCATCGTGTGCCCGTTCTCGTCGGCCACCCGGAACCCGATGACGCCCAGCGCCGGGTCCGCCGCGAACAGCCGCTGGACGGTGCGGAAGACGTCGTCGGCGATGAGCAGGCCGTCGTCGTCCAGCTCCACGACGACGTCGACCTCGCCGGACGCGCACAGCGCCTCCAGCCCGACGTTGCGGCCGCCGGGGCAGCCCAGGTTCTCCGTGAGCGGGATCTTCGTGACGTTGGCGCCGGTGTCCACGTCGGTCAGCGGCGTCGCGTTGCCGACCAGCACCACGCGCGTGGCCGCCGCGTCCTGCTTCTCCACCGAGGCGAGCAGCGCCGCCAGTTCCTGCGGGCGGGTGCCCATCGTGACGATGACGACCCCGAGGCGCGGCAGTGGCATGGCGGCGAACTCCAGTGGAAGACGAGGTGGCCGATGCTAGCCCCCGTCCCTGTCAGGACCCGTCGCGCTCGCTGCCCGAACACCGCCGGTCACCGCCTTGGCCGAAGCCGCGCGCGGGCCCGTCACGGTGGGACCGCCCCGTCGCGGCCCCGTCGAGCCCCGCCGCGGCCGCGGGACGCGCGACGGCCGCCTCCCGTGCGGGAGACGGCCGTCGGAGGCGCGTACGGGCGGCGTACGGGCGGGGCGGGGCCCCTTCCGTACCGGCCGGGTGCTCGGCGGGTCGGTGCTCAGCGCTCCAGCTGGCTGACGTCGCGGACCGCGCCCTTGTCGGCGCTGGTGGTCATGGCCGCGTAGGCGCGCAGCGCCGCCGAGACCGCGCGGACGCGGTTCTTCGGCGCGTACACGCCGCCCAGGGCCTCGCGGCGGGCGGCCAGCACGTCCTCGGGGACGAGGAGGTCCATCGAACGGTTCGGGATGTCGATGCGGATGCGGTCGCCGTCCTCCACCAGGGCGATGGTGCCGCCGGCCGCGGCCTCCGGGGAGGCATGGCCGATCGACAGGCCCGAAGTACCGCCGGAGAAGCGGCCGTCGGTGACCAGCGCGCACACCTTGCCCAGGCCGCGGCCCTTGAGGAACGAGGTCGGGTACAGCATCTCCTGCATGCCCGGGCCGCCGCGCGGGCCCTCGTAGCGGATCACCACGACGTCGCCGGGGCCGACCTCCTTGGCGAGGATGCGCTCCACCGCCTCCTCCTGGGACTCGCACACCACGGCGGGGCCCTCGAAGGTCCAGATCGACTCGTCCACGCCCGCGGTCTTCACCACGGCGCCGTCCACGGCGATGTTGCCGCGCAGCACCGCCAGGCCGCCGTCCTTGGAGTAGGCGTGCGCCACGTCGCGGATGCAGCCGCCGGCCGCGTCGGTGTCCAGCGTCTCCCACCGCTCGGACTGCGAGAACGCCTCGGCCGAGCGGACACAGCCGGGGGCGGCGTGCCACAGCTCCACGGCCTCCTCGGACGGGGAGCCACCGCGCACGTCCCAGGTCTCCAGCCAGTCCTTGACGGAGGCCGAGTGGACGGTGTGCACGTCCTCGTTGAGCATCCCGCCGCGGTAGAGCTCGCCCAGGATGGCAGGGATGCCGCCGGCCCGGTGCACGTCCTCCATGTAGTACGTGCCGCCCGGCGCCACGTTCGGGGCGACCTTGGCCAGGCACGGCACCCGGCGGGAGACCTCGTCGATGTCGGTCAGGCCGTAGTCGAGGCCCGCCTCCTGCGCCGCGGCCAGCAGGTGCAGGATCGTGTTGGTGGAGCCGCCCATCGAGATGTCCAGCGCCATCGCGTTCTCGAACGCGGCGGTGGTGGCGATGTTGCGCGGCAGCACCGAGTCGTCGTCCTGCTCGTAGTACCGCTTCGCCAGGTCCACCACGGTGGCGCCGGCCCGCTCGTACAGGGCGCGGCGGGCGGTGTGGGTGGCCAGCACCGAGCCGTTGCCGGGCAGCGACAGGCCGATCGCCTCGGTCAGGCAGTTCATCGAGTTGGCGGTGAACATGCCCGAGCAGGAGCCGCAGGTCGGGCAGGCGTTCTCCTCGATGCGCAGGATGTCCTCGTCGGAGACCGACTCGTCGACCGCGTCCGCGATGGCGTTGATCAGGTCCAGCTTGCGGACCGTGCCGTCGACGAGGGTGGCCTTGCCGGCCTCCATCGGGCCGCCGGAGACGAAGACCGTCGGGATGTTCAGCCGCAGCGCGGCCATCAGCATGCCCGGGGTGATCTTGTCGCAGTTGGAGATGCAGATCAGCGCGTCGGCGCAGTGCGCCTGCACCATGTACTCGACGGAGTCGGCGATCAGGTCGCGCGAGGGCAGCGAGTAGAGCATGCCGCCGTGGCCCATGGCGATGCCGTCGTCCACCGCGATGGTGTTGAACTCGCGCGGCACGGCCCCGGCGGCCTTGACGGCCTCGGAGACGATCCGGCCGACCGGCTGGAGGTGGGTGTGCCCCGGTACGAACTCGGTGAAGCTGTTGGCGACCGCCACGATCGGCTTGCCGATGTCGGAGTTGGCGACGCCGGAGGCGCGCATGAGCGCGCGGGCGCCCGCCATGTTTCGGCCGTGGGTGACCGTACGTGACCTCAGCTCGGGCACGGTGTCCACTCCCTTGGGTCCCAGGATTCGCTTCGTTCGACCGGGCCTCGGCCCGGGCGGTGCCGCGGGGCGTGGCTCATCGGTCGAGCGTACGCCTGATGACCAGGGTCCGGACACGTCCGTCCACATCACGGGACCGGGGCCCGGGGAGGCGCGCCGGGCCCGGGAGGCCGACCGGGCCGCCGGGGCCTGCGGGAGGGCCTACCGCGCCGCCGGGCCGGCCAGGTGGAGCCGGGTGAAGGCCAGCGCCTCGGCCAGGTCCTCCTCGCGTTCGGCGGAGGACATCGCGCGCCGGGTGTTGACCTCCACCACCACGTGGCCGCCGAACCCGGTCGCCGTCAGCTGCCGCAGCAGTTCGGCGCAGGGCTGCGAGCCGCGCCCGGGCACCAGGTGCTCGTCCTTCGCGGAGCCGTTCCCGTCGCCCATGTGGACGTGGGCGAGCCGGTCGCCCATCCGCGCGGCCATCTCCAGGGCGCCGCTGCGGGAGGTGGCCGCGTGCGAGAGGTCCACGGTGAAGTGCCGGTAGTCGTCGTTGGCGACGTCCCAGTCGGGGGCGTAGGCCAGCATCTCGCGGTCCCGGTACCGCCAGGGGTACATGTTCTCGACGGCGAACCGCACGTCCGTCTCGTCGGCCATCCGCCACACCCCGCGGATGAACTCCCGCGCGTAGCCGCGCTGCCAGCGGAACGGCGGGTGGACGACGACGGTGTCGGCGCCCAGCCGCTCGGCGGCGGCCCGGGCCCGCTGGAGCTTCGTCCAGGGGTCGGTGGACCACACCCGCTGGGTGATCAGCAGGCAGGGCGCGTGGATGGCCAGCACCGGCACCCGGTGGTACTCCGACAGGCGGTGCAGCGCCTCGACGTCCTGGCTGACCGGGTCCGTCCAGACCATGACCTCGACGCCGTCGTAGCCGAGGCGGGCGGCGACCTCGAAGGCGGTCGCGGTGGACTCCGGGTACACCGAGGCCGTCGACAGCGCGACCTTCACCCCCGGGACCCCGGACCCGGGAACGCCGGACCCGCGCCCGGCGGGTACGGCTCGGGCGCGGGCGCTGTCCTCGGGTCGTCCCACGAGAGCCAGCGTACGGCCGGTTCCGGGGCGGCAGGTGTGCTGTCGGCCACCAAGGCGGCTGCCCAGGCCGCCATTGACGCCGCCGCCGACGTGGCCGCCATCACGGGCCCGCGCCGGGTGTGTTCGGGCCCGCGCCCGGGCGGCCGGACCGCGCCCCGCCTGCCCGGCACCACCGCCCGGCGCCGCCGGGAAGCGGCCACCGGACCGGTGCGGTGTGCGCGCCGTCACGCCGCGGGAGGCGGCTGAGCGGGGCGCGGCAGTCGCCCGCGGCGGACGTCACGCGCCCGGCATGACCACCGGCGCCGTCACCGTGCCGACCGGGGAGCCGCCGGTGGTCATGCCGGGCGCGGCGGGCTCGGCGGCCATCACGTCGAGCTTGCGCAGGATGACCCCCTCGCGCAGCGCCCACGGGCAGATCTCCAGCTCGTCCACGCCGAAGAGGTCCATGGCGCCCTCGGCGACCAGTGCCCCCGCCAGGAGCTGCCGGGCCCGGCCCTCGGAGACGCCGGGCAGCGTGGTGCGGCGCGCGGCGGTCATCGCGGCCAGCTCGGGCACCCGGGCCTCCAGGGCGTCCCGGCGCAGCCGGCGCTGCACGTAGGCGCCCTCCGTGCTGCGGGCGGCCCCGCAGATCCGGGCGAGCTGCCGGAACGTCTTGGAGGTGCCCACCACGTGGTCGGGGCGGCCCAGCCGGGCGAAGTCGGCGACCGTGCGGGCTATCTCGGCCCGCGCGTGGCGGCGCAGCGCGCGGACGTCCTCGGGCGCGGGCGGGTCGCCCGGCAGCCAGCCGGCGGTGAGCCGGCCCGCGCCCAGCGGCAGCGACACGGCCGCGTCCGGGTACTCGTCCATGCCGAACCCGACCTCCAGGGAACCGCCGCCGATGTCGAGCACCAGCAGCCGTCCCGAGGACCAGCCGAACCAGCGGCGCACCGCCAGGAAGGTCAGCCGCGCCTCGTCCGCGCCGGAGAGCACGGTCAGCCGCACCCCCGTCTCCCGCTCGACCCGGGCCAGCACCTCCTCGCCGTTGGCCGCCTCGCGCACCGCCGAGGTGGCGAACGGCAGCACGTCCTCGACGCCCTTGTCCTCGGCCACCCGCACCGCGTCGGCCACCGTGGCCACCAGCCGGGTGACGCCGGCCTCGCTGATCGCACCGGCCTCGTCGAGCAGTTCGGCGAGCCGCAGCTCCGACTTGTGGGAGTAGGCCGGCAGCGGGCGCGCGCCGGGATGCGCGTCGACCACCAGCAGGTGAACGGTGTTGGAACCCACGTCGAGCACTCCGAGTCGCATGGCGACGACGCTAGCGCCTCTTCCGCCGAGGTCCGCCCAGGAGACCGCCGCGCCGGCCGCGACGCCGCCGCCGCACGCCGAAGGGCGGGGACGGCATTCGGCGCAATCCGGTCTTACTCTGGGGCACGTGGCGAAGGAGACCGCCCGCAAGGGCAAGAAGAAGAAGGACGCGAAGCGCGCGGCGGAGTCCCCGGCGGGGGGCGCCGCGGGCTCGACGGCAGCGGTGGAGCCGCGACAGGAGGAGGTGGGGCTCGACTTCGCCCGAGCCTGGGTGGAGTTCGCCGACCCGGCCGACGAGGAGCAGGTGTTCCGCTGCGACCTGACCTGGCTCACCTCGCGGTGGACCTGCGTGTTCGGCGCGGGCTGCCACGGCATCCAGGCCGGGCGCGCCGACGACGGCTGCTGCACCCTGGGCGCGCACTTCTCGGACGACGACGACGAGAAGCGGGTCGCCGGGCATGTGGCGCGTCTCACAGCGCGGGACTGGCAGTTCCACGAGCTGGGCACCGGCCCGGACGGCTACTGGGCCGAGGAGAACGAGGACGGCGAGCGGCAGACCCGCGTCGTCCAGGGCGCCTGCGTCTTCTCCAACCGGCCCGGCTTCTCCGGCGGCCAGGGGTGCGCGCTGCACGCGCTGGCGCTGCGCGAGGGCCGCGAGCCGCTGGAGACGAAGCCGGACGTGTGCTGGCAGCTGCCGATCCGCCGCACCTTCGACTGGGTGGACCGCCCCGACGACACACGGGTGCTGGTGGTGTCGATCGGCGAGTACGACCGGCGCGGCTGGGGCCCGGGCGGCCACGACCTGCACTGGTGGTGCACCTCCGCGCCGTCCGCGCACGGGGCGGGCGAGCCGGTGTACGTCTCCTACCGGGCGGAGCTGACCGAGCTGATGGGCCCGGCCGGGTACGCGGAGCTGGTCGCGCACTGCGAGGCCCGGCTCGCCTCGGCGCTGCCGCTGGTCGCCCCGCACCCCGCCGACCCGGCGGAGCCGGCCCTGGGCTGAGCCGCCCCGACGCCCGAGGCCGGCCAGGGTGTCAGCCGGAACCGGCGATGGAGATGACCGCGGTGGCGAGGGCGACGGCCAGCGCCGAGGCGCCGAGAACGGCGATCGCCCGCCACGCCGGCCTCGGCGCCGACCGCCGGGCCACGCTCCAGGCCGCGGCGGCGACGGTGCCCAGGATCGTGAGGCCGATCAGCACGATGTCGACGTGGCCCAGGACGGCGGCCAGGCTCGTGCGCACGTACGAACCGCCCGGGGTACGGGCCACCGCCACCTTCCCGCTGAGGCGCGAGCGGGTGGTGAGGGAAGCCCGCGGGTCGCTGACGGTGCCGTCCCGGGACACGAACTCCCCCACGCAGGTCAGCTCCCGGTCCCTGCGGTCGTCCGGATACGTGAGCCGGCAGCCGGCCACCGTCAGCGTGCCCGGCGTGCCCGCCCACGTCGCGTCGCGGACGTAGCGGGCACCGTCGAACGTGGCCCAGGCGCCCCCGGCGGCGAGGAGCAGGCCGAACAGCACGGCGACCGCCGTCCGGCGCCACGCGGCGGAACGTCCGGCGAAGTGGCGCCACGCGGCAGAACGTTCGGCGAAGTGCGGCCTTCCGACCATGAGCCCCCCTGGCACCGGTCCGCGCCGCCCGGTTCACGGCGGCGGCACGGATCGTACGCGCGGGCCGCGGCGGACGGTGGCCCGCCCTCCTGGACAAGGGCCGACCACGGGTCCGGAGCCGACGGCCGACCACGGGTCCGGAGGCGGCGGCCGCTCAGCCCTGGCCGGAGGGGTCCGCGGTGGCGGTGTCGGTGGGCGTGGGGCTCGCGGAGGCCGGCGGGGCGGAGTCCGGCGGGGTCGAAGCGGCCGTCGGGGTGGGCGACGGGCTGTCGGTGGGCGGCGCCGAGGTCGGCGGCTGCGTGCCGGGGTCGGTCGGTGTGGCCGCCGGTGCCGAGACGGAGGGTGTCGGCGTACCGCCGGTCCGGCTCGGTGGCGCCGAGCGGGCGGCGGAGCCCCGGAGGGTGACCACGGCGTCTCCCGGGTCGAAGGCGATCCGGGCCGTCCAGACCCCGCGCGGCTCCATCGCTCGGTCCACCCGGATCACCAGGGTGACCGTTTCCCCGGGCTTCAGCGTCCCCGAACGCGCCGGGAACTCCAGCCAGTACGCGGTGGTCGACGCCTTCCAGCGCACCGGGGCGCCGCCGCCGGCGGTGAGCGTCACGAACGTGCGGCCGTGCCCGAGGCGCGCGCTCACCTGGAGCCAGCCGGCGCCCGCCGCGGTGGCGGAGGGAGGCGCCGTACCGCCGCTGACGGCCACGGCCACGGACGCGGCCGTGGCGGCCGAGGGCGAGCCGGGCGCGACGGTGGCGGTGCCCCGGGTGGTGGGGCCCGCGCTGCCGGCCTTCTCGTAGGGCACGCCGTCGATGCCGTCGGGGGACGCGGCGGAGCGGGCCCCGTGGCCGCCCTCGCCGAGCGGGGTGGCCCGGTAGGCGGCCCAGACGGCGAGGACCGGCGCGGCCACCACGGCGGCGACCATCGTGCCCGTCATCGCCCGGTGCCGCAGCTGGGCCCGGCGGGCGGCGACGTCGACGAGGTCCACCGGGAAGCCGCGCCGGTCGAAGCGCGGCGTCGACTCGCGGGCCCGGCCGAAGCCGGTGTCCATGGCGTGCAGCAGCGCCGCGTACGCCGCCGAGCGCGGCGCCTCGACCAGCGCGAGCATGGCCGCGGCGTCCGGCGCGCCCGGCCAGGGGCCCTCGGCCACCACCCGCTCGGCGGCGCGGCGGCACACCGCGCACTCGTCGACGTGCCGCACCAGTTCGTCCCGCAGGGCCGGGCCGAGCAGCACCCGGGGCTCCCCGGCGAGCTGCGAGACGTCGGGGCAGCGGCCGGAGTCGACCACGGCCAGCGCGGTACGGGTCCGCTCCACCTCGCAGGCGGCCCGTGCCAGCCGGTTGCGGCACACCTCGGCGTCGACGCCGAGCACGTGCGCGACCTCGCGCGGGGCCATCTGGTGGCGCACCGCCAACTCCAGCGCCTCGCGCTGCTCGGGTGTGGTGCCGGCCGCCTCCGGCCAGGCCAGCGCGGCGAGTTGGGCCCGCCGCTGGGCCGCCACGGCCTCCGAGGCGGGCGGCACCGCGCGGCGCCCGGCGGCCAGCCGCCGCAGGCACACCCAGCGGGCCAGCGCGTACAGCCAGGGCCTGCGCAGCGCGGGGTCGCGCAGCCGCACCCGCTGCCGCTCGGCCAGCGCCAGCACCTCGCCGAGCGCGGCCGCCGCCGCGTCGTGCTCGCACAGGATGGACAGGCAGTACGTGAACAGGCCGTCGAGGTACGGCTCGTAGTGGGCCGGGGGCTGCATGGGCAGCGTGCCCCGCGGCCGCGGGGGGTGGCCGTCCCGACGCCCGCTCTGCCCCCGGGCGCCCCGCTCGGGCTCCCGGTCAGCGCGGGACCGCCCGGCCTGCGCGCGGTGCCTGCGGTGGGCGCCGGTGCTGTGGATGGGGGTCTCCTGCCTGCTGGTCACTTCAGCGACGCTAGGCCCGTATGCATGCCGACTTCGGCTCCCTCGGCGGCGTTTAACCCGTACGGGTAGCGATCGCCCACGAAGGGGGACAGCTCGCCACTCGTCCGGGTGACTCTGCGGCCCTGTCTAGGTCCGCGCGCCGGAACGGGGTGGTGCGACACCCCGGCTGCGACCCGGCCGAGACCGGGCCGAGACCCGTCCGGGATACCGCCGAGGCCGTCCGGGACGCCGCCGGAAGGCTCGTCCGAGGGGCTTGTCGGAGGGGCTTGTCGGAGGGGGCGGATAGCGTAGGCGCATGGCCACCCGTAAACCCGCCGCCAAGGACCGCCCCTCGTACCGCTGCACCGAGTGCGGCTGGACGACGGTGAAGTGGCTCGGCCGCTGCGGGGAGTGCCAGGCGTGGGGCACCGTCGAGGAGACCGGCGGGGCACCGGCGGTGCGGACCACCGCGCCCGGCCGGGTCACCGCCCCGGCCCGGCCGATCGCGCAGGTCGACGGCCGGCAGGCCACGGCCCGCTCCACCGGCGTGCCGGAGCTGGACCGGGTGCTCGGCGGCGGCCTGGTGCCCGGCGCCGTGGTGCTGATGGCGGGCGAGCCGGGCGTCGGCAAGTCCACGCTGCTGCTGGACGTGGCCGCGAAGGCGTCCGGGCCGCAGAGTCCCACCCTCTACGTCACCGGTGAGGAGTCGGCCTCCCAGGTGCGGCTGCGGGCCGACCGCATCGGCGCGCTGGCCGACCACCTGTACCTCGCCGCGGAGACCGACCTTTCGGCCGTGCTCGGCCACCTCGACGACGTCAAGCCCGCGCTGCTGGTCCTGGACTCGGTGCAGACCGTGGCCTCCCCGGAGATCGACGGCGCCCCCGGCGGCATGGCGCAGGTCCGGGAGGTGGCCGGGGCGCTGATCCGGGCCTCCAAGGAGCGCGGCATGGCCACGCTGCTGGTGGGCCACGTCACCAAGGACGGCGCCATCGCCGGCCCGCGCCTGCTGGAGCACCTGGTCGACGTGGTGCTGAGCTTCGAGGGCGACCGGCACGCCCGGCTGCGGCTGCTGCGCGGGGTGAAGAACCGCTACGGCGCCACCGAGGAGGTCGGCTGCTTCGAGCTGCACGACGACGGCATCGCCGGCCTGGCCGACCCGTCCGGCCTCTTCCTCACCCGCCGCGACGAACCGGTGCCCGGCACCTGCCTGACCGTCACCCTCGAAGGGCGCCGGCCGCTGGTCGCCGAGGTGCAGGCGCTCACCGTGGACACCCAGATCCCCTCGCCGCGGCGCACCACGTCCGGGCTGGAGAACTCCCGGGTGTCGATGATGCTGGCGGTGCTGGAGCAGCGCGGCCGGATCAAGTCCATCGGCAAGCAGGACATCTACACCGCCACCGTCGGCGGGGTACGGCTGACCGAGCCCGCCGCGGACCTCGCCGTGGCCCTCGCCCTGGCCAGCGCCGCCATCGACACGCCGCTGCCGAAGAACCTGGTGGCCGTGGGCGAGGTCGGGCTGGCCGGCGAGGTGCGCCGGGTGACGGGTGTGCAGCGGCGGCTGAGCGAGGCGCACCGGCTCGGCTTCACCCACGCGCTGGTGCCGCCGGACCCGGGCAGGATCCCCGCCGGGATGCGGGTGACGGAGGTCACCGACATCGGCGAGGCGCTGCGCGCGCTGCCCCGGGGCCGCCGCGGCTGAGCCGCCGCCGTACCGCGCCCGCTCCGTCGCCGTCGCTGTACCGCGCCCGCCCGCGTTCGCCCCGCGTTCTCGCCGTATTGGCGCCGCGTTCTCGCCGCGTTCTCGCCGCGTTTCCACGGCTTCTGGGGGGTGCGGGAGGCGTACGGGAACGGTGCGGCGGCTCGCGGCAGCAGGATCGAAGCCGCGTTCGGGCCGCACCGGAGCCGTGTTCGAGCCGCGCCGCAGCCGCGCCCACGCCGCGCGCTCGCCCGGGAGGCACCCGCTGGGGGTCGTAAACTTTGCGCAGACCCAGCAACCGTGAGGAGCAGCGTGGCAGCCAACGACCGGGCAGGCGGGCCTGCCCCGGCGCGTAGGGCGGCGGCGGACTCCGTCGGGCGGGCGGGCGCCGACGGCAGCCTGCTGCGCGCGTCGCTGAGCGCGGTCGCGCCCGGTACCGCCCTGCGCGACGGCCTGGAACGGATCGTCCGCGGCAACACCGGCGGCCTGATCGTGCTGGGCATGGACAAGACCGTCGACTCGCTGTGCAGCGGCGGCTTCGTCCTGGACGTGGAGTTCACCGCGACCCGGCTGCGCGAGCTGTGCAAGCTGGACGGCGCGCTCATCCTGGACAGGGACATCACCAAGATCCTGCGGGCCGGGGTGCAGCTGGTGCCCGACCCGGCGATCCCCACCGAGGAGACCGGCACCCGGCACCGCACCGCCGACCGGGTCAGCCGCCAGGTCGGGTTCCCGGTGGTCTCGGTGAGCCAGTCGATGCAGCTGATCGCCCTGTACGTGGACGGGCAGCGCCGGGTGCTGGAGGACTCCCCCGCGATCCTGTCCCGCGCCAACCAGGCGCTGGCCACGCTGGAGCGGTACAAGCTGCGGCTGGACGAGGTCGCGGGCACCCTCTCGGCGCTGGAGATCGAGGACCTGGTCACGGTCCGGGACGTCACCGCGGTCGCCCAGCGGCTGGAGATGGTCCGCCGGATCGCCACCGAGATCGCCGAGTACGTCATCGAACTGGGCACCGACGGACGCCTGCTGTCCCTCCAGCTCGACGAGCTGATCGCCGGGGTGGACCCGGAGCGCGAGCTGGTCGCCCGGGACTACGTGCCCGAGCCCACCGCCAAGCGCGCCCGCACCGTCCAGGAGGCGCTGGCCGAGCTGGACGCGCTGCCGCAGAACGAACTCATCGAACTCACCACCGTGGCAAGGGCGCTGGGCTACACCGGCTCCCCGGAGTCGCTGGACTCGGCGGTCTCGCCGCGCGGCTACCGGCTGCTCGCGAAGGTGCCGCGGCTGCCCAACACGGTCATCGAGCGGCTGGTGGAGCACTTCGGCGGGCTGCAGAAGCTGCTGGCGGCCAGCGTGGACGACCTCCAGGCGGTGGAGGGCGTCGGCGAGGCGCGGGCCCGTACGGTCCGCGAGGGGCTGTCCCGGCTCGCCGAGTCCTCGATCCTCGAACGGTACGTCTGACCTCGAACGGTACGTCCGGCCTCGAACCGCACGTCCGACCGGCCGTCCGGGCCGCTGTCCCGGACGGCCGCCGCGCTCAGTCCTCGCTGATCTGGAACGACGTCTGCTTCGTGCCGTAGCCGGCCATCCGCGCCTGCACCAGGTACGTCCCCGGCGCGGCCGTCTTGCCCTTCGGCGCGGCGCACTTCGGGGAGCTGGTCTTCGCGTTCCAGCGCACGGTGTAGGCGATGGCGGAGTGCGCGGGCACCTCAAGCAGGTGGGAGCCGGTGGCCGGGCAGTCGTCCGAGGCCCACACGTGGCTGCTGCCGGGCGCCTCGCTGACGGTGAGGACGGCGCTGCGCGGGCCGAAATCCACCTTGCAGGCCGTTTCGGCGGTGTTGCTGGCGGTCAGCCGGAACTCCGGTGCCTCGCCCGGTCCGTAGGAGTTCTGCACGCTGGCGAGCGCGATGGTCACCGAGCCCGGCGCGCAGTCCGGCAGCGAGGAGCCCGCCGGCACCTCCTGCCCGGCGGGCGCCCCCGTGGACGAGGACCCTCCGTCGGCAGGGGAGCCGGTCGAACCCGAACCGGCTCCGCTGCCCGAGCCGTCGGAGGAGCCGGTGGACGAACCGTCGGACGTACCGCCGTCGGCGGCCGTGGAGCCGGAGCCGCCCGAGGAGTCGGCCGGCGCGGTGTCCCGACCGCCGGGCGCACCCGAGATGTGCGGGCCGGTCGGGGTGGGGCCGGGCGTGATCGACGCCGCCGGCGTGTGCGAGTCCGCGGACGCGCCGGCCGGGCTGCCGCCGCCCTTGCCACCGCCCGAGACGACCACCCAGGCGACGACCGCGATGGCCAGCGCGAGCAGGCACAGCAGAACTGCCCGCCGCCGCCAGTAGATGGTCGATGGCAAAGGTCCCACTGGATTGCGCACAGAGCCCACGGACGCACTCTATGGGAGATCACCCACCTGGCGCCGTATCACCCGCCCGGACGCGACAGCCTCTTTCCGGATCATCACCTTTTACGCTTCCCGGTCGTCCCTTCGCGCCCCCGCCCTCACTTTCCGTGACCTTTCGCGACCGGCGCCGGGGAACGGCGGGCGGAATATGCGAGGATCGGTCAGGCCATGACGAGTCTGACAAGCCCTCCCGCGTCCTCCGGCGCCCCGGCCGCACCCACCCCCACGTCCACGCCGTCCACGCCATCCGTGCCAGCGTCCGGCCCCGCGTCCGGCCCGGCCTCCGGCCCGGTGCCCGCCGCGTCGGCCCTGGGCGCTCCGGCCGCGCTCGGGGAGTTGCACACCCTGGTGATCGACTGGTTCGACGACAACGCCCGCGACCTGCCGTGGCGCCACCCCGACGCCGGCGCCTGGTCGGTGATGGTCAGCGAGTTCATGCTCCAGCAGACCCCGGTCAGCCGGGTACTGCCGGTCCACCAGGAGTGGCTGGAGCGCTGGCCGCGCCCGGCGGACCTGGCCGCCGAACCGCCCGGCGAGGCGGTACGGGCCTGGGGCCGGCTCGGCTACCCCCGCAGGGCGCTGCGGCTGCACGCCGCGGCCACCGCCATAGCGCAGCAGCACGGCGGCGAAGTCCCCTACGACCAAGCGGAGTTGCTCGCGCTGCCGGGGGTCGGCGAGTACACCGCGGCGGCCGTCGCCTCGTTCGCCTACGGCCGCCGCCACAGCGTCCTGGACACCAACGTGCGGCGGGTGTTCGCCCGGGTCGTCTCGGGCACCCAGTACCCGCCGAACGCCACCACCGCCGCCGAACGGCGGCTGGCCTCGGCGCTGCTGCCCGAGGAGGACGCCACGGCCGCCCGCTGGGCCGCCGCCACCATGGAGTTGGGCGCCCTGGTGTGCGTGGCGCGCTCCCCGAAATGCGGTGCCTGCCCGGTCGCGTCCCGCTGCGCCTGGCGACTGGCCGGCTCGCCCGCGCACGACGGGCCGCCGCGCAAGGGGCAGACGTACGCGGGCACCGACCGCCAGGTCCGCGGACGGCTGCTCGCGGTGCTGCGGGCCAGTACCGCGCCGGTCCCGCGCTCGGCGCTCGACGCGGTCTGGTCGGACGCAGTGCAGCGCTCCCGGGCGCTGGCCGGGCTGATCGAGGACGGCCTGGTGGAGCCGCTGCCGGGCCAGCGGTTCCGCCTCCCCCGCTGAACCGTCGCACGCTGACGGACACTGACGGAGGCTGACGAGCGCTGACGAGCGCTGCCGGGCGGCCGCGGGTTGCACGGGCCGGACGGACTGGCGGGCTGACGGGCCCGGTTCGGGCCGGCTCCCGGCGCATCCCCGCGGTGGATCGGCAGGGCCGGTTGGAACCACCCGGCCCTGCCGCCCGTCCTCCTGCGTGCCGGGCGGCCGCTCGCGCCGGGTGGGGACGTCGCTCCGGCGTTCCGTCGCTCCGCCGCCCCGGCCCGTTCGCCCCGGCTCCTTCGGCCTCGGCCCGCCCCGGCCCAACTGGCGTGCGGCGAGGGC
This sequence comes from Actinacidiphila yeochonensis CN732, assembly GCF_000745345.1. NCBI lineage: Bacteria > Bacillati > Actinomycetota > Actinomycetes > Kitasatosporales > Streptomycetaceae > Actinacidiphila > Actinacidiphila yeochonensis. The sequence goes on along the minus strand of NZ_JQNR01000005.1, from coordinate 1,652,651 downwards.
AGGTCGGCACCACCTTCGTACCGGCGGCACGCACCGCTGTTACACAACCGATGGGTTGCTGTGCGCCCGTCGTGCGCCGGCAGTCGTCAAAGCCCAACATCCCCTCCATAGCGTCGGTTCCGCCCGGTGGGAGGCGGAACAGGCCGGGCAGGGCGATGGGCGGAGGCGTGGATGTCGGCGACAGCGGCGGTACGGGCGGAGACGAGGGCGACGGCCGGGGCGGCGCGGCGCGGTGGGCGCGCGGCCCGGGACACCGACGTCCACGGTGCCTTCCCCGTGGCCGGCCGCCCCGGCCGGTTCGTGGTGGAGGCCCCGCGCGAACGCCCCGCCCCGGACGGCCTGGACCAGGCCCCGGACCGCCCCGCCGCCCCCGGACCGAGGACGCCCCGGACGGCCGGGACGCAGCCGAGACGGCCACCGGGAGGGACGGGCGGCGGGTGCCCCTGGACTTCGAGGAGTACGTGCGCACCCGCCAGGACGCCCTGCTGCGCAGCGCCCGCCGGCTGGTGCCGGACCCGGTCGACGCGCAGGACCTGGTGCAGACCGCGCTGGTGCGCACGTACCGCCTGTGGGACGGCATCGCCGACAAGTCGCTGGCCGACGCGTACCTGCGCCGGGTGATGATCAACACCCGCACCGAGTGGTGGCGCAGCCGCCGGCTGGCGGAGATCCCCACCGAGGAGCTGCCGGACGCCAGCATCGACGACGGTGCCGAGCAGCGCGCCGACCGGGCGATGCTGCGGGACGTGCTGGGCGTCCTCGCGCCCAAGCAGCGACAGGTCGTCGTCCTGCGCCACTACGGCCAGCTCAGCACCGAGGAGACCGCCCGTGCCCTGGGAATGTCGACGGGTACGGTGAAGAGCACCCTGCACCGGGCCCTGGCCCGGCTGCGCCAGGAGCTGGAGCACGGCAGGTACGGGTACTCGCACACGGGAGAGGACGGGACGTGCGCCGCGTAGCACCGATCGCCGCTGCCGGAGCGGCCTGCCTGCTGGCCGCGCTCTCCGGCTGCGGCGCCTCGGTGACCGGCGTCCGGCGCGAGGGCCCGGGGCCCTCGCCGACGGTGCGGCCGGCCCGCGAACCGCTGCCCGCTGTCGCCTCGAACCGGGCCGCGCTGGCGGCGCTGGTCCGCGGCGACGCCGCCGTCAGCGCGAGCGTCCGGCGGGACCTGGTCCCCTGCTCGTCCCACGGCTCGTCCGGGAGCGCCTCCCGCGCGCTCGGAGCCCGCAGCGGCACCGGCACCACGTCATCCGCCGCTTCCTCCTCGGCCGCCACCCCGGCCGCCACCGAGGACTACCCGGTGGACGCCGACTCCGGCGAGCTCACCTCCGGCGACGGCCCGGACCTGCTCGTCACCGTCTCCACCTGCGGGGACGGCGTCGGCATCGCCGCCTACGTGTACCGGCTGTCGGGCGGCGCGTACCACTGCGTCTTCGCCGACGAGCGCCCTCCGGTCTACGGCAGCCTCGACAGCGACCGGTTGCGGATCATCCACCAGGTGTACCGGACCGACGACCAGCTGGCCTACCCGGCCGGCGAGGACGAGGCCCTGTACGCCTGGCGGTCCGGCCACTTCGTGGAGGTGGCCCGCTCCTACTCCGACCTCACCGCGAAGACGCCGACGCCCTCGCCGGAGCCGACCTCCGCCCGCCCGGTCCCGGTGCCGACACCTGCCGCTCCGTACCCGCCCGCCGGAACCTCGACGTCCGCCCTCCCGGACCCGGGCACGGCGCGGGCCGCCGTCCCGCCGGTGGAGCCGACGGCCCGGCCGACCGCCCAGCCCTCGCCGCTGCCGATCGCCCAGCCGTCCGCGACCGCCGCCGCCGGCAGTGCCACGGCGCGGAGGTGACGGGCATGGCCAGGACCCACGTGCTCTTCGTCGAGGACGACGACGTGATCCGTGAGGCGACGACCCTCTCCCTGGAGCGGGACGGCTTCGAGGTGACCGCCGCGCGCGACGGCCTGGCCGGCCTGGAGGCGTTCCGCGGCCGGCGGCCCGACCTCGCCCTGCTCGACGTGATGCTGCCGGGGCTGGACGGGGTGAGCCTGTGCCGGCGGATCCGGGACGAGTCCACCGTGCCGGTGATCATGGTCTCCGCGCGGGCCGACGCCATCGACGTCGTCCTCGGTCTGGAGGCCGGCGCGGACGACTACGTCACCAAGCCGTTCGACGGGGCCGTGCTGGTGGCCCGCATCCGGGCGGTGCTGCGCCGCTTCCGGGCCAGCGAGCCCGAGGACGAGCCGGGCGGCGCGGTGCTCTCCTTCGGCGACATCGCCATCGACCCGGAGGGCCTGGAGGTCACCCGGGACGGCCGGCGGCTGGCGCTGACCCCCACGGAGATGCGGCTGCTGCTGGAGTTCGCCGCCGCGCCGGGCACGGTGCTCTCCCGCGACCGGCTGCTGGAACGGGTGTGGGACTACTCCTGGGGCGGCGACACCCGGGTCGTCGACGTGCACGTGCAACGGCTGCGGGCCAAGATCGGCCAGGACCGGCTGGAGACGGTGCGCGGTTTCGGCTACAAGCTGCGGGCCTGACGTGTCCCCCCGGCTGTCACCCCGACAGTCTCCCCGGCTCTCCGCCCGCCCCGCCGTCGAAGCGGCACCCGCGGCCGGGGAGCCCTCCCGCGCAGCCGTGCCCGGCCCCTCCGATCCGTCCGGCCCGCCCGGCCCGCCGCGTCCTGCCGGCGAGCCCCTGGCGGGACGCGGCCGGCGCCTGCTGGCCCGGCTGCGCGCCGCCCTGCGCCCGGGGCTGCGGTGGAAGATCAGCGCGGCCATCGCCGCCGTGTCCGCCCTGGTGGTGCTCGCGCTCAGCCTCCTCGTCCACAACGCGGCCCGGGCCAGCATGATCAACTCCACCCGGGACGTCCAGGACGAGCGGGTGCAGTCGGCGCTGCGGATCTACGAGGCGACCGGCCGGCTGGCCTTCTACGCCCGGCTGGACGACCCGGACCTGCCGGCCGCGCTCAAGCGGTACGCCGCCAAGGGCCAGCGCGCCACCTACGTCGTGGACGCGGACGACGGCGACCCGACCGTGTGGGCGGAGACCCCGGCCGGCGACGGAAAGGTGCTCTCGCTCAAGAGCTCCTTCAACGACCGCTACTCCGTTCTGGTGGATCTCGACGGTTCGCTGATCGTCGGCTCGACCCTCGTCGTAGGGGGCGGCACCGCGATGGGCGTGCTGATCGGCGGCCGGATGTCCCGGCGGCTGCGGAAGGCGGCCACCGCGGCCCGCAAGGTCGCCGACGGGGACCCGCACGTGCGGGTGCGCGAGGCGGTCGGCGGCCGCCGGGTGCGGGACGAGACCGACGAGCTGGCCCGCGCGGTGGACGCGATGGCCGACGCGCTCCAGCGGCGGCTGGAGGCCGAGCGCCGGGTCACCGCCGACATCGCGCACGAGCTGCGCACCCCCGTCACCGGCCTGGTGACGGCGGCCGAGCTGCTGCCGCCGGGGCGGCCGTCGGAGCTGGTGCGCGACCGGGTGCACGCGCTGCGCACGCTGGTGGAGGACGTGCTGGAGGTGGCCCGGCTGGACGGTGCCGCCGAGCACCCCGAGCTGGCGGAGGTGGAGCTGGGCGCGTTCGTCGGCCGCCGGGTGGCGGCGCTGGCCCCGGACGCGGTGGTGACGGTCGAGCGCGAGGCGCGGGTGCGCACCGATCCGCGCCGCCTGGAGCGCATCCTCGGCAACCTGCTGGCCAACGCCGTCCGCCACGGTCGGCCCCGGATCGAGGTGACGGTGAGCGGGCCGCTGCTGCGGGTGCGCGACCACGGCCCGGGCTTCCCACCCGAGCTGCTCGACGAGGGGCCGAGCCGGTTCCGCACCGGCAGCCCGCACCGCTCGGGCGGCGGGCACGGCCTCGGGCTGACCATCGCGGCCGGGCAGGCACGGGTCCTCGGCGCCCGCCTCACCTTCCGCAACCTGCCGGAGACGGCCGGCGGCGGCGCCGTCGCACAGCTCCATCTGCCCGGCTGACCTCAGGCACGGCACGGCCGACGCAGCGGCGCTCCTTACCTGACGCCCGGCTAATCTTGTCGGTGGACAGCGGCACGGATGGGACGATCCGGACGTCGCGCCACGGGCACGGAGCCGCCCGGGAACGCGGCCGCGGCCCGGTGAGCACGGCAGGAGAACGAGCGCCATGGCAACACCGCACCACGCCCGGCGCAGCGACACGCGCCGCCGTATCCAGGACGTGGCCCTGCGGCTCTTCGCCGAGCAGGGCTACGAGAAGACCTCCCTGCGGGAGATCGCCGAGCGGCTCGACGTCACCAAGGCCGCGCTGTACTACCACTTCAGGACCAAGGAGGACATCCTCGTCAGCCTCTGCGAGGACGTCACCGCCCCGGTGGACGCGCTGATCACCTGGGCGCGCGCGCAGCCGCACAGCCTGGAGACCAAGCAGGAGGTGCTGCGCCGCTACAGCGAGGCGCTGTGGGACTCCGAGGACTTCTTCCGCTTCGTGCACGAGAACCAGGCGACCGTCCGCGACCTCGCGGTCGGAGCCGCCTTCCGGAGCCGGGTGAAGGCCGTCAACGAGCTGCTGCGCGAGCCCGACGCGCCGGTGACGGCGCAGGTGCGGTCGGTCACCGCACTGATGGCGATGCACGCGGGGATGTTCGTGACGCAGAACGTCGAGGGCGATCCGGAGGAGAAGCGGAGCGCCGTCCTCGACGTGGCCCTGGACCTGGTCACACAGGCGCACCGGGAGACGGCCCTGACCGGCGGCCGGTCCGCCGGCGAGGCGGTACTGACCGCCGAGTGAGGCCGGGAGGCCGGGGGGCGAGCGCGAAAGGGCACGGCCCCCGGACCGTCGGCGGCGTGCGCCGTGGTCCGGGGGCCGTGCCCTCTGGTTCCCGGGGGAACCGTTCCCGCGGGGGTGCGGGGGTGGAGGCTGCGATCGCGCTCCTTACGCGTTCACGCCGTGGGCGCGCAGGAAGTGCAGCGGCTCGATCGCGGAGCCGTAGACGGCCGTGGTGCGCACCTCGAAGTGCAGGTGCGGGCCGGTCGAGTTGCCGGTGGAGCCGGACAGGCCGATCTTCTCGCCGGTGTTCACGTGCTCGCCGACGTACACGCCGATCTTCGACAGGTGGCCGTACTGCGTGTACAGGTGCGAGCCGTGCTTGATCACGATGTTGTTGCCGTACGCGCCGCCCCAGCCGGCGGTGACGACGGTGCCGGCGTGCGCGGCCCGGACGGTGGTGCCGGTGTTGACCACGAAGTCCTGGCCGGAGTGCTTGTTGATCCAGTGCTTGCCGGGCTTGTTGAAGCCCGCGCCGAGCGTGTAGCCGGTGGTCGGGGTGACCCAGGACGCCTTGTGGGCCTTGTGGGTCTTGTGGGCCGCGGCCTTGGCCTTCGCCTCAGCCTTGGCCTTCGCCTCGGCGGCCTTCTCGGCCTTCGCCTTGGCGTGGGCCCGGGCGGCGGCCTTCACCGCCGCGGCCTTCTGGCCGTCGGCCTGCTTGTGCACGGCGGCGGAGACGCCGGCCGAGGCGTCCTTGGCGAGGAAGCTCTCCGACGGGTGCGCCGTGCCCGCGGCGAACGCGGACGTCGCGCCCAGCGACACCGCTGCGACCAGGCCGCCGCCGACGACGGCGAGCCGCCCACGGGTGACGAGCTTGGGGGTGCGGTTCTTCATGGACGTGGACTTGCGCATGGAGAGACATCCTCACTGGGTGGGGAAAACGGCGGACCATGTCGGCCCGGCGCAAATCATTTCTAACCCGGCATTTCAGACATCCACAAGCCCCCCCATTACTAAGCGCATTCGTAGGCGGAATATCCCTTTTGTGCAGAATCTTCCCCTTCCCCTTGTCCGTGGGGCGCGCCTCCCCGGAGTCGCCCTATCGGGCTTCGTATGTGGCGTGGCTCACGTGGGACACGCCACCGCACTACGGTGGGAAAGCCGGGAGACCAGGCCGCGCGGCAAGCGCGCCGAAGGGTCGGCGAGAAGAGGGAACGCCCCATGCGCGTGCAGGATGAAAACACCCCGGACAGGCCCGGGGCCGCTTCCAGGGGACCAGCGGGGCCCGGAACCCCCGGTGACGCCGGGGGAAGGCCGCCCGGCACCGTGACACCGGCAGCCACCGCCATCCCGGCCCCGGCATCCCCCGCGGCCCCTCCGTACCCGCCCGCCGCCCCGGCCGGCACGCCGTCCGCGCCGCCCGAGGGGTCCGGCGCGCCCGGGGCGCCCGGGGTACCGGACGTGACCGGCCTGGAGCTGGCCGACGCGGTGGAGGCGGTCCGCTCGGCGCTGATGCTCGGCGCCGCCCGGGGCGCGGGCCGGAGCGTGCGGTTCCAGGTCGGCGAGATCCGCATGGACTTCACCGTGGAGCTCCAGCGCACCAGCACCGGCCACGCCGGCGTCAAGGCGTGGGTGGTGGAGGCGGGCGGCGACCGGGCCCGCAGCTCCACCAGCACCCACACCGTCTCGCTCAGCCTGCGCCCGGTCGACGCCGCCACCGACGACTTCCTCGTCATCAGCGCGCCCCCCGGCAACGCCGACAGCGTCACCTACGACTGAGCCCGCTCGGGCTGGCCACGTCACCGAAAAGGGGCCTGGCCCCGGACCCTGTGCGGGTCCGGGGCCAGGCCCCTTCGTGCTGCGTGCCGGCCGCTCCTCCTCGGAGAGGTTCGGCTACTCCTTGGAGAGGTTCGGCGCGCCGGGCGCCGCCTCGACCGGGGGAGCGTCGGCGACGGTGACCTTCTCCTCGCCGCGGAAGGTGAACTTCGCCGCCTCGCCCTCGCCCTCGACGTCCACGACGACGATGTGGCCCGGACGCAGCTCGCCGAAGAGGATCTTCTCCGACAGCGAGTCCTCGATCTCGCGCTGGATCGTCCGGCGCAGCGGCCGGGCGCCCAGCACCGGGTCGTACCCGCGCTTGGACAGCAGCACCTTCGCGTCGGTGCTGAGCTCGATGCCCATGTCCCTGTCGCGCAGCCGCTCGTCCACCCGGCTGATCATCAGGTCGACGATCTGCAGGATGTCGTCCTGGGTGAGCTGCGGGAAGACGATCACGTCGTCCACACGGTTCAGGAACTCCGGCCGGAAGTGCTGCTTCAGCTCGTCGCTGACCTTGGCCTTCATCCGGTCGTAGGTGGACTTCGTGTCGCCCTGGGCGGCGAAGCCCAGGTTGAAGCCCTTGGAGATGTCCCGGGTGCCGAGGTTGGTGGTCATGATGATCACCGTGTTCTTGAAGTCCACGACCCGGCCCTGGGAGTCGGTCAGGCGACCGTCCTCCAGGATCTGCAGCAGGCTGTTGAAGATGTCCGGGTGGGCCTTCTCGACCTCGTCGAAGAGCACGACCGAGAACGGCTTGCGGCGCACCTTCTCGGTGAGCTGGCCGCCCTCCTCGTACCCGACGTATCCGGGCGGGGAGCCGAAGAGCCGCGAGACGGTGTGCTTCTCGCTGAACTCCGACATGTCGAGGGAGATCAGCGCGTCCTCGTCGCCGAAGAGGAACTCCGCGAGCGCCTTGGACAGCTCGGTCTTACCGACGCCGGACGGGCCGGCGAAGATGAACGAGCCGCCGGGACGCTTCGGGTCCTTCAGGCCGGCACGGGTACGGCGGATCGCCTTGGACAGCGCCTGGACGGCGTCCTTCTGGCCGATGACGCGCCGGTGGAGCTCGTCCTCCATGCGCAGCAGCCGGGAGGACTCCTCCTCGGTGAGCTTGAAGACCGGGATGCCGGTGGCGGTCGCGAGGACCTCGGCGATCAGCTCGCCGTCGACCTCGGCGACGACGTCCATGTCGCCGGCCTTCCACTCCTTCTCCCGCTTGGCCTTCGCGGCGAGGAGCTGCTTCTCGTTGTCCCGCAGGGCGGCGGCCTTCTCGAAGTCCTGCGAGTCGATCGCGGACTCCTTCTCCCGGCGCACCTCGGCGATCTTCTCGTCGAACTCGCGCAGGTCCGGCGGCGCGGTCATCCGGCGGATGCGCATGCGCGAGCCCGCCTCGTCGATGAGGTCGATCGCCTTGTCCGGCAGGAACCGGTCGGAGATGTACCGGTCGGCGAGGGTGGCCGCCTGGACCAGCGCCTCGTCGGTGATGGAGACCCGGTGGTGCGCCTCGTAGCGGTCCCGCAGGCCCTTGAGGATCTCGATGGTGTGCGGCAGCGACGGCTCCGCGACCTGGATCGGCTGGAAGCGGCGTTCGAGAGCCGCGTCCTTCTCCAGGTACTTACGGTACTCGTCGAGCGTGGTCGCACCGATGGTCTGCAGCTCGCCGCGGGCCAGCATCGGCTTGAGGATCGAGGCCGCGTCGATCGCACCCTCGGCGGCGCCGGCGCCGACCAGGGTGTGCAGCTCGTCGATGAACAGGATGATGTCGCCGCGGGTGCGGATCTCCTTGAGCACCTTCTTCAGGCGCTCCTCGAAGTCACCGCGGTACCGGGAGCCGGCCACCAGGGCGCCGAGGTCGAGGGTGTAGAGCTGCTTGTCCTTCAGCGTCTCCGGGACCTCGCCCTTGACGATGGCCTGGGCCAGGCCCTCGACGACGGCGGTCTTGCCGACGCCGGGCTCGCCGATCAGCACCGGGTTGTTCTTGGTGCGGCGGGAGAGCACCTGCATGACCCGCTCGATTTCCTTCTCGCGCCCGATCACCGGGTCGAGTTTGGTCTCGCGGGCGGCCTGGGTGAGGTTGCGGCCGAACTGGTCCAGCACGAGCGAGGTCGAGGGGGTGCCCTCGGCCGGCCCGCCGGCCGTGGCCGACTCCTTACCGGTGGAGTAGCCGGAGAGCAGCTGGATGACCTGCTGCCGCACCCGGTTGAGATCGGCGCCCAGCTTCACCAGGACCTGGGCGGCGACGCCCTCGCCCTCGCGGATCAGGCCGAGCAGGATGTGCTCGGTGCCGATGTAGTTGTGCCCGAGCTGGAGGGCCTCGCGGAGCGACAGCTCCAGGACCTTCTTGGCACGGGGCGTGAAGGGGATGTGGCCGGACGGGGCCTGCTGCCCCTGCCCGATGATCTCCTCCACCTGCTGGCGGACCGCCTCAAGAGAAATCCCGAGGCTCTCCAGGGCCTTAGCGGCGACACCCTCACCCTCATGGATCAGGCCCAGGAGAATGTGCTCGGTGCCGATGTAGTTGTGGTTGAGCATCCGGGCTTCTTCCTGAGCCAGGACGACAACCCGCCGCGCGCGGTCGGTGAACCTCTCGAACATCGTTAATCGCTCCTCAGAGCGGTCGGGCAGTGAGGGGTCGGTCCCCTCCCTGTCCTTCCGCATGCTAGTCCCGCACAGCGGCGCCGCTCACGTACCACCCCCGCTCCCGCGAAGGAAAGCCGCGCTACCGGCTGACGTCACTCCCACAACCTCGATGGTGCGAGACGATGTTCCCGCAGGCCAGGCGAATACCCCGGTTACTCGTACGCCCGTGGCGAACGCCCCTCCCACCTGCTCGGACACCAGCCCTTCCCACTAGGTACTTCTTACCCTCGGTCGCCGGTAATCCACATCGTGCGGGCCTTCCGAATGCGCTGAGGGCGAACACCCGCCCGGGTCGCGGGGCGCGGCGGGCGGCGACCGGTGGCAGCACAGCGTGCGGAGGCGGCGCCGGAACGTACCCGAGTCGTGTTCGAAGGGCCCCCCGGACCGGCACCGGGCGTAACCACCCGGACGCTGGGGAGTTCTCACGGTATGGGCTGGTACGAGCACGAACTGGGATGGCCGCTGGCCGGAGCGCTGCCCCCCGCGTTGGCCACGGGAGTGCGGTTCGACGCGCTCGACGCCCCGGCGGAGGCCGGGTTCGCGATGCTCAGCCGCTTCCCGCAGCCGGGCAGGCTGGGGCCGGTGGCCCTGGACGGCCACCGTGTGCGGCTGCTCGTGGCCGCCGGCTCGGCCGAGGAGCTGCCGGGGCTCCTGGAGTGGCTGGACTGGGGAGGCATCCCGCTGGACCTCTCGGCCCTGGGTGCCGGGCAGAGCCTCAGGGCGCCCGCCCACCCCGAGTGGGGCCGCAGGGAGGCCGCGTACGACCGGTCTGCGCCGGTGTGGCTGCGGCCTCCTCGGCCCGGCTTCGACGTCGAGACGACCGTGCCCTCACTCCGGGTGGACCCCGGAGCAGAGGAGGCGGAGTCCCCCGTCGGCCTCGCCGCCCTGGTGGCAGCCCTGGCGACGGCCTGCCATCGGATCACCCTGCGGACTCGCTGCCCTGATCAGCCGTGGGCCTTCTCGTACGCCTCACGGATGGTGGCGGGGACGCGGCCGCGGTCGTTGACCTCGTAGCCCTTCTCCTTCGCCCACGCGCGGATCTTCGCGGTGTCCTGCCCGGAGGCGCCGCCACCGGACCGCGCGGCCTTGGTGCGCCCGCGCCCGGCGCGACCGCCGGTACGGCGACCACCGTCCGTGTACGGGTGCAGGAGCCCGCGCAGCTTGTCGGCGTTCTCCGTGGTGAGGTCGATCTCGTAGGTCACCCCGTCGAGAGCGAACGTCACCGTCTCGTCCGCCTCGCCACCGTCGAGGTCGTCCACAAGAAGGACCTGGACCTTCTGAGCCACCGGCTTCCCTTTCATCGAAAACGGATTACCGGTAAAAGCAAAGCGCCTTTTCGCGGAAAACTCAAACCCCTTGCACGAGGAGCCCCGCACGAGGTAGCGCGATCCGGACATACCGGAACACGATCAGAGTTGCAGCAGCATCCGACTGTTGCCCAAGGTGTTGGGTTTCACCCACTCCAGGTCCAGGAACTCCGCCACGCCCTCGTCATTGGAACGCAGCAGCTCGCCGAAGACATCGCCGTCCACCGGGGTCTCGCCGATCTCCACGAAGCCGTGCCGGGCGAAGAAGTCGACTTCGAAGGTGAGGCAGAAAATTCGCCGCACCCCCAGCCAGCGCGCGGTCTGCAGCAGCTTGGCGAGGACCTGGTGCCCCACACCCGCCCCGCGCAGCGCGGGGTCGACCGCGAGCGTCCTGACCTCGGCCAGGTCCTCCCACATGACGTGGAGAGCGCCGCAGGCCACCACCTCGGCGTCCTGGTCCCGCTCCGCCACCCAGAACTCCTGGATGTCCTCATAAAGGGTCACGGTCGCCTTGTCGAGGAGGATGCCGTCGCGGACATAGGAGTCCAGCAGCCGGCGCAGCGCCGGGACATCGCTCGTTCGGGCCCGGCGGATGGTCACGTCATTCGACATCAGGGGCATGTTCCCGCACGCTATCGTCCTTCGGTCTCGGGCGGACCGGAGGGGTCGACGCTCTGGATGATGCGCAATGCGTCCCGGACCGCCTCACGCTGTTCCGGGGACATCATGCCGAAGAAGTGCACCAGGGCCTCGGCCGGGTTGTCGCTCGCGGACCATGCTTCGTTCATCAGTGCGGCCGAGTATGCCGCCCTGGTCGATACCGCCTCATAGCGATAAGCCCGCCCTTCGGCGGACCTGCGCAGCCACCCCTTCTGGCGGAGGTTGTCCATTACGGTCATCACCGTCGTGTAGGCGATGGAGCGGTCCTGTTCGAGATCCTCAAGGACCTCACGAACAGTGACGGGCCGGTTCCACTCCCACACGCGCGTCATCACCGCGTCTTCGAGCTCTCCCAGTGGTCGTGGCACACCGCGATACTACGGGCGGATGATGGCGGATTGCCGGAATGCCACCGGTTCGGCCGTATGTGCTCCTTCGCGAGCGTGAATCCCGGGGCGGAGGCGAGCGGGACGGGCGGGGGCGGGCCCGCCGTCGGACGGGGGCCGGAGGCGGCCCCGCGGCGGGGCCAGGAGCGCGGCCCGCGGTCGGCGGGACCGGCGGTGGCCGGAGGGTGGGGCGCGGGCCCGCAGAAGGCGCTGCGCGGGCTTGCGAGGGCCTGACAGAGGGTCGGCAGAGGCCCGGCAGAGGGTCGTCGGCGGCCGGCAGAGGGGCGTCGGCAAGGGCGCCGGGGGCGGCTCGCGAGGGGCATCGGACGGGCCCCGGAACGGGGCGCGGCCAGCCGGGCTTGCTCAGGGACCGCGCAGGGGGTGCGCGGGTCCGACGTACGCCCTTCGGGCGCACGTTCGCGCGGCCGTACCGGGCCCGGCGGGCGCGCGGGACGCGCCGCGAGCGGCTGCGGCCGGGATGGTCGAGCCACAGGTGGCGGGGGCCGGGCCTCCGCCACCGTGGGGCGGAGGTCAGCCCTCCGACGTGTTGCGGGCGGCGGCCTCGGCCGCGGCGAACGCGGCGTCCACCGCGGCGTCCTCCTTGGCCTTGTTGGCGCCGCCCTGGTTCTTGACGATCGTGATGATCAGCCCGATGAAGAAGACCGCCATCACCAGGGGCGGCACGATCGCGGAGACGTAGTCCATGCCGCCAGGGTAGCCACCGCCCTCGCGGCTAGGCCGAGCGGGCCTGCCCCGGGGCGCCGCGCCGCCTGCTGGGCGGGAAGACCTCGGCGGGGGTGGGGGCGCGGCGCCCCGGTGCCGGGCGGGGGCGCCCGGGCGCGGCGCCGCGGGCGCCGGGGCGGGCCGGTCGCCCGGCTCGGCGGGCTTCGGCGCCGGCTCGGCGGCGGGCGCCGGGGCCGCGCGCCGGGCTTCGGGGCCGGCCGGTCGCCCGGCTTCGGCGCCGGCCTGGGGGCGGGCTTGGGCGCGGGGGCCGGGCCGGGTCGGGTTCGCCCGCGGCGCGGGGCACGACGGCCAGCACGGCCGCCGCCCGCCTGGGCGCGGCGGGTCCCGGTACCGACCGGGGCGGGAGGGTCAGCAGGCGGCGGTCGCTTCGCATGTGGGCCTCCAGACGCTGTCGTACGTCGTTCTCGGCGAGGGTCTCGCAGCGGCGCAGCAGGGCCAGCCGGCGGCGCCGCTCGGCCGGGCCGCACGGCACGGCCCGCAGCTGGCGCAGGGCCGCCAGGTCCTCGGCGCCGGGGGTGGCGCCGCCGTCCAGCGCGGCGGTCAGCCGGTCCAGGTAGCCGCCGGCCGCGCCGGGCAGCGCGGCGCGGTACCGGGCCAGCTCGGCCCGGTGGAAGGCGTGCAGCCGGGCAGCCTCGTCGACGGCCTCGGCGAGGGTGTCGGCCAGCCGCAGGCAGTCCCGGACGTATCCCGCGTCGCGCGGGGCGGGGGCGCCCGCGGCCGGGCTCAGCGTGTCCGCGAGCGCGCGTCGCAGCACGCGCACCTCGTCCGCGCTGAACGCCATTCCCCCTCGGCTTCCGTGTGGCGTGGGCATGAACGGACATTAATCGCTAACCGGACAAATTCGCATGACCCATGCTCCCCGGGCGTGGCCGCGAGCCCCGCCACGCCCCGGAACCTGCCGCGCCGCCCCGGTTCCGCGACCGGACCGCCCGGGCGCGTCTCCCGCACCCGACACCCCCAGGACCCCGGGCCCCGGCGCCCCGGAACGCGGCGCGGCCCGGCGGCGGGTCCCCCGAAGGACCCGCCGCCGGGCCACCACCACCGTCCGGCTCACCGCGAAGCCCCGCGAGGCGCCACGAAGCCCCGCGAAGCCCCGCGAGGCGCCGGGGCGCCACGAGGCCGCCCGCTGAGCCGCCGTCCCGCCCGCAGGGCGTTGCGCTCAGGACGTGTTGCGCTCGTAGACCAGCCGCAGCCCGATCAGCGTCAGCCACGGCTCGTGCGCGTCGATCAGCGACGCCTCGCCGAGCACCAGCGGCGCGAGGCCGCCGGTGGCGATGACGGTGACGTCGTCGGGGTCGTCGGCCAGCTCGCGGGCCATCCGCTCGGCGATGCCGTCGGCCTGCCCCGCGAACCCGTAGAGGATGCCGGACTGCATGGCCTCGATGGTGTTCTTGCCGATGACGCTGCGCGGCCGGGCCAGCTCGATCTTGCGCAGCTGGGCGCCGCGCATGCCCAGGGCGTCCACCGAGATCTCGATGCCGGGGGCGATGGCGCCGCCGACGTACTCGCCGCGCGCGGTGACCGCGTCGAACGTGGTGGCGGTGCCGAAGTCCACCACGATGCACGGGCCGCCGTAGAGGTGGACGGCGGCCAGCGAGTTGATGATCCGGTCCGAGCCGACCTCCTTGGGGTGGTCGACCAGGATCGGCACGCCCGTCTTGACGCCCGGCTCGACCAGCACGGAGGGCACGTCGCCGTAGTAGCGGCGGGTCACCTCGCGCAGCTCGTGCAGGACCGACGGCACCGTGGAGCAGATCGCGATGCCGTCGATTCCGTCGCCGAGGTCCCCCAGCAGCGGGTGCATGCCCATCAGCCCCTGGAGCAGCACGGCCAGCTCGTCCGCGGTGCGCCGGGGGTCGGTGGAGATCCGCCAGTGCTCGACGATCTCCTCGCCGTCGAAGAGCCCGAGGACGGTGTGGGTGTTGCCGACGTCGATGGTGAGCAGCATCCGCCCGCTACGCTCCCGCTCGCAGGTCCAGGCCGATGTCCAGGACCGCGGCGGAGTGGGTCAGCGAGCCCACCGAGAGGTAGTCCACGCCGGTCTCGGCGTAGGCGCGGGCGTTGGCCAGGGTGAGCCGCCCGGAGGACTCCAGCCGGGCCCGGCCGGCCACCAGGGCCACCGCCTCGGCGGTCTCGGCCGGGGTGAAGTTGTCCAGCAGGATCAGGTCGGCGCCGGCGTCCAGCACCTCGCGGAGCTGGTGGAGGGTGTCCACCTCGACCTCGATGTCCACGTCGGGGAACTCCTCGCGGACCCGGCCGAAGGCGGCCGCGACGCCGCCGGCGGCGACCACGTGGTTGTCCTTGACCAGCGCGGCGTCCGACAGCGACATCCGGTGGTTCAGGCCGCCGCCGCAGCGCACCGCGTACTTCTCCAGCGCCCGCAGGCCGGGCGTCGTCTTGCGGGTGTCGCGGACGCTCGCGCCGGTGCCCTCCAGGGCGTCGGCCCAGGCGCGGGTGGCGGTGGCGATGCCCGACAGGTGGCAGAGCAGGTTCAGCGCGCTGCGCTCGGCGGTGAGCAGGTCCCGGGTGCGGGCGGTGACCGTCAGCAGCTTCTGGCCGGCGGTGACCCGGTCGCCGTCCTCGACGTGCCGCTCGACCTCGAACGCGTCGGTGCACACCACCGACAGCACCGCCTCGGCGATCCGCAGCCCGGCCACCGTGCCGGCCTCGCGGGAGGTGAAGTCGCCGGCGGACATGGCGTCCTCGGCCACGGTGGCCACGGTGGTGACGTCCACGCCGTGGTCGAGGTCCTCCTCGATCGCCATGTGCGCCACCTCCTCGACCAGCACCGGGTCCAGCCCGGCCTTGGCCAGCAGCGACGCCAGGTCGGGGTCGAGGCCGCACTCCAGCGGGTCGAGGCCGTAGTCCTCGTAGTCGCCCTCCGCGGCGCAGCCGCATCCGCAGCCGTCACCGGCGGACCCGGCGGGCGGGCCGAAGGTGGGCAGCGGCAGCGCCACGGGCTGCGGGCGGTCCGGGCGGCCAGGAGTGGCGGAAGGGTCGGCGGCGGTCACGAAAGCTCCTTCGGTACGGCGAGAGCCCCATCATCCCCGATCCCGGCGGCGCCAGGGGCGTCCGCCGGCCGGGGTCCGGGGAGGGTCGGGGGGAGGGCGTGGCCCTCGGTGGCCCGCACGTCCAACGTGCCGTGCGGGGTGAGGCGGACGACCAGGTGGCGGCGCCAGTCGGCGTCGTCGCGGTCCGGCCGGTCCTCGCGCCAGTGGCAGCCGCGGGTCTCCTCGCGGCGCCGCGCGGCGGTCACCAGGACCCGGGCGACCAGGGCGAGGTTGGTGGCCTCCCAGGTCTCCACGCACGGCGGCGCGGTCTTCCCCTCGCGGTCGTACGCCTCGACGGCCGCGGTCCGCAGCCGCTCCAGGGCGCCCGCGGCGGCGGCCAGGCTCTCGGCGCTGCGCAGCACCCCGGCGCCGGCCGTCATGATCCGCTGCACGTCCGCGCGGGCCTCGGAGGCCAGCAGCGGGCCGCCGGGGCGGGCGGGAGGACGGGCGCCCCGGGAACGTCCCGCGCGGAGGCGAGCAGCGCGAGTACGTCGTCGGCGATCCGCTCGGCGAAGACCAGCCCCTCCAGCAGGGAGTTCGAGGCCAGCCGGTTGGCGCCGTGGACACCGGTGCAGGCGGTCTCGCCGCACGCGTAGAGGCCCGGCACGGTGGTGCGGCCCGACAGGTCGGTGCGCACCCCGCCGGAGGCGTAGTGGGCGGCCGGCGCCACCGGGATCGGCTCGGTGACCGGGTCGATGCCGTGGGCGCGGCAGGCGGCGAGGATGGTCGGGAAGCGCTCGGCCCACATCGCCGCGCCGAAGTGGCGGGCGTCGAGGTACATGTGGGCGGTGCCGGTCTCCAGCATCCGGCGGGTGATCGCCTTGGCGACGATGTCGCGCGGCGCCAGCTCGGCCAGCTCGTGCTGCCCGACCATGAAGCGCACGCCGTCGGCGTCCACCAGGTGGGCGCCCTCGCCGCGCACCGCCTCCGAGACCAGCGGCTGCTGGCCCTCCGCGTCCGGTCCCAGCCACAGCACGGTCGGGTGGAACTGCACGAACTCGATGTCGCTGACCTCGGCCCCGGCCCGCAGCGCCAGCGCCACGCCGTCGCCGGTGGACACCGGGGGGTTGGTGGTGGCCGAGAAGACCTGCCCCATGCCGCCGGTGGCCAGCACCACCGCGCGGGCCGTCACGGCGCCGACGCCGTCGCGCCGGCCGGCGCCCATCACGTGCAGGGTGACGCCGGCGGCGCGGCCCTCGGCGTCCGTGGCCAGGTCCAGCGCCAGGGCGTTCTCGACGAACTCGATCGAGCCGCCGCCCGGGGTGCCGTCGGCCGCCGCGCGGACCGCGGCGATCAGCGCGCGGGAGACCTCGGCGCCGGTCGCGTCGCCGCCGGCGTGCGCGATCCGGCTGCGGTGGTGGCCGCCCTCGCGGGTGAGCAGGATCTCGCCGGTGGCGGCGTCGGTGTCGAAGCGGGCGCCCGCCGCGATGAGCCGGCGCACGGCGCCGGGCCCCTCGGTGACCAGGGCGCGCACCGCGTCCTCGTCGCACAGCCCGGCGCCGGCCACGAGCGTGTCGTCCAGGTGCTCGGCGGGGGTGTCGCCCTCGCCGAGCGCGGCGGCTATGCCGCCCTGGGCCCAGCGGGTGGAGCCGTCGTCCAGGTGGGCCTTGGTCACCACGGTGACCTTCGCGCCGCCGGCGGCGCAGCGCAGCGCCACCGTCAGCCCGGCCACGCCGGAGCCGACGACGACCACGTCGGACGTGGTGGTCCAGCCGGGCGCGGGCGCGTTCAGACGTATCCGGGCGCCGCTCGGGTCGCCGGAGAGGTCAGCCGTCATTCGGGGGCTCCGAAGTCCAGGGGGATGTTGTCGATCAGGCGGATGGTGCCCACCTTCGCGGCCACGGCGAGCACCGCCGGGCCGGTGTGGTCGGGCCCGGCCTCGCTGAAGTCGGCCGGGTCGACGAGCGCCAGGTAGTCGGGCAGCACCGGCGGCCGTGCGCCGGCCGCCTCGGCGAGCACCTCGCGGGCGGCGGCCAGCACCGCGTCCGGGCCGGCGGCCAGCGCGTCCCGGCCGGCCGTCAGCGCCCGGGACAGGACCAGGGCGCTGGTGCGGGCGGCGTCGTCCAGGTAGCGGTTGCGGCTGGAGCGGGCCAGGCCGTCCGCCTCGCGGACGGTCGGCACCCCGACGATCTCCGCCGGGAAGTTCAGGTCCAGCACCATCCGGCGCACCAGCGCGAGCTGCTGCGCGTCCTTCTCGCCGAAGAACGCCGCGCCCGGCGGCTCGTGCGGGCCGCGGCGGGCGCCGAGGGTGAGGTGCAGCAGCTTGGCGACGACGGTCAGCATGCCGTCGAAGTGGCCGGGCCGGGAGGCGCCCTCGAAGCGCTCGCCCATCGGGCCGGCCGAGATCCGCACCTGCGGCTGCCCGCCGGGGTAGACCTCCTCGACGCCCGGGGCGAAGACGGTGTCGGCGCCGGCCGCGGCGGCCAGCTCGATGTCGGCGTCCAGGGTGCGCGGGTAGCGGTCCAGGTCCTCGCCGGCGCCGAACTGGAGCGGGTTGACGAAGACGGAGACGGTGACCCGGCCGGTGCCGGCGTGGGCGCGGGCGGCGCGGATCAGGGCGGCGTGGCCGTCGTGGAGCGCGCCCATGGTCATCACCACCGCGGCGGCGGGCGCCAGGTCGCGGGCGTGGCGGACGACTTCGGTCATCGGGTCCCCTCGTCGGCGAGGGCGCCCAGCAGCGCCTCCGCGTGTTCGGCCTTGAGCATTCCGTTGGCGAGCGCGCGGTCCGCGGTGGCGCGGGCCATGGCGACGTACGAGGCGGTGGTCTCGGGGGCGTGCGTGCGCAGCTCCGCGAGGTGGGCGGCGACGGTGCCGGCGTCGCCGCGGGCCACCGGGCCGGTCAGGGCGGCGTCCCCGGAGCGCAGCGCGTTGTCCAGCGCGGCGCCCAGCAGCGGGCCGAGCATCCGGCCGGGCTCGGCGACCCCGGAGGCGCGCAGCAGGTCGATCGACTGGGCGACCAGGGTGACCAGGTAGTTCGCGCCGATGGTCAGCGCCGCGTGGTAGAGCGGCCGGGCGGCCTCGTCGATCCACTCCGGTTCGCCGCCCATCTCGATCACCAGCGCCTCGGCGGCGGTGCGCAGTTCGGCCGGGGCGGTCACCCCGAAGCTGCATCCGGCCAGCCGCTGCACGTCCACGGGCGTGCCGGTGAACGTCATCACCGGGTGCAGCGCCAGCGGCAGCGCCCCGGCCCGCAGCGCCGGCTCCAGCACGGAGTACCCGAACCGGCCGGAGGCGTGCGCCAGCAGCTGCCCGGGGCGCACCGCGCCGGTGCCGGCCAGGCCGGCCACCAGGTCGGGCAGCGCGTCGTCGGGCACCGTCAGCAGCACCAGGTCGGCGCGGGCCAGCACCTCGGCCGGGTCCAGCAGCGGCACCCCCGGCAGCAGGGCCTCGGCCCGCCGCCGGGACGCCTCCGACACCCCGGAGACGGCCACCGGGTGATGCCCCGCCAGTCGGAGCGCCGCGGCCAGCGCGGGCCCGACCCGGCCGGCGCCCACCACCCCGACCGACAGCCTCGCCGGCTTCTCGTCCACGCCCACCACGCCCCTCGCTCGCCGGGCTCCCGCACACTTCTCGTCAATCCTACGTTAAGGCGGGCGGATGAGCCCGTACCCGGGGCCCGACGGCGCCGCCGCCTCGGACCCGGACCCGCGGGCCCCGCGCGCCGGTGAGACGATCGCGGCATGACGACGGACGAAGAGGCGCGGGCACGGCGCCGGGCCGCGGTGGCGGCGTGCGAGCGGGTGCTGTCGGGCAAGCCCGAGAGCACCCTGGCCGACTTCCTGGCGCGGGCCGGACGGGACCCGCAGGACGCCGGGGTGGACCTGTCCCAGCCCGTCGACACCTACGGCGACGGTGTCGTGGAGGAGCTGGAGCGCCGGGTCGCGGAGCTGCTGGGCATGCCGTCGGCGGTGTTCTTCCCCACCGGGACGATGGCCCAGCAGGTCGCGCTGCGGGTGTGGGCGGGCCGGACCGGCAGCGACGTGGTGGCGCTGCACCCGCTGGCGCACCCCGAGGTGCACGAGCGGGCCGCGCTGTCGGTGGTGAGCGGGCTGCGCACCGTCCACCCGACCCGGGCGCCCCGGCAGCCGACGGCGGACGAGGTACGGGAGCTGCCCGAGCCGTTCGGCACGCTGATGCTCGAACTGCCGCTGCGCGACGCCGGATACCTGCTGCCGACGTGGGAGCAGCTGTCGGACGTGGTGGCCGCCGCCCGCGAACGGGACGCGGTGGTGCACTTCGACGGGGCCCGGCTGTGGGAGTGCGTCCCGCACTTCGGCCGCCCGCTCCAGGAGATCGCGGGCCTGGCGGACAGCGTCTACGTCAGCTTCTACAAGTCGCTGGGCGGCATCTCGGGCGCCGCGCTGGCCGGCCCGGAGGACTTCACCGCCGAGGCGAAGGTCTGGCGGCACCGCTACGGCGGCCAGATCGCGCACCAGTTCCCGTCGGTGCTCTCGGCGATGGCCGGGCTGGCCCGGGAGCTGCCGCGGCTGCCGTCGTACGTCGAACACGCCAAGGCGGTGGCGGCCGCGCTGGCCGAGGGGCTGGCCGAGGGCGGCGTCGTCCAGGCCCGCGTCAACCCGGCCGAGCCGCACACCCACGAGTTCCAGCTGTGGCTGCCCTACCCGGCGGCGGCGCTGAACGAGGCCGCGCTGCGGCAGGCCGAGGAGACCGGGGTGAGCGTGTTCGGCCTGTCGCGGTTCACCGAGCCCGGCCCGCCCGGGATCTCGATGACCGAGGTCTCCGCGGGGGCCCGCGCCCTGGCGTGGTCGGCGGCGGACGTCCGCACGGCGGCGGCCGCCTTCGCCGCCTACGTGACGGGCTGAGGTCCGCGCGCCACCCTCTGACGGCGCGTCAGTCCCGCACCCGCAGCAGCAGCTTGCCGATGCTGGTGCGGGACTCCATCAGCCGGTGCGCGTCGGCCGCGTCGGCGAGCGCGAACTCCGCGCTGACCGGCAGCTCCAGGCCGCCCTCGGCCGCCGCGTCGAAGGAGCGGTGGACGATCTCGCGCAGCCGCGCCGGGTCGGCGGCGGCCAGGCCGAGGATGGAGAACCCGCCCACCGACAGCGCCTTCGGGTAGGTCTGCTCGGGCCCGACCTGCCAGGGTTCGGCGCCGCCGGCGTTGCCGAAGGAGACGAGCCGGCCGAAGCGGGCGAGCACCGCGAGCGTGCGGGTGAACGTCTCGCCGCCGACGGAGTCCAGCGCGATGTCGACGCCCCGGCCGCCGGTGGCCTCCAGCACGTCGGCGTCGAACGCGTCCTCGGCGAAGACCGCGTCGTAGCCGGACTTCAGGGCGTGCTCGGCCTTGTCGAGGCTGGAGACCACGCCGTAGACGGCCGAGGCGCCGCCGGCCCTGGCCAGCTGGCCGGCGACCGTGCCGACCCCGCCGGCCGCGCCCTGCACCAGCACCGTGTCGCCCTCCCGGATCCGGGCCGCCTCGTGCAGCAGGCCGTAGGCGGTGGGCAGCACGCTGGGCAGGGTGGCGCCGGTGCGCAGGTCCACCTCCGCGGGCAGCGCGAAGACGGTGGCGGCCGGGGCGACCACCACCTCGGCGTACCCGCCGCCGTCGAGGAACGCCGCGACCTCCTGGCCCACCACCAGGTCCGTGACCCCCGCGCCGACCGCGCGGACCCGGCCGGAGATCTCCAGGCCGGGCCGGAAGGGCAGTTCCCTCACCCGGTAGCCGTTGGCGCGGGCCAGGGTGTCGGCGAAGTTGACGCCGGCCCAGGCCACCTCGACGGCCACCTGTCCGGGGCCGGGCTCGGGCTCGGGCACCTCGGTGCTCCTCAGGACCTCCGGGCCGCCGTGCTCCGTGATGACGATCGCTCGCATTGCCGTACTCCCCCTGCTGTCCGGCCCCGGCCGGCCCGCCGCGCTGGACGGTACGACCCGGGCTGCCGCCGGACGCTCCCGCCGCCCGGCGGTGCCGTGCGGTGCGGTGTCCGGCCGCCGTGCTCTGTCTGCCGGTTCCTGCTCGCCTGCTGTTCCTGCTCGCTGTTCCCGCTTGCCTGCGGGTGCCTGCTGTTCCTGCTCGCCTGCTGTTCCTGCTCGCCTGCTGATGGTGACGCGTGCCGCACCGCGCCGGGGGTACCACCCGGCGTCCGCAGCCGTCCTGTTGCCGTTCCGCCGCCGTCCTGCCGCATTCCCGGGCGCGGCGCGCGGTGTCCCTCCAGCCGGCGGGCGGTTCGGGAACCCGGGCGGCACCGGCCCGCATCGTCCCACCCGGCTCCCCCGACAACCGCCGAGGGCAGGGGAGTTGTTCCCGCCAATCCGGTGGCGGGAACTACTCGCGGCCGCCGCCCGCCCGGACCAGGCCGGACTCGTAGGCCAGTACGACGGCCTGCACGCGGTCGCGCAGCCCGAGCTTGGTGAGGATGCGGCCCACGTGGGTCTTGACAGTCGCCTCGGAGAGCACCAGCCGCTCGGCTATCTCCCCGTTGGACAGCCCCTGGGCCACCAGCAGCAGCACCTCCCGCTCGCGCTCGGTCAGCCGTTCGAGGCCGGGGTGCCGCTCGGGCCGCGCGGCCGGGGGCAGCATCGGCGTGAAGCGGTCCAGCAGCCGCCGGGTGGTGCTGGGGGCGACGACCGCATCGCCGCTGTGCACGGCCCGGACCGCCGCCAGCAGCTCGTCCGGCGGGACGTCCTTGAGCAGGAAGCCGCCGGCGCCGGCCCGCAGCGCGGCGAACGCGTACTCGTCGAGGTCGAAGGTGGTCAGGATGAGCACCCGCGGGCCGCCCTCGGCGCCGCGCTCACCGCCGCAGATCCGCCGGGTGGCCTCCACGCCGTCCATCCGCGGCATCCGCACGTCCATCAGCACCACGTCGACCTCGGTGCGCCCCAGCACCTCCAGGGCCTCGGCGCCGTCGCCGGCCTCCGCGACGACGTCCATGTCCGGCTGGGCGGCCAGCACCATCCGGAAGCCGGTGCGCAGGAGCACCTGGTCGTCGACGAGCATGACGCGGATCGGCATCGGTCGGGTCCTTCCGGGGGGGTGTACGAGGTCTCTGAGGCGGCGGGGTGAACGTAGGCCGGGTCGGGGCGCGGCCGGTCAGCCGGGGGCGCGCAGCGGCAGTACCGCGCTCACCCGGAAGCCGCCGCCCGGCCGGGGGCCGGCCGCCAGGGTGCCGCCGACCATGCCGATCCGCTCGCGCATCCCGATCAGCCCCTGGCCCAGCCCGTCCTGGCCGCCCTGGGTGTACAGCTCGCGGACGGCGCCCTGGCCGTCGTCCTCGATCAGCAGGTCGAGCGCGGCGTCGCCGAAGCCGAGCAGGACGCTGGCGCTGGCCCCGTCGCCGCCGTGCTTGCGGACGTTGGTCAGCGCCTCCTGGACGACCCGGTAGGCGGTCAGCTCGACGCCGCTGGGCAGCGGGCGGGCCCGGCCGGCCACCTCGAAGCGGACCGGCAGGCCGGCACCGCGCACCTGGTCGATGAGGTCGCCGAGCTGGTCGACGCCGGGCTGCGGGACGTACTCCCCGCCGGCGTCGTCGCCGGCCCGCAGCAGGCCCAGCAGCCGGCGCATCTCCGCCAGGGCCTGGCGGCCGGTGGTGGAGATGGTGGCGAGTGCCTGCTTGGCCTGGTCGGGGGCGGCGTCCAGCACGTAGGCGGCGCCGTCGGCCTGGACGACCATCACCGAGACGTTGTGCGCCACCACGTCGTGCAGCTCGCGGGCTATCCGGGCCCGCTCGGCGGCCACCGCCGCCCTGGACTGCGCCTCCCGCTCCCGGTGCAGCCGGGCGGCCTTCTCCTCCAGCTGGGCGTAGTAGGCGCGGCGGGTGCGCAGCCGGTCGCCGATCACCCAGGACAGCGCGAAGATCACGGTGAGGAAGAAGGTCTGGAGCAGCCCGGCCCAGACCGTGCGGTCGGTCGTCTCCGGCGGCCAGCGCGTCACCGCCAGCGGCGCGGCGGCCAGCCCCGCGCCCAGCGCCAGCCGCGAGGACCAGCGCGCCCCGGTGGCGGCACAGGTGAAGATGATCGCCAGGAAGGCGGCGTCGGCGGGGTTGACGCCCACCCCGAACGCCACCTGGAGCAGCCCGACGGCGATGGCCAGCAGCAGCATCCGCTCCGGGGCGCGGCGGCGCAGCGCCACCACCGTGCCCAGGGCCAGGACGAGCGGCACCGCGGCGACCCGCTGCGGCGGGCCGAGCCGCGCCTGCGCCACGGTCCACACCGCCGAAACGCCCAGCAGGACGGCGGCCCAGAAGCCGTCGACCCACAGGGGGTGCCGTCGGAAGAACTCGTAGACGCGTTGCACGCCGTCCAGCGTAAGGAGGGCGCGGCGGCGGGCGGGTCAGCCGCCAGGGCGATCCTGGGGCCGGCCGCTACGCCGCAAGGTGGACCACCCGGCCCGCTCCCCCTCAGGGTCCGCCCGCGGCGCCCCGCAAAGGCGGCCGGGGGACCCGCGAGGGCGCCCTCCGGTGCGCTCAGCCGGCCCGGCGGTGGCTCTGCCGGGCGGTGGCGCGGGAGCGCTTCTCGACGTACATCCGCTGGTCCGCCGAGTGCAGCACCTCCTCGGCGGTCATCCCGCAGGCGGCCCAGCCGATGCCGAAGGAGGCGCCCACCCGCACCGCGCGGCCCTCGAAGCGGATGGGCGGGATGATCGCGTTGCGCAGCCGGACGGTGAGGTCGGCGGCGTCGGCCGGGGTCAGCCCGTCGGCCAGGACCACGAACTCGTCGCCGCCGAGCCGGGCCACGGTGTCCCCGTCCCGGACCGCGCCGGTGAGCCGCCGGGCCACCTCGATCAGCACCGCGTCGCCGGCGTGGTGGCCGTGCTGGTCGTTGATGGCCTTGAAGCCGTCCAGGTCGCAGAAGAGCACCGCCAGGCCCTTGCCGGCCTCCGGGCCGACCTCCTCGTCGCCCTCGTCGGGCGCCTCGGCGTGCACGTGGGTGTCGTGACCGCCCAGCGGCGTGGCCAGGTCCCCGGGCCCGTAGCCGTAGCCGTAGCTGAAGGCGAACTGGTCCGGCCCGGCCGGCCCGGCGGAGGCGGCGTCGCGGTCCTGCGGGCGGGAGCAGAGCCGGGCCGACAGCCGGGACCGCAGCTCGGCGCTGTTGGGCAGGCCGGTGAGGGAGTCGTGGCTGGCGCGGTGGGCGAGCTGGATCTCCCGGCTCTTGCGCTCCTCGATGTCCTCGACGTGGGTGAGCAGGAGGCGCGGGCCGTCGGCGGTGTCCGCGACCACGGAGTTGCGCAGGCTCACCCACAGGTAGCTGCCGTCCCGGCGGGCCAGCCGCAGCTCGGCCCGGCCGCCCTCGGCCGAGGTGCGCAGCAGCAGGCCGACGTCCTCGGGGTGCACCAGGTCGGAGAAGGAGTAGCGCCGCATCATGGTGGCCGACCGGCCCAGCAGCCGGCACAGGGCGTCGTTGGCCCGCAGCAGCCGGCCGTGCTGGTCGCCGCCCATCTCCGCGATGGCCATCCCGCTGGGCGCGTACTCGAACGCCTGCCGGAAGCTCTCCTCGCTGGCCCGCAGCGCCTGCTGCTCGCGCTCCAGCCGGACCAGCGCGCGCTGCATGTTGGCGCGCATCCGGGCGTTGCTGATGGCCACCCCGGCCTGGAAGGCGTACGTCTGGAGCGCCTCGCAGCCCCAGGGGCCCGGGTGCCGGCCGCTGGTGGGCCGGTCCACGGAGATGACGCCTATCAGGTCGCTGCCGAGGGTCTGGGAGGCGTGCATGGGGGCGTAGAGGCGGTCCCCGGGGTGCCACTCGTCGTCGAACCGGGGCAGCGGGCCCTCGGTGTGCCACTGCGGCACGTCGTCGTCGATGAGCACCCAGCCCTCGGTGTGGGGTATGAAGCGCAGCGAGCCCCACTGCTCCCCCATGCCCAGCCGGCGATCCCAGGAGATGCGGGAGCCGACCCGGCCGGCCAGCAGCGCCTCGCCGGCCGCGCTGCCGGCGAACGCGGCCACCACCAGGTCGCCGTCGGGCTGCACCAGGTTGACCGCCGCGAGTTCGTACCCCAGGCCGCGGACCACCCCGTCGGCCACGGCCTGGAGCGTGTCGGCGAGGCCGCGCGCGCTGTTGAGCTCGGCGACCACCGCGTGGAGCTGGCGGAGGGTGGCCAGACGGACGTAAGGCTCCGACTCGTGGTCCATGTCCTGCTGGCCCTCCCCACGCCTTCGTGTCGTCCCCGTCCGGCCGCGCCTCAGGGGCGGCCGGACCGGTCGGCCACCCCCTTGCGGAGGGGCCGTTCCGGCGGCGGCTGCCCCCGTTGCGGCGGCCGTAGCCACCGCGTTGCAATTCACAGTCTTCCAAGTACAACGCAACTGAATCACGGGGAGCTGTGCCATCGGTACACAGGGTCAACAATTCCTGGCCCTTGTGACTCAAGTCACATGAGATGTCCGGGGCTTGGCGACCCTGCGTAGATCGCAGGACCTAGTCCGGCCACCCCCGGTGATGAGACCAAGGACCGACCGGTTGACCGGTGCATCTGCCACCTATCTGGCCGTAACGTTGGGGAACGTGCTTCATACTCCGCCGGGACGGCATCCTGGGACCACCATGGGTCAGACCGTCAGCTCCGATGACTTCCGCGCCGCGATGGCCCGCCTCGCCGCGGGCGTCGTCCTCGTCACCGCGCACGACCCGGAGGACGGGCCGCGCGGCGAGGACGTCGGGATGACGGCGACCGCCTTCATGTCCGTCTCGCTGGACCCCCCGCTGGTGCTCGCGAGCGTGCGCACCGGCTCGCGCATGGACGACGTGCTGGAGCGGCAGCCGCGCTGGGCGGTGTCGGTGCTCAGCGAGAGCCAGCGGCACATCGCCGGACGGTTCGCGATGCGCGGCCGGATCAGCGACCGGCTGCTCTTCGAGGACGTCTCGTACTACCGCGGCGAGGCGTCGGGCGCGCCGGTGATCGGCGGGGCGCTGGCGATAGTCGAGTGCGAGACGGAGCAGCGCGTGGCGGCCGGGGACCACACCCTCGTCATCGGCCGCGTGATGACCGCCCGCACGCCCAGCGCCGAGGGCGGCCCGCTCAGCTACTTCCGCGGCCGCTACCGCTTCCTGGGCTGACCCTTCCTGGGCCGAGCCGCCCCGGCCGGCCGGGCGACAGGCCCGCGAGGCCGCAAGGCGCGAGGCCGGGGCCGGAGGGCCGAGGGACCTGGGGGCCGAGGGACCTGGGGGCCGAGGGACCTGGGGGCCGAGGGGTCAGTCCCAGCCGCCGGAACGGCCCCGCTTGCGCTCGGACGCCATCCGCTTCTCCCGCAGCCGCCGCTCGTTGAGCCCGCGCGGTATCCGGGTGGGCCGGCGCTGCTTGGGCGGCGGCGCGGTGGCCTCGGCCAGCAGCGCGGCGAGCCGGGCCGCGGCCGTCTCGCGGTTGCGCCACTGCGAGCGGTGCTCGGACGCGCGCACCGCGAGGACGCCGCCGCTGAGCCGTCCGGCCAGCCGCTCCAGCGCCCGCTCCTTCCACACCGGCGGCAGCGCCGAGGTGGCCGCGAGGTCGAACCGCAGCTCCACCTGGCTGTCGCTGGTGTTGACGTGCTGGCCGCCCGGCCCGGACGAGCGCGAGAAACGCCACTGCAGCTCGGCCTCGGGGATCGAGACGGAGCCGCGTACGAGGAGAGGACCGGACATGTGTCCATGGTCCCCCGCCGCGGCACCGCACGTCATCACGATTTCCACCCGTTACGGAACCGTACGGGACCCTCTTCACGTACACACGGATGGCGGTAGTTTCGTCCACGAAGACCAACAACCATGAAGGGGACTTCCCATGGCGGTAAGCCTGACCAAGGGCGGCAACGTCTCGCTGACCAAGGAGGCGCCCGGACTCACGGCGGTCACCGTCGGCCTCGGGTGGGACGTGCGCACGACCACCGGTACGGACTTCGACCTCGACGCGAGCGCCATCGCCGTGAACGCCTCCGGCCGGGTCTACTCCGACGGCCACTTCGTCTTCTTCAACAACAAGCAGAGCCCGGACCAGACGATCGTCCACACCGGCGACAACGTCACCGGCCAGGGCGAGGGCGACGACGAGCAGATCAACGTCAACCTGGCCGCCCTGCCGGCCGATGTCGACAAGGTCGTCTTCCCGGTCTCCATCTACGACGCCGAGTCCCGCGGCCAGAACTTCGGCCAGGTGCGCAACGCCTACATCCGCATCCTCAACCAGGCCGGCGGCGCCGAGATCGCCCGCTACGACCTGAGCGAGGACGCCGCCACCGAGACCGCCATGGTCTTCGGCGAGCTCTACCGCAACGGCGCCGACTGGAAGTTCCGCGCGGTCGGCCAGGGCTACGCCTCCGGCCTGGCGGGCATCGCCTCCGACTTCGGCGTCAACATCTGACGGGCACCGCCTGACGCGGACCGGGCCGGGCCGGGCCGGGTGGCGCCCGGACCGGCCCGGCCCGGCGCGCCGCGCACGCGCCACCCGCGCGACGCCCGGGACGCCTGGGACACCCCGGGCCCCTGGGACGCCACCCGACTGGTCGCCTGTTCGCCGCCCACCCGCCCGTCCATGTGCGGCGAAATGGACCTGAGGGCCGGGTTCGGCCGCGAGTAGGGTGGGCGGCGGGGGCGGACCGGCGCGGGAACGCGCGGTCTGCCGGGGGTGGGAGGGGAATCTGATGCCCGACGTGGACGAGCACGCGCTCGCGCTGTACCAGACTCTGCGCGCCGGCGGCTCGGAGGCCGCCGCACGCGCCGGCGGCACCGGGGACTCGGCGGCCTGGCGCCGGCTGACCGAACTGGGGCTGGTCGAGACCAGCGGCGGACGGCCCGAGCCGGTCGAACCCAGCACGGCTCTGATCCGGGCCATGGAGAAGTACCGGGCGGGGACCCTGCGCCTGGTGCGGGAGGCCGCCGCGCTGGAGGAGACCGCGCTGGCGCTGGTCACGGTCTACCAGCCGGCCGCGGTCCGGCGCATCGAGGCGCTGGAGGTCGAGTACGTCACCACGCTGGGCGCCAAGCTCCGCGCCATGACGACGTTCGTCGCCGCCAACCGCAGGTCCTGCGACGAGATGCACCTCTGGCTCACCCCGGTCGAGGAGACCCTGGCGCGGGGTCGGATGCTGGACACCGAGATGGTCTCGCGGGGCGTCCACATTCGCACCCTCTACCCGCGGCACCTGCTCGGGGTACCGCGGGCGGTGCGCTACTTCGACGAACTCGTCGCGATCGGCGTCGAGATACGGCTGATCGACGACGTCCCCTGCGACCTCGTCATCGGAGACGGCCTCACCGCGTGCCTGCCCGGCGACCCGGCCGCCCCCAGGAGCTCGCCGCTGCTCCTGCTGCGCAGCCAGAGCGTGGTCGGCACCCTGGCCGCGTTCTACGACGACTGCTGGCGGCGGGCCACGCCCTACCCGGAGCCGCGCCGCCCCGCCGCCGCCGAGCTGTCGCCGCAGGAGCGGGTCGCCATCCGGCTGCTGGCGATGGGGCTGAGCGACGACCAGATCGCCCGCAAGACCGGCGTGCACCGGCGCACCGTCCAGCGCACCGTCGCGAAGCTGATGGACCGGCTCGGGGCGACCAGCCGCTTCGAGGCCGGCCTCCGGCTCGCCCAGGACCCGGAGCTCTCCCGGGTCCTGCCCCGTCCCCGCATGCGCTCGGGCCCCTTCACCCGGACCTGAGCCGGGTCGTCGCGCCCGTCCCGGCGGCGGGGCTCACCCGGACGGCCGAGGGCCGTCCGGATGGAGAGCGTTCGCCCACAGCGAACATCGCCGTCCGACCTCGGCGCCGGGCGCCGCACCGGCCGATTCCGGACGCACTTGGGAACTCCTTTACCCTTCCCGCGAGTTCTCCGACCGTGCCGCAGCCGCGCGCACCCGCCCTTTCGTACGACCGCGCCGCGGTCGGCGTATCCAAGACCGCCGAGGAGATCCGCCATGGCCCTGTGGGACCGCTTCAAGGAGTCCGCCCAGACCATGCAGACGCAGCTCAACGCGAAGAAGAACGACCTGAAGAGCGGGGCGTTCCGCGACGCGAGCATGGCGATGTGCGCCCTGGTGGCCGCAGCCGACGGCTCGGTGGACCCGGTGGAACGGCGCCGGGTGGCCGCGCTCATCACCGGCAACGAGGTGCTCCAGAACTTCTCCGCCACCGACCTCCAGCAGCGCTTCGACGGCTACCTGGACAAGCTGGCCGCCGACTTCGACTTCGGCAAGGTGGCGCTCCTCCAGGAGGTGGCCAAGGTGCAGAAGAAGCCGGCCGAGGCGCGGGCCGTTATCCAGATCGGCATCGTCATCGGCGGCGCGGACAGCACCTTCGACAAGACCGAGCAGGGCGTCGTACGCGACGCCTGCTACGCGGTCGGCCTCAACCCGTCCGAGTTCGACCTCTGACCGGCCGCCGCTGACCGCCGGGCCGGGCAGCTCGGGCCGCCCGGTCCGGCGGGGGCCCGTGCGGCCTGGGCCGCGCGGCGCGGATCGGGCGGTCGGCGCGGATCGGGCAGTCGGCGTGGATCGAGCCGACGTGGCGCGGGCAGTCGGCGTGGCGCGGTCGGCGCGGGCGGTGAAGTGCGACCCGGGCGGTGAAGAGCACGGCGCACGGCACCGGCACGCGGAGCTGGAAAACCGTCCGCTCCCGCGCAGTGGACGCGCGGGAGCGGACGGTGTGGAGACCGGCGGGCCGTCCGATCCCCATCCTCGCCGAGGGTCCCCCCCACGAGGCGACCGGGCGAGCAGTCCGGCCACATCCTCGGCGGCGGTCCCGGTTCACAGCCATACGGGGAGGCCGCGACCGGGAGAACACGGCTGCGCGCCGCGCCGGCGCCCGTTGGCCGGGCAGCCCCGCGTGCTGCGCACCGTGGGAGATTGATATCCGATCAGGCCATCCCCGGACCACCCGGCAACGCTTCCGTGCGGCCCGACCGCGCCCAGCTCACCCCGCGCCACCTGCGGTGACGCCGACCATCCCGGTACCGTGTCCAAAAAGCGACAGGTACCAATATGGACATCACACCGGCGACTGGTGGACCGTCACGTTCCGCACGGCCCGGTTCGAACGTGTCCGCCCTGGTGCGGGGCAGGATGGTGCCACCCGGGAGACTTCCGGGACAGCCGACCGGCGCGGGCCGGGCCCCGCGAGGGTCCGGCCGCCGGCCACCCGAACGGAGCGGACCCACGTGCGCACCCCTGCCCCCACCCCGGCTCCGGCCCGGCCCCGGGCCCGGGCCGACCCCACCATCGGCCGGTGGCCGGTGACCGGGTGGCCGGCGGAGACGCTCTCCGCCGTGGTGCTCGCCGCGGTGCTGGCCTTCGCGGTGGTCCGCCCGAAGCGGCTGCCCGAGGCGGTCGCCGCGGTGCCGGGCGCGCTGCTGCTGCTCGCCACCGGGGCCGTCTCGCTCGGCCACGCCCGTGAGGAGGTCCAGCGGCTCGGCCCGGTCGTCGGCTTCCTGGCCGCCGTGCTGGTGCTGGCCCAGCTCTGCGACGGCGAGGGGCTGTTCGCGGCGTGCGGGGCCTGGATGGCGCGGGCGGCCGGCTCCAGCCCGCAGCGGCTGCTGGTCGTGGTCTTCGTCCTGGCCTCGGTGACCACGGCCGCGCTGAGCCTGGACGCCACGGTGGTGCTGCTGACGCCGGTGGTGTTCGCCACCGCCGCCCGGGTGGGGGCCCGGCCCAAACCGCACGTCTACGCGTGCGCCCACCTGTCCAACACCGCCTCGCTGCTGCTGCCGGTGTCCAACCTGACGAACCTGCTCGCCCTGGCCACGGCCGGCCTGAGCTTCACCCGGTTCGCCGCGCTGATGGCCCTGCCGTGGCTGGTGGCGATCGCCGTCGAGTACGTGGTGACGCGGCGGTTCTTCGCCCGCGACCTGGCCGTCGGCACCGCCGGCCCGTGGAGCGGCCCGCCGCCCGCCGGGTCCGGCAGCACCCGGCACGACGCCCCCGAGCGCGCCGAGGCACCGCCGTCCGGCGGCAGCACCCGGTACGAGGCGGCCGACGCGGCGGGCGCGGCCGGGGAGCCCGAGGGCGAGCCGCCGGTGCCGGTGTTCGCGCTGTGGACGGTGGCGGGGACGCTGGCCGCCTTCGTCGGCGCGTCCGTACTGGACATCAACCCGGCCTGGGCGGCGTTCGCCGGCGCCGCCGTCCTGGCCGTCCGCGCGCTGCTGCGGCGCCGCACCACCCCGGCGGCGCTGGTGCGCGCGGCCGACGTACCGTTCCTGCTCTTCGTGCTCGCGCTGGGCGTCGTGGTGCGGGCCCTGGTCGACAACGGGCTGGGCGACGCCCTGGGCAGGCTGGTGCCGGACGGTCAGGGGCTGCCCGCGCTGCTGCTGCTGGCCGCGCTGGCGGCGGTGCTGGCCAACGTGATCAACAACCTGCCGGCGGTGCTGGTGCTGCTGCCGCTGGCCGCGCCGTCCGGTCCGGGCGCGGCGCTGGCCGTACTGATCGGCGTGGACATCGGCCCCAACCTCACCTACGCCGGCTCGCTGGCCACGCTGCTGTGGCGGCGGGTGGTGCACGCGCACGACACCGAGGTGGAACTGGGCGAGTTCACCCGGCTGGGCCTGCTGACGGTGCCGGCGGCGCTGGTGGTCGCGGTGGTGGCGCTGTGGGCGGGGTTGCAGGTGATGTACTGAGCCGTTCCGCCCGGGACCGGGAGTCCGACGTCCCCGGCGTCCCCGCTGTTGCCGACGTGCCCGAGGCTCCCGACGTCAAGGTCTCGCAAAACACGGCTGGTTGAACGTTCGGAGCGCGTCAAGGACGCGGGAGCGCACCCTCGGCCGGTGGTGCGATGGACGCGGTCGGCCGCCGCCACCGCGGCGAGGCCGGCGGCAGACGTCCCCCACCCGCGGAGGTGCGCATGGCGCCCGGGCAGCAGCCCTCGGACCATCCCACTGTGCCCGGCCCCATCGGCGGCTACCGCAACGCCCCCGTCTCCGATCCGGCCGCACCGGCGGCACCGGCCGCGCTCCCCGCGCTGCCCGCCGGCGGCGCGGCACTCGTCGTGGACTTCGGCGCCCTCACCGCGGCCGTCACCGCCGCAGGCAGCGCGGCCGGGCACGCCCAGGACGCCGCCGTCCGGCTCCAGAACGCCGCCGCCGGCGCCGAGTTGTGGGGTGACGACCCCGGGCTCGGCCAGCCCTTCGGCGACGCCTTCGCCGGATCGCGCCAGGACCTGCTGGACACCGTACGGGAGCTGCCGAAGCTGCTGGAGGGCCTGGCGGACGACCTCGCGGCGGCCCGGCGGGGGTTCGCCGACGCCGAGGACTCCGCCACCACCCTGGCCCAGGGCTTCACCCCGGGCGGCGGAACGCCGGGCGGCGGTGTCCGGGCGTGATCGACGCCCACCACGTGCCGCCCGAGCTGCAGAACCTGCTCATGGTGGTCGTGGGCAACAAGTGGCCCACCGGCGACGAGGCGGCGCTGCGCGCCGAGGCCGAGACCTGGCGCGAGGTCGCGACCGCCCTCGGCTCCTGCGCCGCCGACCTCGCCGACGTGGACCGGAACGTGGACGCCGGGCTGGAGGGGGCGACCCGCGACGCCGTCGACACCTTCCTGCACGCGCTGGTCGGCGCCCAGGCCACCCAGGGCACCCAGGGCACCGGGGCGAGCGGCGCCGGCCCGCTGCTGCCCGACATCGTCCGCTGCTGCGACGACGCCGCGGACGCGCTGGACGGCCTCGCCAACGAGATCGAGACCCTGCGGATCGAGATCCTCGGCTCGCTGGCCGTCCTCGCCGTCCAGCTGCTGGTGGACGCGACCGTACTGCTCTTCTTCGGCGGCGCGGCTGCCGCGGCGGCCGAGATCACCCTGGCCCGGGTGCTGTGCCTCGCCTTCCTGCGCCGGGCCGCCACCCGGGCGCTGACCCGGGTCGCCGAGTCGGTGCTGGCCCAGGTGGGTTTCGCGCTGCTGGCGCAGGTCATCGAGCTGGGCCAGCACCACCGCCGGTCGCTGGACGGCGGGGAGCTGGCCACAGCCGCGGTGAACGGCGCGGTGGCCGGCACCATCGGGTTCGGCGCCGGGCTGCTCGGCGGGGCGCTCGGCCACGGCGTCGGCAAGGCGGCGGCCGACCTGGCGGGGCTGGGGACGGTGGGCCGGAGCGTGGTCGACCTGGCCTGGCACAGCGGGGTCTCGTCGCTCACCGGCATGGCGGAGGGCGCCGCGCAGGACGCCACCTCCGGGCTCTCCGGGGACTGGGTGTCCGGTGCGGCGAACGGCGCGTTCAACAGCTTCTGGGGTGCGCGGCACACCGCGATGAACCCCCGGAACCTGGGCTCGATCTCCCCGGCCGACCACCTGGAGCCCGCGCTGGACGACCTGCTGGACGACCTCTTCACCCCCTCCCGGCCACCGGCCGGCACCCCGGCGGCCACCGGGGACTCCCCCACCGGGCTGAGCCCGACGCAGACCTTCGACCCTGCCCCCTCCCTGCCGCCCGACGCCCCCGCCCAGCCGACGGACACCCTGCCCTCCGACCTCACCGTCAACCCCTGGGCCGACACCACCCCTTGGCCGGAGAACGCCCCCGTGGTCCTGGGCGCCTCCTGGACCGAGGCCAACCCCTGGGCGCAGGGCTCCTCCTGGGACGGTGAGGAGGCCGCTCCCGGGGCCCGGAAGGGCTCCACGTCCACGACGTCCACGACGTCCACCGGCTCCGACCCCACCCGCGCCCCGGCCCGCGGCACCGCTTCCGAGGGGACGGGTTCCCCCTGGACGGACGTCAACCCCTGGGGCAGGTCCCCCTGGGAGGACGACTCTCCCGATCAGGACGCCCCCGGTATCACCCCCGCGACCTCGCAGCCCCCTTGGACGGACGGCCCGCCCGTCCCCGTGGCCACCTCCAGCTCCGGCACCCCTGTCGGCGGCACCGGCACGGCCCCCGGGCCCGTGCCCGACGAGGCCAACCCGTGGGAGAGCACCTGGGACGACCCGTGGGCGTCCACCGGTCCCGGGTCCGCCGGGACGTGAAGCGGCGCACCGCCCCGGGGTGCGCCCCGGGACGCGGACGGGGCCGTTCAGGCGCCGTCCGGGGCCGGGGCGCGGTCGGCGCCTGAGGGCTCGCGGGCGGGGCGCGGCAGCAGGAGCGGGGTGGCCAGCAGGACGACGCCGGCCGCGGCGATGGCGGCGCGCGGCCCGACCGCCGCGGCCAGCAGCCCCCACAGGGCGGTCAGCGCGGCGATGGCGGCCCGGCCGGTGATCGTCCAGGCCGACAGGACGCGGGCCACCCGGTCCGCCGGGGTCCGGTCGAGCCGGTAGGCGGCCACCACCGGGTTGAACACGCCCATGCAGCTGACCAGCGCGAACTCCACGGCGACCACCAGCAGCAGGCCGCCCACCCCCGGCCGCAGGAAGGCCAGCCCGACCGGCCAGCAGGCGCGCAGCGCCCCCGCCGCCCGCATCACCCGGTCCTGCCCGAAGCGGGTGACGACCCGGCCGGCGAGCCGGGAGCCGGCCAGGCCGCCGACGCAGGGCAGCGCGAAGGCGAGGCCGAACTGCCAGGGCGCGAAGCCCAGTCGACCCAGCATGAGGACGGCGAGCAGCGGCTCCGTCGCCATGATCAGCCCGTTCACCAGGACGGTGTTGAGGAACAGCGGGCGCAGCCCCGGATCGGCCAGCAGCAGCCGCCACCCGTCGAGCAGCCCGCCCGTACGGGAACCCGCCCCGCCCGTACGGGAACCCGCCCCGCCCGTACGGGAACCCGCCCCGCCCGTACGGGAACCCGCGACGCCCGTACGAGAACCCGCGACGGCGCCGGCCGCGGCCCGTTCCGTGCGCGGGTCGCCCGCCATCCGCAGGCCCAGCGCCGAGAGCAGGTAGCTGGCCGCGTCGGCGGCGACCGTGACGACCGGGCCGAGCAGGCCGATCGCGAGGCCGCCCAGCGGGGGCCCGAGGATCGTGGCGGTCCAGGTCGTGGACTCCAGGCGGGCGCTGGCGGCGAGCAGGTCCTCGGACGGCAGCAGCGACTTGAGGAAGGCGCCGGAGGCCGCGCGGAAGATGATGCCGGCCGCCGCGACGACCACCGACACGGCCAGGAGCTGCCAGAAGCCGAGCACCCCGAGCGCGTACGCGGCCGGGACCGTCATCAGCGCGACCCAGCGGACCAGGTCCATCGCCACCATGACCGGCCGCTTGCGCCGCGCCTCCACCCACGGCCCGGCCGACACCGCCACCGCCGCGCCCACCGCCGCCCCGGCCGCGGACAGCACGGAGACCCGGGCCGGCCCGGCGTGCAGCACCCGCACCGCGATCAGCGGGAAGGCGCTGAGCGCCAGCCCCGTGCCGCCGGCGCTCGCCGCGTACGCCGCCCACAGCCACCCGAAGGGCCGCCCGAGCAACCGCCGGCCCTTCGCCCGGCCGCCGGTCACGCCCGCGGTCACGCTGCCCGCCCCGCCCGTCGTCTCGCCCGCCGCCACGCTGCCCGTCCCGCCCGTCGTCTCGCCAGCCGCCACGCTGCCCGCCCCGTCCGCCGTCCCGTCGTCCCGCTCGTCGGACGCATCAAAGCGAGCCCGGTCCGCCGGGAGCAAACAACCACCGGAGCAGCCCGGCACAACCAACGGTTGTCACAGGTGGGCCCTACGCTGGCGGCCATGGACCTCGACGCCGTGCGGACCTTCACCGCCGCCGCCGACGCGGGCCGGTTCCGGGACGCCGCCACCGACCTCGGCGTCACCCAGCAGGCCGTCTCCAAGCGGATCGCCGCCCTGGAACGCGATCTCGGTGTGCGGCTGTTCACCCGGACGCCGCAGGGCGCCCGGCTCACCGTCGACGGGCAGGCGTTCCTGCCGCACGCCCGCGAGCTGCTGCGGGCGGCGGAGCGGGCGGCGGCCTCCGTCCGGTCGGGCCGGCGGCCGCTGCGGGTGGACGTGCTCGGCACCCGGCTCGCCCCGGCCGACCTGCTGCGCGGCTTCCACCGGGCGCACCCGGGGACGGCCCTCGACGTGGTGACCCTGCGCGACGCCGCCGAGGCGGTGGAGGCCGTCCGGGCCGGCGCCGTCGACGCCACCTTCCGCGCCGTGCCGATGCCCGGCAGCCGGCTGCCCGAGGAGGTCGAGGCCGCCCGGGTGCTCGGTGAGCCGCTCCACCTCCTCACCGGCCCCGGGCACCCGCTCGCCGCCGCCCGCTCGGTGACCCCGCGCCGGCTGGCCGGGCACCGGATCTGGATTCCCGGCATCGTCCCCGGCACCGAGTGGGCCGCGTACTACGACGACCTGGCCGCCGCGTTCGACCTCACCATCGAGGCGACCGGCCCCAACTTCGGCACGGAGGTCCTGGTGGACGCGCTCGCCGAGTCCCCGGAGCTGGCCACCTTCGTCGGCGAGCGCACCCGGGTGCTGTGGCCCGCCGGACACGACCTGCGGCGCGTCCCCGTGCGCGACCCGGCGCCGGTCTACCCGCACGCGCTGGTCTGGCGGCGCGACAACCCGCACCCGGCGCTGGCGGCCCTGCGCGCCCACCTGACCCCCGCGCCCGCCCCGCCCGGCACGGACACCTGGGCCCCGGCCTGGGCCCGCTGACCGGACAGCCGCCCCCGCGCGGCCGACCCGCGAGGCCCACGGACGGCGGGCCCGGCCCGGGGTGGTTACCCCCGGACCGGGCCCGCCGGCAGCAAAGCGTCCGTGCCTCAGCTCAGCGTGAAGTCGTCGGCCGTGACGGCGGACTGGCCGTACCAGCCGTGGACGTACACGGTGACGGCCCCGCTGGAGCCGGTGGTGAAGGAGAGGGTCAGCTGGTTCCAGCTGGAGCTGTTGGACCAGGTGCTGGCGGTGGCACCGCCGCTGACGCCGACGTAGGCGTAGGGCCCCTGGACGTAGGCGGTCAGGGTGTAGGTGTGGTTGGCGGAGAGGGTGACGGCCTGGTCGCACTCACCGGTCGCCGAGGAGGTGGGCACGACCTGGAGGGCGTGGCTGCCGGAGTGCACCGGGCTGGAGACCACCGTGCCGCCGCTCGGGCAGGTCCACGGGCTGAGGCTGCCCGTCTCGAAGCCCGCGTTGGAGAGCGAGCCGCCGCCGGTCCCGCCGCCGCCCCCGCTGGACGCGGCGGTGACGGTGAGCTTGTACGTCGCGGTGTGGCTGCCGCTGGCGGCCGTCCCGGTCACGGTGATCGTGTAGGTGCCCGCGGCCGCCGACGACCCGACCGACGCGGTCAGCGTCGAACCGCCGCCGGAGGTGACGGAGGCCGGGCTGAAGGACACGCTGACGCCCGAGGGCGCGCCGGAGGCGGAGAGGCCGACCGACTCGGCGCTGCCCGAGGTGACGGCGGTCGAGACCGCCGCGGTGGCGGAGCCGCCCTGCGCGACCGACGCGGTGGCCGGCGACAGCGCGAGCGAGAAGTCGCTGCTCGTCGTCCCGCCTCCGCCGCTCCCGCCGCCGGTGCCCGTGTACGGGACGAACGCGTCGGTGAAGGCGAGGCTGTTCTGGCTGATCTGGGTGCACGTGGAGAGCGAGTTGGCGCTGCCGCCGCACGGCTGGTCCCGGTTGACCGACCAGAACGCCAGCCGCCCCACGCCGTGCTGCGCCGCGAAGCTCTCCACCGTCTGCGCGTCGGCCAGGGTGAAGGTGGACCCGTCGTCGTTCTTGCCGATCATCGGGGTGATGCCGAGGTTGGCGTAGGTGTACGAGGAGTCCACGGACTGCATCTGCGCCAGCGTGGCCTGCGCCGCCGCGACGCTGCCCTGGCCCATCTCGGTGCCGGTGCCCGAGTAGTAGTCCATGGTCATGATGTTGACGACGTCGATCTTGACGCCGGCCGTCTTCGCGGCCTTGAGGATGTTGACGCCGTCGTTGGTCAGGCCGCTGGCCAGCACCGGCAGCGTCATGGAGAACCTGAGGTTCGGGTTGGACGCCTTGAGGTCCTTCATCGCCTGCATCTGGCGGGCCGCCGCCGCGGTGTCCGCGACCGCGGCGCCCTCGACGTCGAAGTCGAGCTGGGTGACACCGTAGTCGTTGATGATCGCCTGGTACCCGGCGTCGATGGTGCTCTGCGTCGAGCAGGTCCAGGCGAGCGGTTCGCCGGCCGCCCCGCCGGAGGAGATGATGACGGAGGCTCCTTCCGACTTCGCCCTGGCGATCTCGGGGTCGGTGTAGGAGTCGGCGCCGATGGGGAGGGTGTCGCCCCAGATCTGGGTGCACCCCTCGCCGAGCACGAAAGCGGCGGTGTACGCCTTCAGGCCGTGGCCGGTGACGGCGGTGTCGAGCAGGCCCTCCTGCCCGTTGGACATGTCCACGTACGGTGCCACGGAGTAGACGCTGGAGCCGGCGGCGCTGCTGGCGGGCGCCAGCGCGACGGTCACACCGGCGGTGGTGAGCGCGACGGCGCAGACGGAGGCGGCATATCTCGCCAAATGCATGACAAGTACCCCTTTCGGGGATGCCCGACGGGCGCGGGGATGTGGGGGGGTTCGACAGTACCGACGCCGGACCTGGCGCTGGTACATACCAAACCGCCTTGGCGCGTCCACGTCAATAGGACTAGACAACTCCGACCCCCGCCCCCGCCCCGCTTCCACGGCGGCCCCGGACGACGGCCGCCCGCCCCGCGACACGACGGGTCGGCGGGGCGGGCGGGACGGACGGGGCCGTCAGCGGCACACGAACTGACGGTGTATCAGCTCGACGCGGATTCCCGGTGGTTCAGGAGGGCAGGTGCCACACCTGGGCGCCGGTGCCGTTGCAGTCCCAGATCTGCACCTGGGTTCCTGGTGTCGTCGACGAGTTGGGATCGTCCAGGCACCTGTTGGACTGCGGGTTGTACAGCGACCCGTTCGACTGCGGGATGAACACTTGTGAGCCGGTGCCGTTGCAGTCGTACAGGTCGACCTTCGTACCGTTGGCCGTGCCCGCCGCGTAGACGTCCAGGCACTTGCCCAGGACGTGCAGGGTGCTGCCGGCCTGGACGACCGTCCACTGCTGGGCGGCGGTCCCGTTGCAGGTGTAGATCTGCACCGGGTTGTAGTTGGCGGTGCTGGCCGAGGCGTCGTCCAGGCACAGGCCGCCGTAGCCGGTGATGGCGCTGCCCCCGCCGGTCGGCGGGGTGGTGGTGCCGCCGCCGGAGCCGGAGGTCGTGTACGCGGCCACGTACCCGACGCTCATCGTGCCGCCGGAGGTGGTCCCCGAACCCGGCGAGGTGCAGCCGCAGACCCCGTTGGGGAAGCCGCCGCCCATGGCGAGGTCGAAGATGATCGACAGGTTGTGGTCGAACGCCGCCTGCCAGGTGGACGTGCCGATCTGGGCCTCGGTGACGGTGAAGTAGGCGCTGCCGTCGAGGTAGAAGGTGATCGACTCGGCGGAGGTGTTCGTCCGGTCGAGGATCATCGTGTACGTGTGGTAACCGCTCTGGCAGCCCGAACAGGCGCGCAGTCCGCTGCCGATGCCGTTGCCCTCGTTGCACACACCGCCGGGCGAGGTGCCGCAGTGGACGGTGCCGGCCACCTCGGAGAGCGCGTTGACGTCCTCCATGATGTCGATCTCGCCGTTCTCGGGCCACTGGCCCGGGCCCAGCATCCAGAACGCCGGCCAGTAGCCGAGCCCGCTGCCCGGGTTGGGCTGCTGGATCGACGCGGTGACCTCCAGCTTCCCGCCGGCCGGCGCACCGACCACGGCGGACGGGGTCTTGATGCGGCCGGACGTCCAGTTGCTGCCGCTACCGAGCGCCGTGATGTCGAGGTGGCCGCTGCCGTCGAGGTGGACGTTGGAGGTCGAGTTGGTCATGGTCTCGATCTCGCCGGTGCCGAAGTTCGAGCCGGGACCGGTGTCGTACGTCCACTTCGAGGAGTTGGGCGCGCTGCCGGACGCGCCGGAGAAGTCGTCGCTGAACACCGTGGACCAGCCGGAGGGCGGTGCGGGCACCGTGACGGCCTGCGCGGCCGGAACCCCGGCCGCGAAGACGGCGAACAGGCTGAGGGCGGCGAGCGCGACGGCCGCCCGGACGCGTCGCAGCCAGATCGAGAGGCCCGGGCGCCGGTCGGCGCCGAGCGGGTGTGGAGGGGTCATCGGCGATCTCCCAGGATCGGTCGAACATGTGGGGGATGGGGGGCGAACGTACGGGAGCCGAGCGTTACCGATTGAAAATGTGCACATGCCAAACCGTCAAGATGTCTGAGAGCGCTTTCAAAGCCCGCCCCGCCCACCCCCCCCCATGGCCGAAATCCGCCCCTCAGCCACCCGGAGAGCGGGGCGAACCCTCCCGCGCCCCCTTGACCTGCTCCGACCCGCCATCGGACACAGTGCGCGGTCACACGACCACGTGAAGCCACCTACAGGACTACCCGAGACGCGTGCGGTAACACATCGTCACGTAGGGCATCTCCGTCGGCCGCCGCGCGTCCAGCAACGCGCGCACCCGCCGCAGGAGCTCCCCGCGCGCCGCGGGCTCCAGGGTGATCACGTAGCTGCGCGAGGCGATCATGTCCACGACCTCGTCGGCGGCCACCGGGTGGCTCCAGCGGAACTCCCGCCGCTCCACCGGCCCGAAGGGCTCGCCCACCCTCTCCACCTGGTCGTCCTCCGTCGGGGAGGCGGCGCAGTCCCGCAGGAGCCGCTCCAGCTCCGCGACCCAGGGCACGGACCCGTCGCGGAAGTTCCACACCAGCGCCAGCCTCCCGCCCGGGCGCAGGACCCTGGCGGCCTCGGGGACCGCCCGTTCCGGGTCCACCCAGTGCCAGGCCTGCGCGTAGACCAGGGCGTCCGCGCTGGCATCCGGCAGCGGGATCGACTCGCCCGTCCCGTCCAGCACGCGCACCCCGGGAAGGACGCGGGCGAAGCGCTCGCGCATACCGGCCGAGGGCTCCACCCCGACGACCTCCCGCCCGGGGGCGGACAGGGCCCGGGTGAGCTTGCCGGTGCCCGCGCCGAGGTCGACCACGACCCGCGCCTCGTCGGGCACCAGCCAGGCCACGGCCTCCGGCGGATAGGGCGGGCGGCCCCGCTCGTAGGCGTCGGCCGCCGCTCCGAACGAGTTCGCCTGACGCTGCTTCTGGTCATCGGAGGTGGTCACGCCCGCCATCCTGCCAGCGGACCGCCCGGCCCGAACCGGCCATCGGAGAGCGGCCCTTGCGCCGGAACCAGAACCGGCACCAGAACCGCCACCAGGACCGGCAACAGAACCGGCACCGCCACCGGCACGCCGGTACGGACCCGGCGCCGCAACTGCCCCCGACATGGCTACGGTTGGCCCAGCACCGCGCCGTACCGAACCGTGGAGAACTCCCGTGCCCGTCCCGCTCAGCCCGGAGGTGGTGGCGCTGCTGCGCCGCCCCAGCACCTGCTACATCGCCACGACGATGCCCGACGGCTCGCCCCAGCTCACCCAGACGTGGGTCGACACCGACGGCGAGAACGTCCTGATCAACAGCGTCGAGTCGCACCAGAAGACCCGGAACATCGCCCGCGATCCACGGGTGGCCGTCGCGGTCTCCGACCCCTCGGACCCGTCCTCCTACGTCCAGATCCGCGGCCGGGTCGTCCAGGTGACCACCGAGGGCGCGGTCGACCACATCGAGGCGCTCGCCAAGAAGTACCTGGGCGGGCCGTACCCGTGGTTCGGCGGCCGCGACCAGGTCCGGGTGCTCTACGTGATCCAGCCCGAGCGGATCAGCGGCCCCCGCGGCTGACCGCCCGGCGGGCGGCTCCGCCCGCTTCCTCTCCCTGCCCGCCCACGGGGCGGGGCGAGGACGCCCGCCGAGAAAAACGCTCGATCTCCGTCTGCCGTGTCGATACGCGACGGCGCCGTTCGACCTGGGATAGAGAGGGTCGAGAGGCGACCCCGACCAAGGAGGCCGACGATGGCGAAGTACATGCTGATCATGCGGGGCACGGACGAGTCCGTCGCGAAGATGGCGGAGACGCCGTTCGACGAGATGCTCGAAGTGGTGGGACGCCTCAACGAGGAGATGATCCGGGCGGGCGTGCTCGTGGCCGCCGAGGGCTTGGACGATCCGTCCCAGGGCGTGGTGGTGGACTTCAGCGGGGAGACCCCGGTGGTGACCGACGGCCCGTACGGTGAGACGAAGGAGCTCTTCGGCGGCTTCTACCTGATCGACGTCGCGTCGAAGGAGGAGGCGGTCGAGTGGGCCAAGCGGCTGCCCGCCTTCCCCGGGTCGAAGTGCGAGGTCCGCCGGGTGCCGGGCATCGACGAGTTCCCACAGGACAACGAGTGGATCGTCAGGGAGCGGGCATGGCGCGAGCAGACGGGGCAGCTCTGACGCCCCCGGCCGACGACGATCCGCCGCGGACACCCCCGGCCGACGCCGGTCCGCCGAGCGCCGGTCCGTCGAGCGCCGGTCCGGCGCGGCGGGCCGTCGAGGCCGTCTGGCGGATCGAGTCGGCGCGGATCGTGGGCGCGCTGGCCCGCTACACCGGCGACTTCGCGCTGGCCGAGGACGTCGCGCAGGAGGCGCTGGCGGAGGCACTGGTCTCCTGGTCGCGCGACGGCGCGCCGGCCAGTCCGGTGGGCTGGCTGCTGGCGACCGCTCGGCGGCGCGCCATCGACGCCTTCCGGCGCGCGTCGGCCCTGGACGAGCGGTACGCCCTGCTGGCGGGCCGGCTGGCCGAGGGCGAGACCAGTTCGGGCGCGGCCACCGCGGCGGGCCGGCCGGACGATCTGCCATGGGACCCGGACCGGGTCCACGACGACGTCCTCGCCCTGGTCTTCACGGCCTGCCATCCGGTGCTCTCGCCCGAGGCCCGGGTGGCCCTCACCCTGCGCGTGGTGGGGGGCCTGTCCAGCGAGGAGATCGCCCGGGCGTTCCTCGTGCCCGTGCCGACCGTCCAGGCCAGGATCACCCGGGCGAAGAAGACGATCGCCGCGGCGCGAGTCCCGTTCGAGGTGCCCGCGCCGGAGGACCGGCCCGGCCGGCTCGGCGGCGTCCTGAGCGTCCTGTACGTGATCTTCACCGAGGGCTCCACCGCCACGGCCGGCGACCGCCTGCTGCGTCCCGATCTCGCCTACGAGGCCGTCCGGTTGGCCCGGACGCTCGCGGCGGTACTGCCGGACGAGCCCGAGGTGTACGGCCTGCTCGCGCTCTTCGAGCTCACCGCCGCGCGCTTTCCGGCACGCACCGGGCCGGACGGGGAGGCGGTGCTTCTGGAGGATCAGGACCGGCGCTTGTGGGACCGCGCGGCGATCCGGCGCGGCCGCGCCGCACTTGGGCGGGCCGCAGCAGGCAGCCGGGGCCTGGGGCCGTACGGCCTTCAGGCCGCGATCGCCGCCTGTCACGCGACGGCGCCCTCGGTGCGGGCGACCGACTGGGAGCGTGTCGTCCTCCTCTACGAGGCGCTCGGCCGCGTGGCGCCCTCGCCCGTCGTCGAGCTGAACCGGGCCGTGGCCGTGGCGATGGCGAGCGGTCCCCGGGAGGCGCTGTCCATGGTCGACGAACTGGCCGCCTCCGGCCGCCTCTCCGGTTCCCACCTGCTCCCGAGCGTGCGCGGCGAGCTCCTCGCCCGCCTGGGCCGGACCGCCGAGGC
Organism: Actinacidiphila yeochonensis CN732; assembly: GCF_000745345.1. NCBI lineage: Bacteria > Bacillati > Actinomycetota > Actinomycetes > Kitasatosporales > Streptomycetaceae > Actinacidiphila > Actinacidiphila yeochonensis. The sequence goes on along the minus strand of NZ_JQNR01000005.1, from coordinate 1,608,980 downwards.
CCGCGCCGAACTGGAACTCGCCGCCGGCCTGTGCCGCAACGCCCCCGAACGGTCCGTCCTGCTGCGCAAGGCAGCCGCCCTGGACTGAGCCCGCCCCGCCCAGGGCGGCAGCCTCGCCCCCTCGGTGCGCGCGACGGTCAGCTGTCCGCGAAGCCGACGGCCAGGAGGTGGGAGCCGGCGGCGAGGAGTTCGGGGTAGGGCTCGGCGAGGCGGGCCGCGGTGAGGGCGGACGCGAAGAGCTCCTCGCTCGGCGGGGCGCCCGTGCTCTGCTCGACGGCCTTGAGCAACGACCACGTCGGCCCCTCGACGCCGAACACCCGCACGTCGCGCAGGCCCGCGGCGCCGAGTTCGTCGGCCAGCTCTTCCGCGCGGTGGAAGTAGGAGACGGTGAAGCCGCGCCGGCCGTCGTAGCTGGCGCTGGCGAGGACGTCCGCGATCGACTCCCGCAGGCGCTCGGTGTGCAGGTGCGCGAGCGCGGTGTGTTCGAAGACGGAGGCGTAGCGGTTGATCGCCGCCGCCGCGACCAGTCCACCCGGACGGGCGACCCGCACCGCCTCACCGAGCGCCTGGAGCCGTTCGTCCCGGTCAGGCAGGTGGTACAGGGGGCCGAGCAGCGTCACCACGTCGTACGACGCGTCCTCGGCGGCGAGGTCGCGGGCGTCCCCGAGGCTGGCCGCGCACACCTGGCGCGCCTGCTCGACGTGGCGGGCGACGGGATCGACCAGATCCACCTCGTAGCCGTCCTGGACCAGCCACCGCGCGTGCACCCCCGTACCGCCCCCGACGTCGAGCACCCGGGCGGGCGGCTCCGGCAGGAAGCGGCGCAACAGCTCCCGCGTACGCAGCAGTTCGAGCCGCCCGTCGGCGGACGAGGTCAGCCGGCTCCCCTCGTCGAAGACATGGGTGTAGAAGGTGGTGACCTCGGGTGCCAGCTCGGGGGACGCCATGGCGGCAGTATCCTCCGCACCGGTGGACCGGTCCAGCCCGCGACCTTACGAGGAACTATGGCACTACTGAAGTACGAAGAGATCGCAGAGTCCCTGCGTGTCCGGATGGCAAGCGGCGAGTTCCCTCCCGGAGAGACGCTCCCCTCGGGCCGGGATCTCGCCGAACAGTGGCAGGTGTCGCGGGCAACAGTGGTCAAGGCGATGGACGTTCTCCGCAACGACGGCGTGGTCGAGGCACGCCAAGGCACCGGCTTCGTGGTGGCCGAGACCGCGATCGGGCGGCCCGCCGGCAACCGGAGGGCGGGAAGCGCCCGAGTGGCGGGTGGCATGCCGTTCACGCGCGTCGGCAATCCCGAACGAACCACTCCGCCGGCGCACATCGCCACCGCGCTCAACCTGCCCGCCGGCGCACACGCGCTGCGTCGCGCCAGGCTGATGCAACTACTGGACGGCACGCCGCACAGCTACGTCGAGGCGTGGTTTCCGCTGGAGGTGGTCGCCCAGGCGCCACGCCTGGAACAGCATGCGCCGATCGCCGAGGGCACCACGAGGTACGTCAGTCGGCAGACGAGGCGTTCCCCCGCAGAGGGAGTCGACGTGACAACCGTCCAACTCGCCACCGCCGAGCAGGCCCATCACCTGCGCCTGGACATCCCGGCCGCCGTGGCCGTCGTGCTGCACACCGCTTACGACCAAGACGGTCGTCCCCTGGTATGCGAGGAAGGCGTCACGGCCGGGTCATTGTGGGAGCAGACAGACACCTATCCCATGTGACCAGCCAGCTGTTGGGAATCCGCAAGTAGCGCCGCCTCGATTCACCATCGCGGGCAGGACGACGAGCCGACCCGCCTCGTACCTGAACGGCGACAGCAGGAGGAGGCGACTTGACTGGACCGGTCCACCGGTCCACCGGTCCAGTCTATTTTCTGTGACGATCAGTCACCCGGTGCATCCGATGCGCCGTGTTTCGGGTTGTGTTGACGAAGGGGTGGGGCTGGCATGCCCAGTCATGGTTCTCCGCACATGGCATCGCCACAGGCCGGCCGCCAGGAAGCGGCCGTAAGGTCGTGGCGGCCTGTCACCTCGTCCGAGTTCCTGGTTCAGCCGGTCATGGCAGATGTCGTGAGCGCTCGGCGAACGGTCGTGCGGATCGTTCGGGAATGGCGGTTGGCTCTGCCGAACGAGCAGCTCGAAGACCTGGAACTGCTGTCCGGTGAGGTGATCGCCAACGCCGTTCGGTACGCCGGCACCACGTGTGCGGTCGCTGTCCGATCGGACGGCACGCGGGTTCGAGTCGAGGTCACCGACACCAGCCCCGTACGACCCCGACCGCGTGAGGCGTCGCCGGACTCCGAGGGCGGACGGGGCCTGTTCCTGGTCGACGCCCTCGCCACCGCCTGGGGCAGCGCCGACGACCCCGCCGGCAAGGTCGTCTGGTTCGAGGTGGGAACCCCCACCGCACCCGGCGCGACCGCACCCGGGAAACAGCCCGCGCCGTGGAGTACCCCGGGGACCTGGACGATCACCGCCACCGACGGGACCTCGGCCTCCGGGTACCTGCCCGCCTGGGCCGAGGACGACCCCACCGAGACCGACGTACCGCCGGACGAGTTGCCGCAACGGCTCGCCCTCATCGACCACCGCAGTCTCTTCGACGGCCCCACCATGCCCATCACCGCACCCGGCCGGTGGGACGACACTGAGGACGACGCGGTCTTCGAACCCAGCATCCACTGCGCCCCCAACCACCCAAACCCCGGCCTCCGCGTCCCCGTCGCCAACCTCCAGGTCAGCGACGGCCGCTGGATCATCGGCCTCGACCCGGGAGCCCTCACCGAGATCGCCGGCAAGCTCCGCAGCCACGCCGACCTCCTCGATCACGAGGTCCGCCCCGCCCTCATCGCCGCCCTCGACGACTGGACCGCGCACCACCCGCAGTGACCCTGCCCCCGGCCAGGCGCGCGGGGTCGGACACGTCCGACGAGACGTCCAGCAGCCACGAAGGGTCAGGCGGGGGCACCACCCCTGACCTGGCCGTTCTCTGCATGCTGGTTCCCGCGCCCATGCGCGCTGAATCCGTGCCGAGCAGGCGAACGCTCAGGCGTAGGGCAGCAGCGTCGCGGTGTCCAGGTCGAAGTCGAACGGTTGGGGATGTGCAGGTTCTCGCCGAAATCGGCGTCCTCGCGGCGGTGGTACTTCCCGCCATCGGGGCGGCTGAAGAGGGTGACGGACTTCAGCCTGGCGTCGACCACGAGATACAGCGGAATTCCCATCACCGGGTAGTCCCTGACCTTGCCCACCCAGTCGTTCTCCGGGTTCGACGGCGACACCAACTCGACGGCGATGGCCGCGCTCTCCGCCGGGACCTGGTTGTCCGTGGCCTCCAGGACCTCAGCCGGCAGGTAGGTCAGATCCGGGTTGCGGCTCTTGCCCACGCCGGAAGTACACCCCGAACGAGACCGGAACCGGGGCAGGCCAGCAGCAAGCCACCGCGGCCGACGCCGGGAGAGCCGCCCTCACCAGGGCGGATGTGGAGCCCCCTGTCGGGTTCGAACCGACGACCTACGCTTTACAAGATCCCTCAGGGCGGGACGCTGACCTGCGGTGATGCGGCCGATGTATGGCTGACCAGCAGAAACAGCTCTCGTTTGTTGCCAATGCTACGCAGGGCTTCCCGCACCCATGTGTGCTGAATCCGTGCTGCTGGAAGAGCGCTTTGCATGTGGCGACCGAGTGCCCCAGGAGCTCACGCCGGTCCGGACGCCGCCCAAAGCTTGTCCACTAGACGCATCAGGAAGTCGTACGTCTCCCCGCGGCGGTATTTGATCACGGTCGACTCTCTGCCATGCCGGTCTGCCGTGTAGGGAGTCAGGTAGAGGACCCGCTCGGTTGCGACGATCCGACCGATATGCGGAACGCTGTAGTCGCGTACCTCGAGGTGTCCTACAACCGAAAGGGGAGCGAGGTAGTCGTAGGTTGCTGCGATCTGGCGACGCAGTAGGCCGGTGCCGAAAGCAGCGTCGAAGGCCTGCATCTCCTCCTCACGGTTAGTGATCCAGTTCGCCTCGCCTGCCGCAACGTCCAGTTTTGGCAGCAGGATCCGGCAGCGACAGCGCCGAGCCTGACACCGGAGAAGCAGCTCCTCGAACGAGTCGCGCTGCAACTCGGCGCCGCGGCCAGTCAGGATGGACACTTCACGTGCCCGGCTGAGCTCCCGTTTGATGTCAGACGCCGCCTCACGGCTGTTGCGGAAGACCTCTTCGACATCCAAGTGGAGTAGGTGAGCGGCAAGGCCACGCAGGAAGCGACGGGCGGTCTTCGACAGTGCCCACGCCAGTGCCACGAAAAGAGCGCTGGCGAACAGAGATGCACCGGTATCACGTAGAAAGCCCATTCCTCATCCCCCACAGTCCTGCCCACTCGGCCGGGCCACCGTCTCACGTCCGGTGGCTGTCGCGCACTGCGAGGAGACCCCTGAGTGACTCCAGACCTTGATCGTCGGGACGAGCCTGTTCGAGTGCCAGGCGGAGGGCTAGCTGGGCAGGCAAGCCGCCCTCGGCGTACACGTACGCGGCGATCGCCCGCAGGTGGTCGCGAGCCAGACTGTGATCCGCGATGGGCAGTAGCCGGGGTGAGTTCATGAGTCGCTGCATGTCGCGCACTATCCCCTCCCGGAATCCATGGCTCCCCATGTCCTGGAAGGCTTCCAATGCCTCGACGAGTACTGCTTCGGCAGATGCAGGATCAAAAGGATCGCTGGCGCCAGCCAAGATCGCAACTACTTCGTCAAGATCGGCGGGTGTCCATGTTGCCGCAAGACAGTTGGTCCGTGCAGAAACGAGCGCCGCTCTCAGGTTCAGGCGCGACTCAAATTCGGCCGCCAAAACCGTCAGATTCTCCACCGCCGCTGGGGTTCCGCGACGGCTCAGTGTTCCGGGCAGCGCCTCACGCCAGTCCAGCGCTTCCATCTCAGGGGTGATCACGTGTACTCCGAGAGGACGACCAAATTCATCCTGCGGGAATATCGCGTTTAGCCAGCGGTAGAGTCCACTGAGTCCAGCTTCGTCGGCGCCATCCTCAAGGTACCCACGGTTGGAACGCCCGGCACATCTGAGCGCGAGAGCCCGGCTGAAACCTACCGACTTGTCGATCAGGGTTCTGAACTGCAACCACGCATCGACTCCGCCAGCCTCCACGAGAATGCAAGCGACAATCACGGGAAGTTCGAGGTCGTCAGCCTCGGCGCTCTCGTTGACTGCTTCGAGGACGAAATCGGTGACCGATTGTGCAAGAGCGCTATCCACGGAGAGGAGGGCGGCGAGAAGACCAGACCAGGTACGGACCAACGCCGCTCTACCTTCACCATCCTCCTCGAACGCTTTTCCCGACATTGTCAACAAATCAACTTTGCGCTCGATGCGCATTTTTGGCAGTAACGCAGCAGACACCACAACCAGGAATTCTTCCAAGACCTCAGCAATATCTGGAGACCAATTCGCCTCAACACGCTCAAGAATCAGCGGTTGCACGCCTTGTTCAAGTTGCGCCTTGACAACCCTCCGAATCGCACTGCTGAGACCGTGGGCATCGTTGAGCACCGCCTTCTTCAGCAGCGATGACCACGTCGCAGAGGAGGGGCTAGACCACGGATCAGCGATCGCCCCAACCCAGGCGCTCCAGCAGTCAACTTCGAGGTTTTCCAGGGTTCCACGGCAGTCGAGCAGCAAAAGCGACTGGAGCCCCGCCCAGGCACGATAATCCCTCTTCTCCGACCCTAGCCACTCGTCCGCGTGATCGTTCTCTCTCCGCAAAAAGTCCAGGGCGCAGCCGTGTAGAGCAGCGAGCTCCCCAGCATCAAACAACGAACATCCTGGCCAGTCGGAGACATTGGCATCAAGGCGGTGCTCACCCTTGCCGGTATTCGGATTGAACTGCAAATCCCAGAGCAGACGCCAGAAGCTGTCGGTGTCATGCGTGCGCGCCCGTTCTAGGCGTGCATGCTGTTCATCGATGAACTTCGCACGCTCCGGCCATGGCGCCTCGGACGCGAGTCTGTAGCTCCTACGCCACGCCTTTGCGAGGTCACCGTGAATATCAATCGGGTCATAGAACCATTTCAGATAAGGCCAGGCGGGGTTGTCCTTATTCTGGTAGGCGAGTTCGAAGTGCTCTTGACTCTGCTGATCGAAGAGAATTTCTGCGAGATGAGCATAGCCGTCCGACAATTCGGGCCTCTCGGAGGTGCCAACCCCCTGCCGAAGCGCCCAGCCAAAATCGCTGGCGTCAAGCAGCATGAACCGACCGCCGTGCGGTCCTTCCGGCTCCAAGGACCACGAGCGGTGAGGCTCCCACTCGCGGACAACGAGCCACGCAAAATATCGCATAGCCTGTCCTGCCTCGATTCCGCAGGCAAGTAGGGCGACGGCAAGGCTGCGCCGGAGATCGCGGACGGAGATCGGCTCTAACCCATCGGGTGTTACCTGGTCCAGCGCATAGGGGAATCCCACCTTCATGTGATCCAGAAAGCGCGTCGTCAGGATCCGGGCGATATCAGGCAGCAGCGACTCGGCACTGGTGACGCTCAGCGCACGGTCGACCGTATGGGAGACGAGATTATCCTCCGTAAATCTTCTCTCACGACCGTCAGTCGCCATGTCGTCCGTCGTACGCTGCAGGAGCCATGCCACAACATGGCGCACATCCTCGTCGGGGCATGCGGTTGGCACGTTGGACAGGAAATGCTCATAAGCTCCGTACCGGTTATCGCTCGGCGTTTCGCTCAATGCGCCGAGCATCGCCTCCGTCTTGAGAAAGTTGGGCCACAGCAGCGTCAGAAGAGTGCCCCGGAGGCTGAGACCGGGGTCTTTATCCATCTGCGATCCTAGGGTGGCCAGTACATCTCTCAACGCAGGTACGGTCGTTGTAGCGTCACATGCGAAGGCGGCCCTGGCGGCGTGCGCACGGTCCTCGGCCGGCCATCGAGGGTCGGCTGCCACGTTCAGCAGCAGCGGTGCAAGGTCTGGTGAAGGGCACTGCTCCGCCAGGCGAAGCGCTATCCGGGCACGAGCCCAAGTCGGCCAGTCGCTGAAATCCGCAGGGTTGAGCGTGAGGACCGGAAGAAGTTGGCGAGCCAGGCCAGGATGTCCAAGTACCCAGCGTGTCTGGTGCCATCTGACATCGCCTAGTTCAACGTCAGCAGCGCGCTCCAGCAGGCGACTTACGATGAGTTCCTTGACGCTGTCGGAGCGGACGAGGCCGCTGTGCATGGTCAGGCTTTCCGGGTCAGCCGAGGCAAGCCATTGCGATCGTTCAGGGGCGAGCGCCACTAGCCATGCAGCCGTTTCCCGCAGTGACACAGGGATGCTGGCCGTTTCCTGATCCGGGACTCCGACCAGGAACAAACGGCGGAGTGCGGCGTCTGTGACAGATCGAGAGATGAGGTGTTTGGCAGTGAGAAAAGCGGCGATTGACGAGTGACGGAATGCGAACCTACGGTTCCCGCTCGCCGTGAACAACCCCGAATGCAGCACCTCGTCGACCACCGTTGGGGTCACCTCGAAGGGCTCGACGTCTGATGTCTGTTCGCTGCCCCCCGGGATGGTGGAGACATCCAGGTCAGTGCCAAGTGGTCTTTCCTCCAGCAGGCTCCCCCGCCACAGAGTGCGTCGGCCCGAAAGCACCAGTCGTGCGGCGATGCGCCCGGCGACTTGCAGTCGTTGTGGCCATGTCGTAGTCGGAGCTGCTATGGCGAACCGGTCGGTGTCGTACTCCGCAGCGAGTAGTCGGACACCATCACCGAACAACTCCATAGCGCCGCCCGTCAGGCGGCCACTCTCCCGGTATTCGCGCACGATAAGTTCCAGGGTTAGAGGAACGCTGGCAAGTGCTCCGGCGCGCAAGGCGACGACCTCGGAAACCAATTGCTCACCTGAGACGCCAGCGCTATCGACGAGCGCCACGGCGTCCGCACGCGACAACGGGGCGAGATCCACCAGGGAGCAGCTGCCAAACGCGTCCTGCAGGACGCGGGTCAAACTGGGCGGATAGTCACCTGTACGGCAGGCGACTAGCAGGCGTATGCGGCGCACGTCCTTGTACCTCAGTGAGCGCTTTAGATAAGAAGGTAGATTGCGGCAAATCTCGCTCTCATCAGCCTGATCGATGACGACCGTCAGAATTCCGTCTTGGGGAACATCGAGGTCGAGCGCCACGCTCGGTAGTGCGGTGAGGTGCCTTCCGAGGACCTCGTCGTAGGTAGCAGGTGTCAGGTCTGGGCCATCGATCCATATACAGCGGTCGGTGCTGTCAGAAACGATAGGGGCATCCCATAGCGGCAGCCCATCCACCAGCGAACGGAAGACCGAGGTCTTTCCAGCACCCGGCTCACCAAGCAGCACGACGGCTCCATTACGAGCGACATCGTTCGGGTCAACGAGGACGCCCTTTGCGGTCTTGGACCCAGAAGGTGCGAAAACATTATCAGCCCCAAGGAATCCGTCGTCGTCCAGCGGAAAAAAATCCTCGTCGGGAGAACTGTCAGCGCGGACACGACACCAGCGGCGTACCCGTACCGTGAACACCTCCCGCCTCACGGCAGCAACCGCCTCAGCCCCTTCAAGGCAAATTCGTCAGGGCGGGCGAGTTCAAGAGCGTGGTAGAGCGCCAACCGCGCGGCCGCAGGGTCACGGTATGCATTCATCCGCCGGGTTATTTCGCGTACGTGATCACGGGGCACAGGAGATTCTGCCGCGAGAAACGCATGGGGCAGACCGAGCATACGGCCCATATCACGGAGAACATCCTGTCGGAAGTCGACCTTCGCCATGTCACCGAAGGCCATCAGGGCATTTACCCACTCGATATCGGAAGCCGAGGCGTTGAGAACAGTGCCCTCAGGACTCACAGTCCCGGCGGAGCCGGCAGGTCCAAGCGCGGTCGGTAGCAACTCACACAGGAGGGCCGCCATCGCGGCGGCGGCATGCGCGGACGCGCGGCGCTGCGAACCCGACGCGTCCGCGTCGGCCTTGCCGACGTCGGCATGATCACTGATGCCCCGAAGGGTCAGGATCTGGAGACCATTCGACAGGTCGGCCGCGCGGGCGACGCCAGCGGACTCCATCTCGATGGCCAGGGCATCCCCGTAGTGAAAGGTGATCTGGTCGCGCAGCGGAGCTTCCTGAGAGTTCAAGACCACCTCACCGGCGATGATGGGTTGAAAGTGAACCTGCGGAGCAGCCCCCTGCCAAGTCGTCCGAACCTCCTTGGACACCCATGCGTGCCAGGCGTCCGAGTGGAGAGCCATTCCGGCCGCCTGTTCCAACTCGTGCGAAACAGCGCCTGGCACCGGACGAGCCTGGAAGCCCGCAACCGTTTCCTTACCCGAATGCAGGTAGTGGATTTTTGTCGACACCACCACGTCGCCGAGTTCGGCTTCCGGCTTCAACCCACCCGCCACACCAACGAACAGCAGTGCTCGAGGCTTCAGCCACTGATGAGCACGTTCAGTGACGATGCCAGAGTTCAGGTTGCCAGGACCGATTCGGGCGACAGCGACGATTCCTCTGACTCCGGACACTGTTCCCTTCACAAAGCGAGTGCCTTCCGGATGAACGAGCGTCGCCTGATCACTCATCAACGCCAACACCGCCTGGAACTCAACTAGCAGCGCAGTCAAGATCACCACGTCCGCCCTCTGCTCCATGCGATCGCCTCTAAGTCCGCTGAAATGTTACAAGAAGACTAGCGGGTCACGGCGGTGTGTTTATAGTCGGACACTGCGGTCAGCGCTTCGCGACCACGTGACGACGTATGCAGGGACGGGAACACGTTCAGGTCGACGAGGACTCTGTCAGGAACGCCCAACGCTGGTGTGCGAGCAGATAGATCACCCGGCTCAGATGACGGCGATGGATACTTGGGGGATGACTGACTTCGTGCAGGTGTCGACCGCTACCGAGACGCGCGAACAGGCCGTTGACCTGGCGGAGTCCGTCGTGCAAGGGCGGCTCGCGGCTGGGGCACAGGTGGTGGGGCCGGTGCTGTCGGTGTTCTGGCATCGCGGCGAGTTCGGGACCGGTGAGGAGTGGCAGTTGCTGCTCAAGACCACCGTGGAGCGGTACCCGGCGTTGGAGGCGCATCTGCTGGAGCGCCATCCGTGGGAGAAGCCCGAGGTGGTCGCGGTGCCGATCGTGGCCGGCTCGGAGGCGTACCTGCGATGGGTTGCCGACAGCACAGAGCCGTCCGCGTAGCTCAGACCGCCACGGCCTTCTCCAGTACCGCGTCCACGGCGGGGAGCCCCCGGTGGGCGTCGAGGCGTTTGAGGAGTTGGGTCAGGCGGGCGCGGGGGCGTACTGAGGCGACGCCTTCGGCGAGGTCGAGGGCGCGGTCGGCTGCGGTGGCGGCTTGTTCGACTTCGCCTGCGGTGAGGTAGGAGTCGCCGAGCCATGACAGGTAGAGGGCTTTGTCACGGGCATTCGTGTCGTCATAGGCGGCCAGGGCGGTTTCCAGGACGGGGACCGCTCGCAGTGGGCGGCGTAGTTCGGTCCAGCATCGGCCGGTCATGATCTGGAGTTCGGTGGTGTCGACCCACGAGACCCAGTCAGGCTGGGGCTCGTCGCCGGCGGTGGCGAGGGCCGTTGCAGCGGCGGCAAGGGCTCGTTCGCATCCGGTGGCCAGGCCCGCGACGGCGCAGGCCCAGGCGAGTCGTTCGTGCAGCAGAGCGCGTACTCCGGCGGGTGCGTCGGGGCCGATCGTCGCGCAGGATCGGGCGGCGATCTCGACTCCGGCCTTCTGGTCGCCGCTGACGGCCTGGTAGGCGAGGAAGGCCAGCGCGTTGCCTGCGAGGGCGGTGTCGCCGGCTTCGGTGGCGGCGCCGTGGCTCTCCTCGTAGAGCCCGCGTGCGTCGGCCGCCCGGCCACCGTCGAACGCAGCCCACCCTGCCTGCTGTGCCTGCTCCGCCAGCACGGACAGCAGGTCGTGCCGGGTCCGCTCGGAGTACGTCGAGTCCCGCAGCAGCGCCTTGGTGGCTTGGTACTCGCCGAGGTAGACCCGGTACGTGTCGCCACCACCGAGTACCTGGTCCAGGCGGCGCAGCCTTGCGGTACGCCGACGAAGCCGTTCGGGCAGTTCCGGGCCGACGCGGCGGCCGGCTGCGGGCCGGGTCAGTTCGGGCAGAGTTGCCGCTAGACCGGCGCCTGTTCCTGCCTGGAGAAATCGCCTGCGCTCCACGGAGCTCTCGTCCTCCTCGCTCGTACGGTCAGGGGCAGGACGGGGCTCGCGCTTCTCCCATGGGCGGGAAGCGAGTCCGAGCATGTGGCCGGGGATACGCAGGGCGTCGGCGACGCAGGTGACCTTCTCGAAGCTGGTCACGCTTCCCCTGCCACGGGCGAGCGAGCCGACCCGTTCGGGCTTGATGCCGCACTCGGCGGCGATCTTCGAGTAGCTGACCCCAGCCAGTTCGCGCGCCAGGCGGAACACCGTCCCGAAGTCGTGGGCGGTGATCGCGGCCCGCATGTCCGCTCGTTCGACAATGGCGCGCGGCAACGCGGTCGCTGGTCGGTATCCGGTCATCGCGCTTTCCCGTCCTGCCAGTTCAACCGAGTGTGCAGTGTGCAGGCCCGAAAAAGCCTACCCACCATGGGTATACCTGCGCCGGGGAAGCCACCAATGCCGTCACAGCCTGACAGTTGCTGCTCACCGTACGCACCGAGAGGAGCAACCTGATGCCGCCGCCTGCCCGGCCCCGTGTCATCCCCCGTACCGCGAGGCACCACCGCCGTCGCCGAGTCCGTATCGAGGAGACCCGCTGATGCCGACGCCAACGCCGTTTCTCCTCCACGGATTTCATGTCGAGCCCGAGGTGAGTGCCGTGCCGAAGGCCCGCCACACGATCACCTCCCTGGTCCGCGATTGGAACGTCGCCCTCTCGGACGAACAGGTCGCCGAGGTGGAACTGCTCTCCACCGAGGTCATCGCCAACGCCATCCACCACACCCAGGCCCCGTGCTCTGTGGCGGTGCGGTGGACCGGAGTCAGGCTGCGGGTCGAGGTCACCGACTCCAGCGCTGTACGCCCCAACCCGCGCAGCAGTTCGCCGGATGCCGAGGGAGGGCGGGGGCTGCTGCTCGTGGACGCACTCGCTGCCGACTGGGGCAGCTTCTCCGATCCGGCCGGCAAAGTGGTCTGGTTCGAGGTCGCCTCCAGCATCCGGCCCGCAAGGCGAGAGCAGCCGCCGCCCTGGAGTACGCCGGGTACGTGGGCGATCACGACCACCGACGGTGCCGTCACCTTCGGGTATCTGCCCGCCTGGGCCGAGGACGATCCCACGGAGATCGGCGTGCCGACGGAGGAGTTGCCGCAGCGGCTGGCACAGGTCGACCACCGCGCCTTCTTTGAGGGCCCGATGGTGCCGGTCACCGCTCCGGACCTGTGGGACGGCGTCGAGGAGGACACGGTCTTCGAGGGCAGCATCGACTGCAACCCCTACGCCCCCGACCCCCGCCTGCGCATCCCGGTGGTCAACCTCCAGGTCAGCATCGGGCGCTACATCCTCGGCCTCGACCCGGACGGCCTCACCGCCATCGCCGCCAAGCTCCGAGCACATGCCGACCTGCTCGACCACAAGGTCCGACCCGCCCTCACCGCCGCCCGTCAGGACTGGGCCGCACACCACTCGGAGTGAGTGGAGGATTGAGGACCGGCCGGCTCGGGTGCCGACCCCCGACGTGTGCCCTCGTCCCCCCGGCGAGGGCCCTCGGTCTTCGGGCCGGTCGAGGCCGCACCGCGCCCGCGCTCGCGTCTCTGCGACCGCACCCGGCCGAGGGTGATGCTTCGCCCCTCGGGCTACGGCTCCTCCGATCCGCCCAGTCGGCCTTCGACCCGCGCTTCGGGCAGGTCAAGCCGCCTCTTCGCCAGCTTGTCTCCGCCGGCCATCCCGGCCGCGCACCTGCGCCGAACGCTGACACGAGGCGTGCGCCGACACGAGGCGTGCCGGGGACCCGGCCCCACCGCGGCCGACGCCGGGAGGGCCGCCCTCACCAGGGCGGATGTGGAGCCCCCTGTCGGGTTCGAACCGACGACCTACGCTTTACAAGAGCGTCGCTCTGGCCAGCTGAGCTAAGGAGGCGCAGGGGCAGTGTACCGGCGAAGGGCGTGGGGGCGGGGTGAAATTCCTCGCCCAGGGCTGGTGACAAGGGCAGATACCACGGGGTAGCGTCACCGGCGAGTCCGCTTCACAGCGGACGGACCCATGTGGAACACCTCCGGAGCTGGTTCTCCGAAGAGCTTCCTTTACTCGGATCGTCCGGCACGTTCCTGCCGGTGAAGGGACTGCGACAGTCATGGCTACTGTTACGTTCGACAAGGCCACCCGGATCTACCCCGGTGGCGAGAAGCCGGCCGTGGACGCCCTCGACATCGAGGTCGGCGACGGCGAGTTCCTGGTCCTGGTCGGCCCCTCGGGCTGCGGCAAGTCGACCTCCCTGCGCATGCTCGCGGGTCTGGAGGACGTCAACGGCGGCGCCATCCGCATCGGTGACCGCGACGTCACGCACCTGCCGCCGAAGGACCGGGACATCGCGATGGTGTTCCAGAACTACGCGCTGTACCCGCACATGACCGTCGCCGACAACATGGGCTTCGCCCTGAAGATCGCCGGCGTCAACAAGGCGGAGATCCGCAAGCGCGTCGAGGAGGCCGCGAAGATCCTCGACCTCACCGAGTACCTGGCCCGCAAGCCGAAGGCGCTCTCCGGTGGTCAGCGCCAGCGTGTCGCGATGGGCCGCGCGATCGTCCGCGAGCCGCAGGTCTTCCTCATGGACGAGCCGCTGTCGAACCTCGACGCCAAGCTGCGTGTCCAGACCCGTACCCAGATCGCCAGCCTGCAGCGCCGGCTGGGCGTCACCACCGTCTACGTCACCCACGACCAGGTCGAGGCCATGACGATGGGCGACCGTGTCGCGGTCCTCAAGAACGGCCTCCTGCAGCAGGTCGACAGCCCGCGGAACATGTACGACCGCCCGGCCAACCTGTTCGTCGCCGGCTTCATCGGCTCCCCCGCCATGAACCTGGTCGAGGTCCCGATCACCGACGGCGGCGTGAAGTTCGGCAACAGCGTGCTCAACGTCAACCGCGACGCGGTGAAGGCGGCGTCCGACAAGGGTGACCGCACCGTCACCGTCGGCGTGCGCCCCGAGCACTTCGACATCGTCAGCGCCGAGGGCTCCGGCCTGTCGAAGGACGCGCCCGCGGGCCTGGCGGTCAACGTGAACGTCGTCGAGGAGCTGGGCGCCGACGGTTACGTGTACGGCAGCGCCGAGGTCGGCGGCGAGACCAAGGAACTGGTCATCCGCGTCGGCGGCCGCGAGATCCCGGAGAAGGGCTCCGTGCTGCACGTCGTGCCGCGCACGGGCGAGCTGCACGTCTTCGCCACCTCTTCCGGCGAGCGCCTGAGCGACTGATCCGGCCCGGGGCCCCGCCCCGGCACCCGAAGGCTCGAACGAGGCGGCCGGCCGTACGCACCACGCGTACCGCCGGCCGCCTCGTCATGTCCGGGGACGCACCACGGGCAGGCGGGCAGATCGGTGAACGGGCAGACCCGCGCGACGCACATCCGGGCTTTCTCCGTCCATTCGGCTCCTTTCCGCCTTTGCGGTGCTTTCCGAACTCTTCGGTGCCCTTCGGCACTGTTCGGCACTGTTCGGTGCCGTTCGTCAACCGTGTGAGCCGCACTACTCCGTTTCCTATCCCTCGTCAGGGTGACTCAATGTCGCCGAATCGGCACCAGTCGCTACCATCCGAGTCGTGAACCAGGTAGCTCGCCGTCTCGGCAAGACATTCGCGTTCGTTCTTCCGGTCGTCCTCGTCCTGTCGGGGACGCTCGCCGTCACCCGCGTGCCGTGGGCCGCGTCGTCCTCCGACGGGCGGCTGCTGGCCGCGTCCACCACCGAGGACTCGGCGACGACCGGGAAGGCCGCCCAGAAGGACACGGTCCTCACGCCCCAGGAGGCGCTGCGCCAGAAGCTGCTGGCGGAGCTCCAGCAGAAGGACCCGGGCACCGCCCTCACCGACCTCCAGGTGGCCATGGCGCGCCAGCCCTCGCTGGCCAAGTACTGCACCTCCATCGCCCGCTCCCTGGGCCGGGCGGCGGTCGCGAAGTACGAGGGCGCCACGCAGCGCGCGCAGGCCTTCTCCCGCCCGGTGTGCGACACGTCGTTCGCCACCGGCGTCGCCTCCGTGGGCTGAACGGGCGCCACGCGTACCCGTTCCGCCCGCGCGCGGCGCGGCATCCGGCCACTCCGCCCGCCGGGTGCCGCGCCGTCTCGCACTCGGTGCGCCCGCACGTGCCCGGCCGGCGCCCGGCCGCGTCCCCGTGCACGGCCGCACGCGGCCACCCGCGGCCGCGTCCCCCGAGGGGACGCGGGGGACCCCGTGAGCCCCCGGGGGAACCGTCCGCGCCGAAACCACCCGCGGGGGTGGTCGCGTGTCCGCAGGACAGGCTCCGGGCGCCCGTGTCGCATAGGGTGCGCTGCATGACGCGTGCCGACCATCCCGGTCCCGGGGCCCACACCGCCCCGCACACCCTCGCCCCCGTCCCCGCCGCGACGGTCACCCAGGCGGTGCTGCTGGCCGGCGGCCAGGGCTCGCGGCTGCGGCCGTACACCGACGACCGGCCGAAGCCGATGGTGGAGATCCCCGGCACGGGAACGCCGATCATCGGGCACCAACTGGCCTGGCTGGCCTCCGAGGGCGTCACCGACGCGGTCGTCTCGTGCGGCCACCTCGCCGAGGTGCTCCAGGAGTGGCTGGACAGCACTCCGCTGCCGCTGAACGTCACAGCCGTCGTGGAGCACGAGCCGCTCGGGCGCGGTGGCGGCCTGAAGTACGCCGCGGCCTCGCTCCCCCGCCCGGACGAGCCCTGGTACGCCACCAACGCCGACGTGTGGACGCGCTTCCCGCTGCGCGAGATGGCCGCCTTCCACGAGGAGCGGGACGCCGTGGCGACGCTGGCGCTGGCCCGGCCGCGCATCCCGTGGGGCGTCGTCGAGACCAACGAGTTCGGCCAGGTGCTGGACTTCATCGAGGCGCCGCCGTCGCCGTACCTCATCAACGCCGGCGTGTACGTCTTCGCGGCCGGGTTCGCCGAGATGCTGCCGGACATCGGCGACCACGAGCGGACCACCTTCCCCCGGCTGGCCCGGGAGCGGCGGCTGGCCGGCTACCCGATCCCGCACGGCTCCTACTGGCGGGCCATCGACACCGCGAAGGACCTCGGCGAGGCCGCGAAGGAGCTGGGCACCCGCCGCGGCTGACCGCCCGGCACCCTGCCCGCCCGACACCGCACGCCACCTCGCCCGAAACCGCCCGAAACCGCTCGACACCTCGCCCGGACGGTCCCTCACCCCGGACGGCCTTCACCCGGACGGCCCTTCCCCTGGACGGACGCGCCACCCGTCCGCTCCTCCCCCGCGCGGGCTGAACCCGGACGCCCGGCCGCCCTGACGGCGCCCTGACGGCGCCCTCCGAAGCCCCGGACCCGCGGACCCGCAAACCCGCGGACCCGCGAGCACGCGAACGCGCGAACGCGCGAACGCGCCCCCTCCGGCACGCCGCACAGCGGCGGGCCCGCACCGACATCCGGTGCGGGCCCGCCGCTGTCTGGTCCCAGGAGCTTCCCGGGGGCGTCCCCGGGAAGCTCCTGGCCGGCTGTCAGACCTCCTCGTGCCGCCCCTCGGAGCCCTGCTCAGGGCCCCCGCCGTAGCGGGCCATGCCCAGCAGCAGCCCGGTGGGGGCCGCGCTGCCCAGCAGGCCGCCGATCGCGCCGGGGGAGGGCTTGCTGCTCGGCTGGGACGGCGCCGGATCCTGCGTGGCCGCCGGGGGCGGGGCCTGCGTCGCCGTCTGCCCGCCGCCGGTGGTGCCGCCGGAGCCGCTGTCCGTGGGCGTCCCGCCGCCCGTGCCGCCCGTTCCCGTGCCCGTGCCGGTCTCGGACGGGCCCGTGGCGGGGCTGCCGCTGGAGTCGGTGGTGCCGGTCGGGCTCGTGGACGGCTCCCGCGTGGTGCCCTCGGTGGGCTCCGCGGTGCCGGACACCGTGGAGTTCGTCGGCTCGGGGCGGGGGCTGCTGCCGTCGGAGCCGCCGTCCGAACCGCCGCCCGAGACCTCGGGCAGCGTGGTGCCGGGCAGGTTGTTGGTCGGGGTCACCGAGGTGCCGGGCGTGTCGGGACGGCTGCTGCTGGCCCGGACGGCCGCACCGAGCACCGACCCGACCAGCAGCGTCGCGCCCACCGTGAACACGGCGAGCACGGCGCCGCGGCGCAGCACCCGGCGGCGCAGGTCCCAGATGGACACCCGCGGGCCGAGCCGCCGCCACGCGTCGCCCGCCAGGTGGCCGTCGACGGAGTAGACGGGCGCGCCGGCGATGACCAGCGGGCTCCACGCGGCCAGGTAGATGAAGTCGGGGGCGTCGTAGACGGGGACGGTCCGCCAGCTGACGGTGACCAGCAGCGCGATCGACAGGGCCGCGCCGAAGACCGCCGCGATCCGCTGCCACAGCCCGGCCACGGTCAGCACGCCGACCACGACCTGGAGGAAGGCGATGCTCAGCCCGGCGCCCACCGGGTGGTTGAGGGCGACGGCGCGCAGCGGCTCCGCCGCGGCCCACGGGTGCAGCGAGGAGAGCCAGGTGACCATCGAGCCGCGCCTGCCGCCGTCGAAGTACACCCGGTCGCACAGCTTGCCCATGCCGGCGTAGATCGACACGAAGCCGAGGAACACCCGCAGCGGCAGCAGCACGATGCCGAGGTTGAGCCTGCGGTGCGGGTAGTAGGCGTGCTTGACGGAGGGGCCGCGGCGGCCGCGCCGGCCGGTGTCGTCACCGGGGTCGCCTCCGGCGCCGTCGTACCCGCTCGACGCGGGGCCGTCGTAGCCGGACGGGGCGACAGGGCCGCCGTAGCGGCCGTTGCCGCCGCGGACGCGGGGGCCGACGACGGTCGGCTCACCGTAGTCGGCGTACGCGCCGCCGAACTCGCCGTAGTCGCCGTACTCGTCGCGGGGGGTGCGCTGGTGGCCGACCACGACGGGGACGGGGGGCGGCAGCACCGTGCTCTCGCCGACGCGCGGCAGCACCTGGGTGCCGGTGCCCCCAGGGGCGGGGGCGGCTCCGGCCCGCTGTACCGCGCTGGTGAGCTGGGGGGCCGAGTGGCCGGACCAGACCACAGGGGTGCGGCGGCGCACCGCGGGCATCCGGACGGTCTCCTCCGTCCCGAGCGCGCGGATCGAGGCGGCGCCGAGCTGCACCCGGAAACTCGCGTGGTTGACGATGACCTGGGCGGGATCGCTCGGCACCCGCGGCATGGTCAGCACACGCTCGTCGAACCCGGGTGCCCCTCCCCCCGGGGAAGTGCGGGGTGTTCTGGTGTCCACACTCATCTAACCGAGTGACGGTCGTTTAGGACACTGCCTGACAGTCCCCCGTCAGGCACCCGTCACAGCGGTCCGGGGCCGGATCTCCGCCTGTTCCGGGCCCGACCGGCACGCGTTCCCACGGAGAGAACCGTCCGTCCACCCTGGCGCCACCAGGAATTCCGCGAGGACCACCCGGCCGGACGCGGGTGGGCCGGCTCTCCGCCCCCGGCTCTCCGCCCCGGCTCTCCGCCCCCGGCCGGGCGTGGGTGCGGCCGGGCCCCGGCCCGCGGTCGTCGGCGGGCCGGGCGCGACGGGTCAGGTCAGCGGCTCGCCCGGCGGCGGGACGCCTCGTACAGCACGACGCCCGCGGCCACACCGGCGTTGAGCGACTCCGCGCCGCCCGGCATCGGGATGCGCACCCGCAGGTCGCAGGTCTCGCTGACCAGCCGCGACAGGCCCTTGCCCTCGCTGCCGGCGACCACCACGACCGGCCCGGACAGCGCCTCCAGCTCGTGCAGCGCGACCTCACCGTCGGCGGCCAGGCCCACGACGAGCAGCCCGGCCTTCTTGTAGGCCTCCAGCGCGCGGGTGAGGTTGGTGGCACGGGCCACCGAGACGCGGGCGGCGGTGCCCGCGGAGGTCTTCCAGGCACCCGCGGTCATCCCGGCGGCGCGCCGCTCGGGCACCACCACGCCGTGGCCGCCGAACGCCGCGACCGAGCGCACCACGGCGCCGAGGTTGCGCGGGTCGGTGACGCCGTCCAGCGCGACGATCAGCGGGTCGTCGCGCTGGTCGGCCGCCTTGGCCAGCAGGTCCTCGGGGTGGGCGTACTCGTAGGGCGGGATCTGGAGGACCAGGCCCTGGTGGTTGAGGCCGGCGGTGATCCGGTCCAGCTCGGGCTTGGGCGCCTCCAGCAGCGGCACACCCCGGTCGGTGGCGACCTTGAGCGCCTCGCGCACCCGGTCGTCGTTGTCGATGAACTGCTGGACGTAGACCGCGGTGGCCGGGATGTCCGCGCGCAGCGCCTCGACCACCGGGTTGCGGCCCACCACCATCTCGGAGGTGGACTTCGCGCCACGGCCGGAGGGGCGGCGGGACTGCGAGGAGACCGTCCGCTTGGCCTGGGCGTTGGCGATCCGGTTCTTCTTGTGGCCCTTGCGCATCTCGGCGGGCGGGGTCGGGCCCTTGCCCTCCAGGGCCCGGCGCCGCTGCCCGCCGCTGCCGACCGTGGCGCCCTTCTTGTTGCTCGTACGGCGGTTCCTGCGCTGGCTGTTGCCGGCCATGGGTCTCTCACTTCTTCACTCGATGCGGGCGCGGGACGCGCACGCGGGACGGTGCCGCCCTCTGGGGGAGGGCGGCACCGGGGGCTTCTCGCTCGGCTCCGGGGGCCTGCCGGGGGTCAGCCCCGCAGGGTCCACCGGGAGCCGGACGGGGTGTCCTCGATCTCCAGACCCGCCTGGACGAGTTGGTCGCGGATCGCGTCCGCGGTGGCGTAGTCCTTGCGGGAGCGGGCCGACTGCCGCTGTTCCAGCACGAGCCGCACCAGGGAGTCGACCACGCCGTGCAGGTCGTCCCCGCGGTCGGCGGCCGTCCACTGCGGGTCGAGCGGGTCGAGGCCCAGCACTCCGAGCATCGCACGGACCTCGGCCAGACGCGCGACCGCGCTCTCCTTGTCGTCCGCGGTCAGCGCGCTGTTGCCCTGGCGGACGGTGGTGTGCACCACGGCCAGCGCCTGCGGGACGCCCATGTCGTCGTCCATCGCCTCGGCGAAGGCCGGCGGCACCTCGGCGGCGGGCTCGACCGGCCCGGCCATCTCGATGACCCGCTGCACGAAGCCCTCGATGCGGGCGAAGGCCGCCTCGGCCTCCCGCAGCGCCTCCTCGCTGTACTCGATCATGGAGCGGTAGTGCGGGGTGCCCAGGTAGTACCGCAGCACGATGGGCCGCCAGCGCTGCGCCATCTCCGAGACCAGCACCGAGTTGCCGAGCGACTTGCTCATCTTCTCGCCGCTCAGGGTGACCCAGGCGTTGTGCAGCCAGTACCGCGCGAACTCGTCGCCGTACGCCTTCGACTGGGCGATCTCGTTCTCGTGGTGCGGGAAGATCAGGTCGATCCCGCCGCCGTGGATGTCGAAGGCCCGGCCCAGGTACTTGTGGGCCATGGCCGAGCACTCCAGGTGCCAGCCGGGCCGGCCGCGGCCCCACGGGGTCTCCCAGGACGGCTCGCCCGGCTTGACGGCCTTCCACATGGCGAAGTCCCGCGCGTCGCGCTTGCCGGTCTCGCCCTCGCCCTCGGGCTGGCGCAGGTTGTCCAGCTCCTGGTTGGACAGCTCCAGGTAGGAGGGGAAGGAGCGCACGTCGAAGTAGACGTTCCCCTCGGCCGCGTAGGCGTGGCCGCGCTCGATGAGGGCGCCCATCAGCTCGATCATCTCGGGGATGTGGCCGGTGGCGCGCGGCTCATAGGTGGGCGGCAGGCAGCCCAGGGCGTCGTAGCCGGAGGCGAAGGCCCGCTCGTTCTCGTACCCGATCGACCACCACGGCCGGCCCTGCTCGGCGGACTTGGCGATGATCTTGTCGTCGATGTCGGTGACGTTGCGGACGAACGTCACGTCATAGCCCCGGTACTGGAACCAGCGGCGCATGACGTCGAAGTTGAGCCCCGACCTGATGTGGCCGATGTGCGGCGCGGCCTGCACGGTGGCGCCACACAGGTAGATCGACGCACAGCCCGGGGTGAGCGGGGTGAAGTCGCGAACCTGGCGGGCGGCGGTGTCGTACAGGCGAATAGTCACGCCACAAGGGTAGTGGCCCGAAGGGCGTGCGTGGGGTTGTCCACAGGCTGTGCGGGAGCACGCGCGCCATCCGCCCGCCATCGGCCCGCCACCCGCGTTCCGTCCCGTTCCGTCCGCGCGCCGTCCGGGCCGCCGATGCCCCCTGCATGTCCGTGCCGACCGCGATGCCCGCGGTGCCCGCGGCCCTGAGTACCGCGGGGATGGCGCCCGGATGCCGGCTCCCGTCGGGTCCCGTCGGGGCACCGCCGTGGTCCCGCCGGGGTCTCGCCCGGGTGCCGCGCCGGCCCGGTCCCGGGGAGCGGGCGGCATGAGCGGGGTACGGGCGCGGGCGCGCCGCCGGCGGAACGGGCCCGTCGGCGGCGGCGCGCGCTATCCGGCGGGGGTGCCCGTCCGTACGACGAGCGCGGTGGCGATGGCGGCGAGCCCGTCGCCGCGCCCGGGGAAGCCGAGGCCGTCGGTGGTGGCGGCGCTGACCGAGACCGGCGCTCCGGCCGCCTCGGAGAGCACCCGCTGGGCCTCCTCGCGCCGCTTGCCGATCTTGGGCCGCAGGCCGACCACCTGGACGGCCACGTTGCCGATGGTGAAGCCCGCCGCCCGCACGATCCGGGCGGCCTCGGCCAGCAGCGTCAGGCCGGACGCGCCGGACCACTCGGGCCGCCCGGTGCCGAAGTGGGCTCCCAGGTCGCCGAGGCCCGCGGCGGAGAAGAGGGCGTTGCAGGCGGCGTGCGCGACGACGTCCGCGTCGGAGTGGCCGGCCAGCCCGGGGCCCTCGCCCTCCCAGAGCAGGCCCGCGCACCACAGCTCGCGGCCCTCCTCGAAGGCGTGGATGTCGGTGCCGATGCCGACCTGGGGCAGCACCAGGCCCGGCAGGCCGACGGGCCCGCCCGAGGTTTCCGGTGTCTCAGTGGCCACGGGCCCTCCTGCGGGCGAGTACGGCCTCGGCGAGCACCAGGTCCAGCGGCCGGGTCACCTTGAACGCCTCCTCGTGGCCGGGTACGACCAGCACCGGCACGCCGAGCTGCTCGACCATGCCGGCGTCGTCGGTGACCTCGCCGGTGACGCTCTCGTGCGCCTTGGCCAGCACCTGGCGGTCGAAGCCCTGCGGGGTCTGCACGGCCCGCAGCAGCTCCCGCCGCGGGGTGCCGGTAACCTCGCCGGTGGCCGGCTCGACGCTCTTGACGGTGTCGGCCAGCGGCAGCCCGGGCACCACGGCGGGCGCGCCGCCGCGGACGGCGTCCACCACGCCCTCCACGGTCTCCACGGGCACCAGCGGCCGGGCCGCGTCGTGGACGAGGACCACGTCGACGTCCGGGGGCAGCGCGGCCAGGCCCAGCCGTACGGACTCCTGGCGGGTCTCCCCGCCGGGCACGACCTCGATGTCGGTGGACTCCGGCAGCCCGTGGGCGTCCAGCAGCCCCCTGACCTCGGCGGTTCCCTCGGGCGGAGCGACGACCACGATGACCCGCACGGCACGGGCGGCGGCCATCGCGCGCACCGCGTGCACAAGGATGGGCACGCCGCCCAGGGTCCGCAGCGCCTTGGGCGCGCCGGGGCCGAGCCGGACTCCACGTCCGGCGGCGGGAATGACAGCAGCGGTACGCAGGTTTGTGTCCTTGTGTGAGGTGGGTATGGCCTGGAGGGACGCCTGGCGGCAGCCGGGCACCGCGCCAGGCGCGGCGGTTCCTCCGGACCCCTTCCGTGACATCCGGGGGAGCCTCGCTGAGCGGGTGGCGGTTGCCTCGGTGCGGCACCCGGGTACGGGTGCCAGCATGCCGCAGCACCCGGTCGTCATGTGCGAACCAGGTGCCGCGGCAGGGTCCCCGGCGTGGTGGCCGGGGCATCACGTCTGCGTTTGCCGTTCGCGCGGGGGGCGTGGGGTGTCACACCTCAGCGCGGATCAGGCACGAGAGCGTCCGGGGGGACGGTCCTAGGACGAGAGGACTTCGTCGAGCAGCGTCTCGGCCTTGTCCTCGTTGGTGTTCTCGGCGAGCGCCAGCTCGCTGACCAGGATCTGCCGCGCCTTGGCGAGCATGCGCTTCTCGCCGGCCGACAGGCCGCGCTCACGCTCCCGGCGCCACAGGTCGCGCACGACCTCGGCGACCTTGATGACGTCACCGGAGGCCAGCTTCTCCAGATTCGCCTTGTAGCGGCGGGACCAGTTGGTCGGCTCCTCGGTGTACGGCGCGCGCAGCACCTCGAAGACCCGGTCCAAACCGTCCTGCCCGACCACGTCGCGTACGCCGACGAACTCCGCATTGTCCGCGGGCACACGCACCGTCAAGTCGCCCTGGGCGACCTTGAGCACCAAGTAGGTCTTGTCCACGCCTTTGATCTGGCGAATTTCGATCGCTTCGATCAGCGCGGCCCCGTGATGGGGATAGACCACGGTGTCGCCAACCTTGAACGTCATGTGACAGGTACCCCTTCCGTGGCTATCCAGGGTAACACGGGAACGGCCTCTTCTGAATGGCGTTTCCGCAGGTCAGGGCATATCTCGGGGCTTGACAACCGCCCCCGGAACGTGCTGGAGGGGGTGCCCTGGAGGAGGTATCCGCAGGTCGGAGCGGGTGCGCGACGGGGACGAAACGCACCCGTTACAGCCCTCGGACCCCTCGAACAGCGGGCGATACGTCCCGTTTCGTCCCCCGGGGAGGAGGAGATCACAGCTACGCCGTTCGAGCCGACGGGGGGCGAATCAGGCGACAGAAGATCGAAATTTGCTCTCCCATTGATTGCAGCAAACCCGCAGGCCGCCTGATCTTCCCCCGGGCGGGCCGCACTCGGGTGGCCGATCTTGCGGCGAGCGGGTTATCAACGCGCCGCAAAGCAGGGGCCGGTGCGCGACGTGGCCGGTGGCCTCGGTAATGTAAGGCCGCTGGAAGATCGTCCGTCACCTGCTCTAGGAGATGCCGCCGCCGTGGTCCGCAGCATCCGTCGCGGCGCTGTCGCCGCCGTACTCGCGCTCTCGCTCGCACCCCTGGCCGCCGCCTGCGCGGCCGGCAACGACGCGGCGACGCTCCAGATCGAGCCGGACAGCCAGTCCGGCGCCGCGCGCGACGTCAAGGTGCAGAACGCCTTCGTGCTCACCGACCCCAGCGGCGGCCCGGCAACGGTGACCGCCCGCCTGTTCAACAACGGGTCGTCCGCGCAGCAGCTCCAGTCGGTGGAGATCACCGGCATCGGCTCGGCCACGCTGAAGAGCGCCGACGGCGGCTCCACCGTCACCGTCCCGGCCCACGGCAGCGTGCTGCTGGGCGGCAAGGGCAACCCGGCGGCCGTCCTGAACTCCGGCGCCGCCACCCCGCGCGACGGCGACGTGCAGAGCGCCGTCTTCTCCTTCAGCCAGGCCGGCGCGGTCAAGATGTACGCCACCGTGCTGCCGTCGACGAGCTACTACGCGCCCTTCGGCCCCGGCTCGACGCCCACTCCGTCCGCGTCCGCCACCACGCCGGCCTCGACGCCGACCACCACGGCGACGCCCACCGGCACCGCGACGCCCACCGGCGCCGCGACGACGGCCGCGTCGTAACCGGCGCGAATCCCGCCGTACGGGTGAGGGCCCGGCACCTTGCGGTGCCGGGCCCTCACCCGTACGGGCGCCTCGCGGGCGTCCGTACCGGAATCCGCCGATACGTCCGCCGATACGGTGGTCCGCCGCGCACCCCCGGGGGCGGCTTACGGCTCGAACTTGTAGCCCAGGCCGCGCACCGTCACCAGGTAGCGCGGGGCCCCCGGGTCGGGCTCGATCTTGGCGCGCAGCCGCTTGACGTGCACGTCGAGGGTCTTGGTGTCCCCCACGTAGTCCGCGCCCCAGACCCGGTCGATCAGCTGCATCCGGGTGAGCACCCGGCCGGCGTTGCGCAGCAGCATCTCCAGCAGGTCGAACTCCTTGAGCGGCAGGTCGACCTTGCCACCGCCCACCGTCACCACGTGCCGGTCGACGTCCATCCGCACCGGGCCGGCCTCAAGGGCGGCCGGGGAGACCTCCTCCGGCTCCCCCCTGCGGCGCAGCACGGCGCGGATGCGCGCCACCAGCTCGCGCGAGGAGAAGGGCTTGGTCACATAGTCGTCGGCGCCTATCTCCAGGCCGACGACCTTGTCGATCTCGCTGTCCTTGGCGGTCACCATGATCACCGGGACATTGGACTTCAGCCGCAGCTGGCGGCAGACCTCGGTGCCGGGCAGCCCGGGCAGCATGAGGTCGAGCAGGACGAGATCGGCGCCGTTGCGCTCGAACTCGTCCAGACCGTCGGGCCCGGTCGCGGCGATGGCGACCTCGAAGCCCTCCTTGCGGAGCATGTACGACAGCGCGTCGCTGAAGGACTCTTCGTCCTCTACGACGAGTACGCGGGTCACGGAAGGACCTCCGGAGCGGGGATGTGTTCGGGGAGGGTCTGGAAAATCTGGTCGTCGGTCGGCTCGTCGGCCGGCTCGTCGACGAGGTCGTCGTCGAGGTCCGAGTCGGCGTCCGACGCCTGGGGACGGCCGCGGCCGGCCTCGGGCAGCCGCAGCGTGAAGGTGGAGCCCTGGCCCTCAGCACTCCACACCGTGACCGCCCCGCCGTGCGAGGCGGCCACGTGCTTGACGATCGACAGGCCGAGGCCGGTACCGCCGGTGGCCCGCGAGCGCGCCGGGTCCACCCGGTAGAAGCGCTCGAAGACCCGTTCGCGGTCCTTCTCGGAGATGCCGATGCCCTGGTCCGTGACGGATATCTCCACCAGGTCGCCGCCCTTTGACGAGGGGGAGGCCACCCGGCGGCCGGCGATGCCGACCCGGGTACGGGCTGGACTGTAGTTGACGGCGTTCTCCACCAGGTTGCCCAGGGCCGCCGCCAACTGACCCCGGTTGCCCCAGATGAACAGATCGGGGGAGGTACCGGTGGCCATGGTGATCTGCTTGGAGTTGGCCCGCTGCCGGCAGCGGTCGACGGCCTCGGCGACGAGGTCGTCCACGGCCACCGCCTCCGCGTCGTCGAGCACGTTGTCGTCCTGCACCCGGGACAGGTCGATGATCTCCTGCACCAGGTTGGTCAGGCGGGTGGCCTCCACCTGCATGCGGCCGGCGAACCGGTTGACGGCCTCCGGGTCGTCGCTGGCGTCCATCACGGCCTCGGACAGCAGCGACAGGGCGCCGACCGGTGTCTTCAGCTCATGGCTGACGTTCGCCACGAAGTCCCGGCGCACCGCCTCGATCCGCCGGGCCTCGGTCAGGTCCTCCACCAGCAGCAGCACCAGCCGCGAGCCGAGCGGTGCGACCCGGGCGGAGACCGCCAGGCCCTCCCCCCGGCCGCCGCCGCGGCGCGGCAACTCCAGTTCGACCTGACGGATCTCGCCGTCCCGGCGGGTCTCGCGGGCCATCTGAAGCATCTGGTCGACGGCCAACCGGCCGCCGCGCACCAACCCGAGGGCGTACGCCGCCGAGCTCGCCTTCACCACGCCGTCGCCCTCGTCCAGCACGACGGCTGACGAGCGCAGCACGGAGAGCACCGTGTCCACGCCCGGCGGAAGCGCGGCCGTGACCGCGTCAGGCCTCAGCGTCTTGCGGCTGGGCCTGGTCTGCTCCCGCTCGCTCCACCGGAACGCGAGTACGGCGCTGGCACCGGTCAGCAGACCGGCCACCGCGCTTGCTGCGGCCACTGCCGCGTTCACGTCCACACCTTCAGGTTAAGTGGCCCGCACAATCGCTTTACAACCCCGCCGCCAGAGCTCTCGGACTGGCGTTGCCAAGAGTTCACCTTGGGGTAGCACCTGATTCACTCAGGGGGTGCGGCCGGTACGCGTACGGCCGCCAGCGTGTCTCATGCAGGGGAAGCCCTCGCCATACGGTCCGGCCGCGGCATGCGCTGACCACGGCCAGTACGGAAGGAAAGCGATGCGTGACGCATACCACGAGGAGCTCGACTCGGTCGGCGACGGGCTGGTGGAGATGGCCCGCCTGGTCGGCTCGGCGATCGGCCGGGCCACGACCGCGCTGCTCGACGCCGACCTGAAGGTCGCGGAGAGCGTGATCGCCGCCGACGAGAAGGTCGACGACCTCCAGCGCGAGCTGGAGAGCCGGGCGATCACCCTCCTGGCCCGCCAGCAGCCCGTGGCCACCGATCTGCGGATCGTCGTCACCAGCCTGCGGATGAGCGCGGACCTGGAGCGCTCCGGCGACCTGGCCCGCCACGTGGCGAAGCTCGCCCGCCTGCGCTTCCCGGAGTCGGCGGTGCCGGGCGACCTGCACAGCACCATCCTGGAGATGGGCCAGCTCGCCCAGCGGCTGATGGCCAAGGCCGCCGAGGTGATCGTCAGCAAGGACGTCGACGACGCGCTCCAGCTGGAGCACGACGACGACCGCATGGACGAGCTGCACCGCGCCCTCTTCCAGCACCTCCTCGACGACCGCTGGCAGCACGGCATCGAGACCGCCGTCGACGTCACCCTGGTGGGCCGCTACTACGAGCGCTTCGCCGACCACGCCGTCTCGGTGGCCAAGCGCGTCGTCTACCTGGTGACCGGCGAGCACCCGGACGAGCTGACCCCGGCGCCCGAGAGCGTCTGAGGCCCGGCGGGGGCCCCATCGGCGGCTGACGCTCAGCGGCCGACGCTCAGCGGCTCGCGGCGGCGGGGCCCGGAAGGGCCCGGCTGCCGCGAGCCGCCGGCCGTAGGGGGCGGCGGCTCGGGACGGGAGCCGGCGGGGCCGGGGTTATGGCCGAGGTTGCGGCCGGCGTTGTGGTCGGGGTCGGGGTCGGGGTCGAGCTTGGGTTCGGGTTCGGGTTCGGCAGCCGGGGGCGTACGGGGTCACAGGGCAGCGCATGCCGTGGGCGGCAGCGCCCAGAACGCCCTCGTGCGCCCTTGATACCCGAGAACGGGCAGCGTTCACTGACTCCCAGGACCGCCTGAGGAGGACACACCCATGCCGGAATCCGCCACCCCACCGTCCGCCCGCACCCAGTCGGCGCAGCCCGAGGCCGCCCCGCTGCGCATCCCGCTCCCCCTGCTCGCCGCCTGCGGCTGCGGTTCGGGCTGCGGGTGCGGCTGCCAGTCCGGCAGCCCATGCCAGTGCAGCAGTTGCTCCCACTGACCTCCCGGGCCGGACCCGCCCCCGCCCACCCCTTCCGGCGAGGCGGGCCCGCGCCTGTGCCGATGCCCCTGTTCCCCGGCCGCATGCCGTGGCACAGGGGCATCGGCGCGAGCGACGTCACATCGGCCCGCCCGCCTTGATGAGCTGGACGTGAGCCTCCTGCATCCCCTCAGGGAGCGCGTCCGGGCTGAACCAGCCCGCCTCCAGGATCTCGAAGCCGTCCAGCTTGAGCGTCCCGCCCACATGCAGTGCCTCGTAGGCGATCTCCACGCGGAGCTTGTACCCACTGGTCACCTGGACCAGCGGCCCCGGAACGACGTCCAGGCCGGTCTCCTCCCGGACCTCTCGAACGATCGTCTTCGGGAACTCCTCGTTCCTGACCGCGTACCCGGTCGGCAGCCCCCACGGCCGGTCCGCCGGCCACATCCGGTGCTTGAGCAGCAGGACCTGCCCCTGCTCGTTCCGCACCACCCCCGTCACGCCAACCATGAACGTGGCATGCGCGAACCACAGGACCCGCCATTGCAAGGGCCCGCGAATAAGCCTCCACACCCGAGCAACGACCCGCTTCATGCGCACCCCTTCACCACGACAAGCGCGCCCGCGCCTGCGGTAGCCGGTTCAACCCGACCTACGGGCAACGGGTCACGCCCTGCCGCCCCACTGCTCCTGCATCAGGGACGTGAATCGGCCACCCCCGCCTGAGCGGGGAGCACTACGTCGTGGAAGGCACCGAAGACGTGAAGGTGGGGCCATCCCCGCGCGGGCGGGGAGCACCACATCGGCTGGAACACCATGACGCAGGGGGCGGGGCCATCCCCGCGCGGGCGGGGAGCACTGCTTCAGCAAATCCGAAGCACTTGCTTCGTCGGGGCCATCCCCGCGCGGGCGGGGAGCACGTAGCGCCCCGATCTCATCGGGCGTCACGGGTGGGGCCATCCCCGCGCGGGCGGGGAGCACCTGCTGACGATGTAGCGGATCGCGGCCGCGACGGGGCCATCCCCGCGCGGGCGGGGAGCACCCGTCGCCGGTGACGGCGTGCGTCCCGAACGCGGGGCCATCCCCGCGCGGGCGGGGAGCACGCTCCACCATGGGCTGTGGCCGGACACCATTGGGGGCCATCCCCGCGCGGGCGGGGAGCACTCCTGAGGTCAACGCCGTGTGGACTGTCCGGATGGGCCATCCCCGCGCGGGCGGGGAGCACAGGAAGCGACCTGGGGGTTTACGGCCGCAGGTAGCGGTTTTTACTTACTAGTTGAGATTCCGACAGTTGAGGCAAAAAGGGCATCTCGACAAGCTCTCCTACCCCGAGACTTAACCTTGCGCGAGCAGTGGGACCAGCATGACGCAACCGGAAGGCCCGGCGCCGGCGCATCGTCCGAAACCTGTGCACGGCGCCCTTGGACGGCCAAGCCACGTCCCAGCGGCTACGCACTCACGGGCAACTCACGGGCACGGGCACGGGCTTCGGCGCGGATCCTCTTCAGTTCGCCGTAGAAGGGGTTGTGGGTGTTCTGGTCGAGGTTCAGCGGGACGTCGAACTCGGAGATGAGCCGCGCCTCCAACTTCCAGGGTTCGCTGGTCTCGACCCAGCAGACGCGCGCGTGCTCGGCCATCCACGCGCTCAGCTCCGCCTCGCCGAGTTTGCCGAAGGTCATCCGCCTGCTGCTCCCCACGCGACGCAGCTCAAGCCCGAGCAGGCACCCGAGCGTGAGCCGCAGCGTCGAGACGGACGCGTTGCCTCGGTAGTGGTGCCGCACTCTTTTCCGCAGGTTCTGGGTGCTGGCCCGGCTCGCCATGAAGCGCGGAGCTATCCCGACGTAGAGCAGGCGCCCGGCCTCCAGGGCGGCATGCGGCGCCTGGCCGAAGTGCCACCCGTACACCCCAGCGACCGCCGGCACGGGGCTCGGCCGCACCAAGACCTGGTCCGCCGAGAACAACCGATCGGGGCTCACAAGAGCGACAGCTTCCACGATTCCTCCCAGCGGGCCAGGGCTGATCGGTTACCAGGTTTCCCCACCGTAGCAACGCGAGTCTGCCGCTAGTCCAGCCTCCGAAGAAGCACCAGCACAGCTGACGGCTCCCGCCCGCCCCCACACGCAGACATGCCCCCTCCCCGCGGCCGGAGCCGCAGGCAGGGGGCATGTTCGGGCAGAAAGGGTTACTTCTTGCCCTGGTTCTTGACCGCCTCGATGGAGGCTGCGGCGGCCTCGGGGTCGAGGTAGGTGCCGCCGGGGACGACGGGGTGGAAGTCGGCGTCCAGCTCGTAGGCGAGGGGGATGCCGGTGGGGATGTTGAGGCCGGCGATGGCCTCGTCGGAGATGCCGTCGAGGTGCTTGACCAGGGCGCGCAGCGAGTTGCCGTGCGCGGCGACCAGGACGGTGCTGCCGGTTGCGAGGTCCGGCACGATCGCGTCGTACCAGTACGGGAGCATGCGCTCCACGACGTCCTTCAGGCACTCGGTGCGGGGCCGCACCTCGGCCGGGACCAGGGCGTAGCGCGGGTCGTCGGACTGGGAGAACTCACCGCCGTCCGCGAGCACCGGCGGCGGGGTGTCGTAGGAGCGGCGCCACAGCGTGAACTGCTCCTCGCCGAACTCGGCGAGGGTCTGGGCCTTGTCCTTGCCCTGGAGGGCGCCGTAGTGGCGCTCGTTCAGCCGCCAGGAGCGCCGCACCGGGATCCAGTGGCGGTCGGCGGCCTCCAGCGCGAGCTGCGAGGTGCGGATCGCCCGCTTCAGGACGGAGGTGTGCACGACGTCGGGGAGCAGGCCCGCGTCCTTGAGCAGCTCACCGCCGCGGACCGCCTCCTTCTCGCCCTTGTCGTTGAGGTTGACATCCACCCAGCCGGTGAACAGGTTCTTCGCGTTCCACTCGCTCTCGCCGTGGCGGAGGAGGATCAGCTTGTACGCAGCAGCCATACCTTGAGCTTAAGGGACGTCGTACGAGCCTTCTCGGGTCACCCTCGGTAATGGTCGTATCTGGGTAGTGACTATGACGAGAACGGGTGTCGTACATCGTGACGCCGGGACGCGGGTACCGCTCAGGAGGGCGTCGAGGGCTGGGTGAGGTGCGCGAAGGCGTCCAGGTTGCGGGTGGACTCGCCCCGGGAGACCCGCCAGGCGTACTCGCGGCGGATCGCGGAGGCGAAGCCGAGTTCGAGGAGGGTGTTGAAGGAGCCGTCGGCGTTCTCCAGGACGGCGCCGAGCAGCCGGTCGACCTCCTCCGGGGTGACGGCGGCGAGCGGCAGCCGTCCGGAGAGGTAGACGTCGCCGAGCCGGTCCACGGCGAACGCGACACCGTACAGGCGCAGGTTCCGCTCCAGCAGCCAGCGGTGGACGGCGTCGTGGTTCTCGTCCGGGTGGCGGACGACGAAGGCGCTGACCGCGAGGGTGTGCGCGCCGACGACCAGTCGGCAGGTGGTGGCGAGCTTGCGGGTGCCCGGAAGCTGGGTGACGTACGTGCCGGCACTCGGCGACTCGACCGGCAGCCCGGCCTCGCGCAGGGCCTGCTCGACGGCGGCCCTGGCTCGCGCCTGCGCCGGCGAGGGTGCCGCCGAGGGCCCCGCACCGCCAACCGTGCCAGCCCCACCAGCCCCACCGACCCCGCCGTCCGCCCTGGTCGCGGGCTCCGTCTCGGTCCCGTTTGCGGACTCGGTCTCGGTCGCGGGCTCCGTCACGGGCGCGGTCGCCCTCGGGGTCCGGGTCTCGGGCCGGGTCTCGGGCCGGGTTTCGGGCCGGGTCTCGGGCTCCGGCTCGGGCGGTTCCGCGGAAGCGTCAGCCATGGGCCGATCGTAGGTGACGGCGCCGCTCGTGCTGCGCCGCCGCGTACACGTCGGCCGTGCGTGCCGCCGCGGTGTCCCAGCCGAAGCCGCGCGCGTGCTGGGCCGCCGCCTCGCCGAGCCGGTCGGCCAGTTCGGGCTGGTCGACGAAGCGGCGCAGCGCCCGGGCGTAGTCGCGCGGGTCGTGGCCGCTGACCAGGAACCCGGTGCGGCCGTCGGCCACTGCCACCGGCAGCCCGCCGACGCGCGCGGCCACCACCGGAGTACCGCAGGCCTGGGCCTCGATGGCCACCAGCCCGAAGGACTCGTTGTAGGAGGGCATGACGAGCACGCTGGCGGCGCGGTACCAGTCGGCGAGCCGCTCCTGGTCCACCGGCGGCTCGAACCGCACGACGTCGCTGACGCCCAGCCGGGCGGCGAGTTTGTACAGCGCCTCCGGCCTGGTCAGGCCGCTGCCCGAGGGGCCGCCGACGATCGGTACGACCAGCCGCTCCCGCAGCGCCGGCTCCTCCGCCAGCAGTGCGGCGGCGGCCCGGACCAGCACGTCCGGGGCCTTCAGCGGCTGTATCCGGCCGGCGAAGAGCGGTACCAGGGCGTCCTGCGGCAGGCCCAGGCGCTGCCGGGCGGCGGCCCGGCCGCCGGGCAGCGGACGGAAGCGGTCGAGGTTCACGCCGGGGTGGACGACGGCGACCCGGTCGGGGGCGGCCTCGTAGTGCCGGACCAGCTCCCCCGCCTCCTCCTCGGTGTTGGCGATGAGCCGGTCGGCGGCGGCCACCACCTGCGTCTCGCCGATCACCCGGGCGGCCGGTTCGGGGTTGTCCTCGGCGGCGAGGGCGGCGTTCTTGACCTTCGCCATCGTGTGCATGGCGTGCACCAGGGGGACGCCCCAGCGCTCCGCCGCCAGCCAGCCGACGTGCCCGGACAGCCAGTAGTGGGAGTGGACGAGGTCGTAGTAGCCGGGACGGTGACCGGCCCAGGCCCGCATCACCCCGTGGGTGAAGGCGCACAGCTGGGCGGGGAGGTCCTCCTTGGCCAGCCCCTCGTACGGGCCGGCGTCCACGTGCCGGACGAGGACGCCGGGCGCCAGCTCGACGGTGGGGGGCGCGCCGCCGCTGGTGGCGCGGGTGAAGACCTCGACCTCGATGTCGCGCTCGGCCAGCCGCCTGGCCAGCTCGACGATGTACACGTTCATCCCGCCGGCGTCGCCGGTGCCCGGCTGGTGGAGGGGTGACGTGTGCACGCTCAGCATCGCCACTCGCCGTACCCGCCGCCCGGCGGACCACCGCATGTGCGGCGTCCCCCGGCGGGCGCCGAGCCGAGACGCGTACGTGGTCACATCTGGTCCCTTCCGAGCCGTATTCCCGTCAACAGCGCACAACGCCGGAACAGCCCCAGGCATTTCCTTCGCCCTCGCCCCGATCCGGCCCCGCGCCCGTCCCGCGCCCGTCCCGCACCGGACCCGCACCGGACCCGCACCCGACCCGGAACCCTTCGGCAGCCGCACCTGACGTGGCCCTGACCTGGCCCTGACCTGGCCCTGACCGGCCCGCACCGGTTCTGATCCCGCCCCGGACCGGCCCCGGACCTCCTCGGCCCGGGCTCGGGAGCACCCCCGCCCCCTCAACGTGAGCTACACCACGCCACCGGGCGGGCGAGGCTTCCTCCTTCTTCCAGGGTCCTCCTTCTTCCAGGGTCCTCCTTCGGGCACGGAACCGGACGGCTGCCTTCCCCGGCCGGCCTGCCTCCGGCCTCGTCTACCCTCGTCCCATGGACGGCAGGCGCGTGAACAGTGGACGCGCCGTCGGTGTCGTGACCCGCGGCACCACGAACCCCAACCGGCTGCGCCGGATGGACCGCTGGATCACCGCGTCCTTCGCCCGCCAGTTGCGCGGCGCCGCCGATCCGCTGGCCGTCGACCTCGGCTACGGGGCCGCGCCCTGGACCGCCGTCGAACTGCTCGACCGGCTGCGCCAGGTACGGCCGGACGCCGAGGTGGTGGGCGTCGAGATCGACCCGGCGCGGGTGGCGGCGGCCCTGCCGTACACGCGCGCGGGCCTGTCCTTCGTCCGCGGCGGCTTCGAGGTGCCGCTGCCGGACGGCCGCCGGCCGCTGCTGATCCGCGCCGCGAACGTGCTGCGCCAGTACGAGGAGGACGGCGTCGCCGCCGCGTGGGCCCGGCTGTACGGACGGCTGGCGCCGGGCGGGCTGCTGGTGGAGGGCACCTGCGACGAGGTCGGGCGGCGCCACGTGTGGGTGGCCCTGGGCCCCGAGGGGCCGCGCACGGTCACCTTCGCGGCGCGGCTGAGCACCTTGGAACGCCCCTCCGACCTCGCGGAACGGCTGCCCAAGGCGCTGATCCACCGCAACGTTCCGGGCGAGCCGGTGCACGCCTTCCTCACCGCGTTCGACCGGGCCTGGGCCGCCGCCGCGCCGCTGTCCGCGCTGGGGGTGCGGCAGCGCTGGATCCGGGCGGTGCGGGACCTGCGCGACGCGGGCTGGCCGGTGCTCGACGGGCCGGGGCGGTGGCGGCAGGGCGAGGTCACGCTCGCGTGGCCGGCACTGGCACCGGCCGACGGCCCGCTGCGGGCGGGCTGAGCCCGCTCGTCGCTGACCGTACTCACCACCGAGAAGCACGCGGCGCGGGCAGTCCGTGCGGGCGGTGCGGGCGGCCGGTACGGGCGGCCGGTCCACGCGGCCCACGCGCACCCGGGGCAGTCGCCACGGCTCGAAGTGGCCCGCGCCGAAGTCCCGGCCGCGCGGCCCGGGGGTTGTCCACGGCCTGAGGGTTGTGAACGCCACATGGTTGCACTCGGACCACGTGACCTTGGTCATGTGCGGATACCTACAACACCGCTGAAATCGCCCGCTGGCCATGGAATATGACAGGGCACGTTCACTTGCGGCCCTCCCGTCACGTCCACTTGAGCCACTAGGGTCACCTGACCGAGACCACCGGAGGACGGGAAGGAGCCGAGTGATGTCCGCTGCCTGGCACGGCGCCGAGCAGCCCCCGGGCACCGCGCAGGGTGCCGAGGGCCGCGAGGGCGTGCCCGCGGACGCCGCGAAGCGGCCGCCGGTGGCACTGCCGCGGCAGCGCCAGGACCCGTGCCCTCCGACCGATGCCGCGCCCGCGGCTCCGGCGGCGTCGTTCACCCTGCTGGTGGTCGGCGACGACCCCTCGGGCGCGTTCACCGCGCCCTACTTCCAGGAGCCGGGCAGCCCCCGCATCCGCGTGCTGCGGGCCCGGAACCTGACCGCCGCCGCGCGACTCCTCGGCGACGAGGTGCACTGCGTCCTGCTGGACCTGCCCGACGTGCTCGGCTCGCTCCACCAGGTGCTGCGGCTCGCCCCGGCCGCCGCCGTGCTGGTGCTGACCGACGGGCCCGACGAGGCGGCGGCCGCGGAGGCGGTCCGGCTCGGCGCGCAGGAGCACCTGGCGCGCGAGGAGGTCGACGCCGGCACCGTCACCCGGGCGGTGCGGTACGCGATCGAGCGCAAGCGCGCCGACCTCGCGCAGCGTCAGCTCAGCGAGACCCGGCTGCTGGCCCAGGAGAACCGGCGGCTGGAGCGCGGGCTGCTGCCCACCCCGCTGCTGGAGGGCGCCAGCGGCCTGCGGTTCGCCGCCCGCTACCGGCCCGGCCGCAGCCGCGCGCTGCTCGGCGGCGACTTCTACGACACCGTGCGCACCCCCGACGGCACCGTGCACGCCATGATCGGCGACGTCTGCGGCCACGGCCCGGACGCCGCGGCGCTCGGTGTCGAGCTGCGGATCGCCTGGCGGGCGCTGACCTTCGCCGGGCTGGGCGGCGAGGAGCTGCTGCGCACCCTCCAGGACGTGCTGGTGCACGAGCGGGCCGACGAGGAGGTGTTCGCCACCCTGTGCGTGGTGGACATCGCCCCCGACAGCCGCTCCGCCGAACTGCACCTGGCCGGCCACCCCGCCCCCATGCTCGCCGTACCGGGCCGACCGCCCGCACTGCTCCCCTACGACGAGGGCGGTCCGGCGCTGGGCCTGCTCCCGGACGTCTCCTGGACCCGGGTGCCGGTGCGGCTGGAGCCGGGCTGGTGCCTGATGCTCTACACCGACGGCCTGATCGAGGGCCGGATCGGCCAGGGCACCCAGCGGCTGGGGCAGGACGGCATGGTGGCGATCGCCGCCCGCCACCTCGCCGACGGCCTGGCCGGCGAGGAACTGCTCGACGCCGTCCTCACGGAGGTGCGCGAGCTCAACGAGGGCGAGCTGACGGACGACGTGGCCGTGGTGCTCCTGGAACGCCGCGCCTGAAGCCGCGCCTCGAAGCGAACGGGCCCGTCCCCTTGGAACCTCAGCGGAGGGAACCGAGGGAGCGGGCCAGGAACGTGCGGTCCTCGGTGCTCGGCGCTCAGTGCGCGGCTCGGCGCTCAGTACGCGGTCAGGGTCGCGGCGCTCAGTGCGCGGTCAGGGTCGCGGTCGCGGCGCTCAGTAGCGGTCGCGGTGCGCGGAGAGGTGACGCGGACGCGCGGGCGCGAGAGGGCCCCGCGCTCGGCCGCCGCTCAGCGGCGGCCGTTGTAGGGGCCGTACGGGCCGTCGCTGCTGCTGCCGCGGTTGCGGCGCCCGAAGCGGGGCCGGCCGCGCCCCGGCCGCCCGCTCACCCCGCGCAGCGCCGGGCGGACGTCGACCATGTAGACGATCACCGCGATCAGGCCGATGATCGGCAGGAACGACATGATGCTGAACAGCTTCATCACCACGGCCGCGACGCCCAGGATGATCAGCCAGAAGCCCTTGGTGTTCTTGTCGGCGGCGCGGTAGGCGTCCTGGCGGCGGATGGCAGCATCCACGAACGCGAACACCGCGAGCAGCAACAACGCCCACGACACAACGGCGATCACCGAGTACAACCCTGTCACCAGCACGTTTCCACCGCCTCGCTCACCGTCCGACCCACCGGCCGTCCTGCGACAACCGTACCCGTCCTACCCCTGGAACGGCCGTGGTGCACCTTCCGTGCCCGAACCGTTCTCCACGACCCCCCGGCCCGCCCCGACGCCGTCCGCAGGTGCCGGGCGAACCGTCCACCGGCGCCGAACCGTCCGGCCGGTGACCGGCGCACCGTCAGGCCGGTGTCGAGCCGTCCGGTCGCGCCGAGCCGTCCGGCCGCGCCGTGCACCGCGAACGCCCCCGGGCCGTGACGGCCAAGGGACGTTCGCGGGCGGCGGCGGGGGCGGCAACCCGCGCCCCCGCCCGCTACTCCGTGGGCTTCTTCGGCGCGGCCTTGCGCGCGGCGGGCTTCCTGGCGGCCGGGGCGGCGCCGTCCCGGCTCGTCTTCGCGGTGCCGCCGGTGCTCCGGCGGCCGCTCCCGGACGCGGTGGACCGGGCGTCGGAGGTGCCGGCGGTGCCAGCGGTGCCGCCGGCGGTGATCTGCCCGGGCTCGTCCTCCGCCTCCTCGTCCGCGCCGCGCCACTTCGCCACGGCGCCCTTGCCGCGCTCGGCCAGGCCGTCGTAGGTCTCCCGGGTGCGCACGGCGTACTCGGCCGCGCGCCCCACGCCCTGGAGGGCCAGGTCCTGCACCGACTCGCCGAGCTTGCGGAAGTCCCGCAGCTCCTTCAGGTCCAGGTCCGCGAAGGTCCCGGTGAGCCTGGCCTGCGCGTCCTTCGCGCCGGCGGTGAGCCGGGTCTGGGCGTCCTTCGCGCCGGTGGTGACCCGCTCCTGGACCTCCTTCGGGTCCGTGGCCCGGAGCTTCTCGAACCGTCCGGGCGCCTCCTCGCGCAGCCGGTCCAGCAGCGCGGGCACCTCCTTGAGCTTCTCCGCGGCGAGGTCCGCCGTCCCCGCGACCGCGTAGAGCGGAGTGGGGTTGCGCAGGCCCTTCACGATGTCGTCGCTGATCGCCATTGCCTCTCGTCTTCCTTTCCTGCGGTCTTCCTGATCCTTCTGCACGGGGGCGCCTTCAACGCCTC
Source organism: Actinacidiphila yeochonensis CN732 (assembly GCF_000745345.1). NCBI lineage: Bacteria > Bacillati > Actinomycetota > Actinomycetes > Kitasatosporales > Streptomycetaceae > Actinacidiphila > Actinacidiphila yeochonensis. The sequence goes on along the minus strand of NZ_JQNR01000005.1, from coordinate 1,571,066 downwards.
TTCACGCCATCGCCATCGCCCTCACGCGCTCCCGGCCTCCCCGCCCGCCCCTGAGCCGGACACCGCGGCGCCCGCCCCCGCCTCGGCGCTCCCGACCCCGGCGGCGGGCGGGGAGGCCGCCGCCGCGTTCTCCTTGCGGAAGGACTCGTAGATCTGGACGAGCACCTGCTTCTGGCGCTCGTTGATCGACGGGTCCGCCAGGATCGCCGCCTGCACCTCCAGCTCCTGGCGCTCCCGCGCGTCGAGCATGCCCGCCTGCACGTAAAGCGTCTCGGCGGATATCCGCAGCGCCTTGGCCAGCTGCTGGAGGATCTCCGCGCTGGGCTTGCGCAGGCCGCGCTCGATCTGGCTCAGATACGGGTTCGACACCCCCGCGGCGTCGGCCAGCTGCCGCAGGCTCAGCTGCGCGCTGCGCCGCTGCTCCCGCAGGAACTCCCCGAGCTCTCCCACCTTCAGCGCACCCATGCCTCCACGGTGCACCACCCCGCTAACTATTGCAAGCACACTGCTTGCAAGTGTGTCATCCGGGTGTCCGGGGCGTCCGCAGTGGGAGCGACCTCCCTCCGGCCGGTGACCGGATCCCCTCGGGTCCCCCGAAAACGCCGTTCCTGCTGGTCGCGGGGGATCGGACCCCTCGGCGCCATGGGTGTGCGCGGCGCTGCCGGGCTCCCGCCACGTCCGGTTCCCTACCGGCCACGTCGAGGCCGTGCCGAGTTTCCGCCGAAGCCCGTTCCCGTGGGCCGGGCGGCGATAGCGTGAGGTGGGTGATCGTATGGCTCAACGGCACCCATGGTGCGGGCAAGACGACGACCAGCACCCTCGTACAGCAGCTGATCCCGGATTCACGGGTGTTCGACGCCGAGAAGGTCGGCGAGACGCTCATGGACATCACGCCGGGGCTGCCCGCGACGGACAACTTCCAGCACTGGCCGCCGTGGCGGCCGCTCGTGGTCGAGACCGCCCGCCGGGTACTCGACTACACGGGCGGCACCCTGGTGGTGCCCATGACCGTCCTGGTCGAGGAGTACTGGCGCGAGATCAGCGCGGGCCTCGCCCAGCACGCCATCCCGGTACGGCACTTCGTCCTCCACGCCGACCAGGACACCCTCCGCGGGCGCATCGCGGGGGACACCGTCCAAGGCCCCGACTCCCCGTTCCGTCTCAAGTACCTGGAGCCCTACGCCGAGGCGGCCCGCACGTGGCTGCACGCCGAGGCCGAGGTCGTCGACACCACGCACCTCACGCCCGCCCAGGCCGCCCAGCGGATCGCGGAGGCCGTCGCGGGCTGAGGCAGGCCGGCCGCGCCCCCACGGCTGGCAACCGCGGCCCCATGAGCCAGACTTGGCCGGATGAGCGGTGTGGACGAGATGGTGGTGGCCGAGGACGGCGTGCGGCTGTGGGCGGCCCGGAGCGGCGCGGGAGCTCCCGTGGTCTTCTGCCACGGCGGGCCCGGCCTGTGGGACTTCCTCGGCGACGCGGCCGGGCTGCTGGCGGACCGGGCCACCGTTCACCGGTGGGACCAGCGGGGATGCGGGCGGTCGCAGCGGTGCGGGCCGTACTCGGTCGCGCGGTCCGTGGCCGATCTGGACGCCGTACGAGGCCACTTCGGGTTGGAGCGGATGGCGCTGCTGGGCCATTCGTACGGTGCCGATCTGGCGCTGCGGTACGCGCTCGCCCACCCCGAGCGGGTGAGCGGGCTGGTCTACGTGTCCGGCACCGGGATCGACAGCCGCAGCACCTGGCGGTCCACCTACCAACGGAACCTGCGGGCCAACCTCGGTCAGCACCTGGCACGTTGGGAGGAGCTGGAGCGCCGGGAGCGTACCGAGGCGGAGGAGCGGGAGTGGTGCGTGCTGCAGTGGTCCGCGGACTACGGTGACCGGGAGCGGGCGCTGGAGCAGGCGGCGGCGTCGGCCACGCCCTGGTTCGGGGTGAACGTCGAGTGCAACGCGACCGTCAACGCCGAGGTCGCCCGCACCTCGGGGACACCGGAACTGCGGTCGGCCTGCGAGAGGTTGGAGGTGCCCGTGCTGATCGTCCACGGCTCCGAGGACATCCGGCCGAACTGGGCGCTCGACTCGCTGGAACGGGCCCTTCCCCGGGTCTCGCGGACCGTGCTCGACGGCGCGGGCCACCTCCCCTGGGTGGAGGACCCGGACGGTTTCCGCGCCGCGGTCGGCGGCTTCCTGGCCGGGTCCGGGGCCGACCGCCGCTGAGCGGGGGGGAGGCGGCCGCACGGGTGCGGGTCAGGCGGTGGCGCGCAGCGGGGCGAGCGCGGCGCTCCAGGCGACGACCTGGTCCAGGACGTCGCTGAGATGCCCGGCGTGGACGGCGCTCGGCTTGAACACGGAGAAGTTCTCGAAGTCCGTGAGGACCGACAGCGCGACCTGGGCGCGGACGTCGGCCATCTGGAGCTCGGCGGCGATGAGCCGCAGGTGCTCGACCGCGCGGGTGCCGCCCACGGCGCCGTAGCCGACGAAGCCGACGGCCTTGTTGTTCCACTCGGCGTAGAGGAAGTCGATGGCGTTCTTCAGGGCGCCGGAGGTGGAGTGGTTGTACTCCGGGGTCACCATGACGAAGCCGTCGAAGGAGGCGATCTTCTCGGCCCAACGGAAGGTGTGCGGCCGGCTGTACTGGCCCCTGGCCGGGGGCACGGGCTCGTCGAGGTGCGGGAGGTCGTAGTCGAGCAGGTCCACCAGCTCGAACTCGGCGTCGGTGCGCTGGGCGGCCAGGTCGTACACCCAGCGGGCGACGGCCTCGCCGTTGCGGCCCGGGCGGGTGCTGCCGAGGATGATGCCGATCTTGGTCACGAGGGCTCCTTCGCCGCGGACCGTACGGACCCCCGCACGGTCGGTGATCTCCTTGCGCGTACCAGCATTGCCCGGAATCCCCGCGCGGTCTCGCTACCGGCCGGTGTTGTCGACCAGGCCGTGGCGCCAGGCCCAGGCGATCAGGGCGCCGCGGTCCTCCAGTGCCAGTTTGGCCAGGATGTGGTTGAGATGGGTCTTGACGGTTGCCTGGCTGACGACCATCTCGCGCGCCACCTGGCGGTTGTTGAGGCCGTCGGCCACCAGCCGGACGACGTCGACCTCCCGCCGGGTGAGCCCCTCGGCCGCGGGCGGCAGGGCGGGCGCGGCGGACGGCCCGGGCTCCGCCGGGGCCGGGTCGGGCACCGCCGGGGCCGGCTCGCTGACGACCAGCTGGACGAGCCGCCGCTGCACCGCCGGGTCCAGGACGGTACGGCCGGCCGCCACGTCGCGGACCCCGGCCAGCAACGCCTCGCCGGTGGCGTCCTTGGTCAGGTATCCGGCCGCGCCCGCCCGCAGCGCCGGTATCACCGCGTCGTCGTCGGCGTACGTGGTCAGGACCAGCACCCGGACGCCGAGGTCGGCGGCGACCACCTCGGCCGTCACCTGGGCACCGTCCAGGCCGGGCATCCGCAGGTCGACCAGGGCGACGTCGGGCCGGGCCTGCCGTGCCAGCCGTACGGCCTCGACGCCGTCGCCCGCCTGCCCGACCACCTCGATGTCGTCGGCGGCCGTCAGCAGCAGCACGACCCCGTCGCGCACCACCGCCTGGTCGTCGGCGACCAGCACCCGAATCGTCACCCGTCCGCCTCCCTGCCCCTGTACCTGTACCTGTACCTGGCCCCGTGCCCTGCCCGGCGTCCCGGCGGCGGCCGGGACGCGCACGCCCCCATCCTCCCGCCGCCGTCCGCCGACGGGGAGTTCAGCGCGCCGCAGACCCGGCAGCACCCGGGCCGTCCGGGCCGTCGGAGCCCTCCGGGCCGTCCGGGCCGTCGGAGCCCTCCGGGCCGTCCGGGCCGTCGGAGCCCTCCGGGCCGTCCGAGCTGTCCGGGCCGTCCGCGCCGTCCGAGCCCTCCGCGCCGGGCGCCCCGCCCCCGGGTCCGCCCCGGCCCGCGACCGGCACCCGCAGCGTGATCCGCCAGCCCGGCCCGTCGGGCACCGGACCGGCGGTCAGCGAGCCGCCGGCCGCCTCGATCCGCTCGGCCATGCCGCGCAGACCGCTGCCGCCGCCCCGCACGCCCGAGGGGGTCCGGCCGGCCGGCAGCCCGTGGTCCCGTACGGCGACCCGCACCTCGTGGGCGTCCCCCACCACGTTCACGTCGATCGGACTGCCGGTGGCGTAGCGGGCCGCGTTGGTCAGCGCCTCCTGCACCGCCCGGTACACCGCGTGCCCCGCCTCCGGCGCGAGCCGGCCCGCACGGCCGGTGACCCGCAGCCGCGCCTCCCCGGGGAAGCCCGCGACCAGCCCGTCCAGGTCGGCCACGCCCCGCAGCGGCGCGGAGCGCAGCGCGCCCACCGCCGCGCGGGCCTCCTGGACGCCGTCGCGGGCGAGGTCGGCGGCCCGGTCGAGGGGGCCGGTCAGGGCGGCGGGGGCGCCCTCCCGGGCGGCGATCGCCCGGACGGCCTGCAACTGGACGGACAGGCCGGCGAGGCTGTGCGCCAGCACGTCGTGCATCTCGCGGGCGATCCGGCCGCGCTCCTCGACGGCCGCCGCCTCCTGCAGCGCCTGCCGCGACGCCTCCACCTCGGCCAGCAGCGCCACCGCCCGGTCCCGTTCGGCCTGGAGGGCGGCGTGCTCGACGGACCGATCGGCGATGAACCAGGCGCCGGCACCGGCCAGCAGACCGGCCGGGCTGCCGGAGATCACCATGATCGTGACGCCGAACCCGACCGCCACCGCCAGCACACACGCGGTGCGCACCCGCCCGGCGGGCAGGCGCATCGGCAGGACGGCCGCCCCGGCCAGCACCGGGACCTCGCCCAGCCCGTTCGGCGCCAGCAGGGTGACGGCGAAGCCGGTGCCGATCGCCAGCGCCACGCCGAGGACCGCCCAGCGGGACGGCCGGATCCGGCGGCCCACCACCAGCCCCAGCTCGGAGCAGGCCGCGAGAACGCCGACGGCCACCTTGCGGTCCGTACCGGGCGCGGCGAGTACCGACACCGTCCCGCAGAGGAGCATCAGCACGGCGCCGAACACGTCGCGGCGCTCGATCGTCCACCGCGCCGGACCCGCCACCGACCATGTGCTCACCGCGTGCTCCGTACGTGCTGTGCGCTCCGTGCGCGCCATGCCCCGCGCTCCCTTCGACGTCTCCCCCGGCCCCCCGCTCAGCCTGCCCCTGCCCCCGCCCGTGTCGAGCCCGGGGTCTCCGGGGGCTCCGGGGCTCCGGGGCTCCGGGGCTCGAACGGTACGGGAGGTACGGGCACGTACGGGCTGAGGTCCGGGATTCCGGCCAGGTGCCGCGCCGTACCGTCAGACGGTGGCGCCGGTACGGGCCGCCGGCGCCGGATCGGCTGACCCGTCGCGGGCGGCGCGGGCGAGGACGAGCCGGCCCCGGACGACGATCGTGCCCAGGCGGACGACGACCTCGCCGAACGCCATCAGGATCAGCGCCACCACCCACGCGTCGCTGCTGGTGATGGAGTGCGCCGCGGAGAAGCGGGCGAGGTGGACGACGCCGGAGGGGTGCGAGGCCCACACCGCGAAGCCCAGCCGGAAGCCCATGCTGACCACCCACAGCGCGGCCGCGCCGAGCGTGGCCTGGACGCGTACATGCCCGTCGACGGGGCGGACCCGGGTGAGCAGGCCGCCGAGGAGGCCGAGGACGACACCCACCGTGGCGAACCCCAGCACCAGCGGCAGGTCGTTGCCGGCGGTCGGGATGCTGTGCAGGTAGGTCCCGGCTGCCCAGCCGATGATTGCCAGCGGCAGCAGGATCGTGCGGGCGGTGAGCCGTTCCTCGCGCAGTTGGCGGAAGACGACGAGCAGGAGGGCGATGTCGATGATCCAGTCGGTGGTGGTCATGCCATCGAGAATCCCCTCGTCGGCGCCGCGTTCCTTCAACCCCCGGATGGAACGGGGGTGGAAGTACCCCCCTCTCCGTGGGGGTCCGGGCGGGGCCCGGTGGTGGTCCGCCTCCACCCGGGGTACGAGGACGGCGGCCCGTTCCGGCGGGGTGGGCGCGGGCGCTCGCACTGTCGGGGCACGCCGGTAGGGTCTGCCCATGGGTGTCAAGATCGAGATCGTCCGCTCGGCGGACGACGAGGTGGTGGCGGCGTTCGGCCGGCTGCTGCCCCAGCTGTCCCGCAACGCCGTGCCCCTGGACCGCGAGGCGGTGGGGCGGGTGATCGCCTGCGACGCGAACACGCTGCTGGTCGCGCGGGTCGGCGGGCCGGACGGGTCCGCCGGGGAGATCGTGGGAACGCTGACGCTGGTGCTCTTCCCGCTGCCGACGGGCCTGCGCGCCTGGATCGAGGACGTGGTCGTCGACGAGACCGCGCGAGGCCACGGGGTGGGCGCGGCGCTGACCGAGGAGGCCGTGCGGCTCGCGGAGGAGGCCGGCGCCCGGACGGTGGACCTGACCTCCCGCCCCTCGCGGGAGGCGGCCAACCGCCTCTACGAGCGAGTGGGCTTCCGGGTCCGCGAGTCGAACGTCTTCCGCTTCACGTCGGGCGGCCCGCGCTGACCGACGGGTGACGTCCGGAGCGGACGACGCGGAGCATGCGGAGAAGGCGGAGAAGGCGGAGAGGACGGAGGGGGCGGAGAACGCCGACGGCAGGCGGCCCCACGGACTCCACGGACTCCACGGACTTCGCGGGCCTCGCGGGCCTCGCGGGCCGGAAAACCGGTTGCCGGCCTTCGTATCGTCTCCAGCATGACCGACACCGACGGCTTGCTCGCGGCCTACGACGAGCAGATGCGCGGCGCTCCCCCGACCCCTCCCGCCGGGGTCGTCCACGAACGGGACGGCGCGCTGCTGCGGATCGTCGGGCAGCACCGGGGCTTCGTCAGCGGGCCCCGCGACCTCGGTGTGGACGGCGCGGAGCTGGACCGGCTGATCGTCCGGCAGCGCGACTACTTCGCGGCGCGCGGCGAGGCCGTCGAGTGGAAGACCCGCGCCCACGACCGGCCGGCCGGCATCGCCGACCGGCTGGCCGCCGCGGGCTTCGTCCCGGAGGAGCGGGAGACGGTGATGGCGGGGGTCGTCCGGGAGTTGGCCGCCGAGCCGGTGCTGCCGGAGGGGGTCGTGCTGCGCCGGGTGACCGGCGACGGCGACATGCGGCGCGTCGCCGCCCTGGAGACGGCCGTGTGGGGCCAGGACATGGGCTTCATCGCCGAGGACCTGATCGGCCGGGTGGCGGCGGCGCCGGACGAGATCGCCGTCCTGACCGCCGAGGCCGGGGGCGAGGTCGTCTGCGCCGCCTGGCTGGTGTTCCGCGAGGGGACCCGCTTCGCGAGCCTGTGGGGCGGCTCGACGCTGCCGGCGTGGCGCGGCCGGGGCGTCTACCGGGCGCTGGTCGCCGCCCGCGCCGGGCTCGCCACCGCCCGGGGCGTGGAGTACCTGCACGTGGACGCCTCCGACGACAGCGCCCCGATCCTGCGGCGGCTGGGCTTCCACGCGCTCACCACCACGACGCCCTACGTCTGGTCCCCGCCCGGCCAGAGCTGAACCGGGCCGCCGGAAGCCGAACCGGGCCCGCCCGAGGCCGAACGGCCCGCCCGAGGCGGAACGGCCCGCCCGAGGCTGAAACGGCCCGGGCCGGGCCGGCCCCGCGCGCGACGCCAGAAACACGCATCATTCACTAATCACCCATTACGGTCCTATCGGGACATCTCTTGCTATCGTCGCGCCGTGGCCCAAGGCGAGGACGTGTCCGAGATGAGCGCGCCGCCCTCGGTCGGGCCGGCGAAGCTGACGTTCTGGACGATGGCCTCGATGGTCGTCGGCTCCATGGTGGGCGCCGGGGTGTTCTCGCTGCCGCGCCGCTTCGCCGAGGAGACCGGGATCGCCGGGGCGCTGGTCGCCTGGGCGATCGCGGGCACCGGCATGCTGATGCTCGCGTTCGTCTTCCAGACCCTCGCCGTGCGCCGGCCCGACCTGGACGCCGGCGTCTACGCGTACGCGAAGGCCGGCTTCGGCGAGTACCTCGGCTTCTTCTCGGCCATCGGCTACTGGGCCAGCGCCTGCGTCGGCAACGTGACGTACTGGGTGCTGATCATGTCGACGATCGGCGCCGTCGCCCCGGCCCTCGGCGACGGGGACACCGTGCTGGCGCTGGTGCTCTCCTCCGTCGGCCTGTGGTGCTTCTTCCTGCTGATCCGGCGGGGCGTCAAGGACGCCGCGGTGATCAACCGGATCGTCACCGTCGCGAAGCTCCTGCCCATCCTGGTCTTCATCGTGCTGGCGCTCTTCTACCTGGACCCGACCGTCTTCGCGGACAACTTCCACGGCGCCCCGTACTCCGGCGGGCTGTTCACGCAGATCCGCGGCACCATGCTGGTCACCGTCTTCGTCTTCCTCGGCATCGAGGGGGCGAGCGTGTACTCCCGGCACGCCAAGCGCCGCGAGGACGTCGGCCGGGCCACCATCCTGGGCTTCCTCAGCGTCTTCGCGATCTTCGCCTCGGTGACCATCGTCTCCTACGGCATCCTGCCCATGGGCCAGATCGCGCAGCTGCGGCAGCCCTCCATGGCGCGGGTCCTGGAGGCGGCCGTGGGCACGTGGGGCAGCGTGTTCGTCAGCGTCGGGCTGATCGTGTCGGTGCTGGGCGCCTACCTCGCGTGGACGCTGATGTCGGCGGAGGTGCTGTTCGTCGCCGCGAAGGACGACGACATGCCGCGCTTCCTGCGCCGGTCCAACATCGCCGACGTGCCGGTGCCGGCGCTGCTGCTGACGACGTGCATGTCGCAGGTCGTCCTGGTGCTCACGTACTTCTCCAGCGACGCCTTCGACTTCGCCCTGGACCTGACCAGCGCGCTGTCGCTGATCCCCTACCTGCTCGCGGCGGCGTACTGCGTCCAGCACGCCCGCGGGCCGGCACGCGGCACCCAGGGGGCGGGGCGCGAGCTGACCGTCGCCACCCTGGCCACGCTCTACACCGCGTTCCTGATCTACGCGGCGGGGCTGCGGTTCCTGCTGGTCTCGTTCATCATCTACGCGCCCGCCACGGTGCTCTTCGCGATGGCCCGCCGGGAGCGCGGACGGCGCGTCTTCTCCCCCACCGAACTGGTGATCTTCGCCGTCGCGCTGGTCGGCGCGGTGATCGGCCTGATCGCGCTCGCGCTCGGCTGGATCCACCTGTGACGCCCGTCCCGCACTGTCCCGCCCCGGGCCCCAGAACCAGGAACGAGCCGGAGGACCGCTCATGACCCAGGAACCGCCCGCCGTCTCCTACGGCGTCCACTCGGAGGTGGGCCGGCTGCGCAAGGTGCTGGTCTGCGCGCCCGGCCTCGCGCACCGCCGGCTGACCCCGAGCAACGCCGACGACCTGCTCTTCGACGACGTGCTGTGGGTGGAGAACGCCCAGCGCGACCACGCCGGCTTCGTCACCGGACTGCGTGCCCGCGGCGTCGAGGTGGTCGAGCTGCACGACCTGCTGGCCGAGACGGTGGCGGTGCCGCAGGCGCGGGACTGGCTGCTGGACCGGAAGATCACGCCGAACCAGGTCGGCCTCGGCCTGGTCGAGGGCACCCGCACCTACCTGGACGGGCTGCCGCCACGGGAGCTGGCCGAGTTCCTGATCGGGGGCCTGGCCACCACCGACCTGCCCGAGGAGTTCCGCACCGGGTACGTGTCCCTGGCCCGGGAGAGCGGCGGGGCCCGCGAGTACCTGATGCCGCCGCTGCCGAACACCCTCTACACCCGGGACACGACCTGCTGGATCTACGGCGGCCTCACCCTCAACCCGCTCTACTGGCAGGCCCGCCGCGACGAGACCCTGCTGATGAAGGCCCTCTACACCTTCCACCCGGACTTCGCCGGCGCGAACGTGTGGTGGGGCGACCCCGAACTGCGCTGGGACGAGGCGACGCTGGAGGGCGGGGACGTCATGCCGGTCGGCGACGGCGTCGTCCTGATCGGCATGAGCGAGCGCAGCTCGCGGCAGGCCATCACCCAGGTCGCCGCCGCCCTGTTCGCGCGCGGCGCGGCCCGGCAGGTGATCGTGGCCGGCATGCCGAAGCTGCGCTCCGCGATGCACCTGGACACCGTCTTCACCTTCGCCGACCGTGACATCGTCACCGTCTACCCGACGATCACCGACGCGATCCACACCTTCACCCTGCACCCCAGCGACCGCGCCCCCGGGCTCGACGTCGTGGACGAGGGCGGCACGCCGTTCACCCAGGTCGTCGCGCGAGCGCTGGGGCTGGAGTCGCTGCGGGTGATCGAGACCGGCGGCGACGTCTACGCGGCCGAGCGCCAGCAGTGGGACAGCGGCAACAACGCCGTCGCCGTGGAACCGGGCGTGGTCTTCACCTACGACCGCAACACCACCACCAACGCGCTGCTGCGCAAGGCCGGCGTCGAGGTCGTCACCATCACCGGCGCCGAACTCGGCCGCGGCCGCGGCGGCGGCCACTGCATGACCTGCCCCATCGTCCGCGACCCGGTGGACTACTGACGGCTCCGCGCCCCGCCGGGGCGCACGCTGGACGGGCGGCGCGGGTGGCGGGACCGGGCGGCGGCGCGGTGGCGGACCGGACGGCCGGAGCGTGCGGGGGAAGCGGACGGGAGGGACAGGAGGGACGGGAGGGGACAGGAACGGGCAGGACGGCCGGGAACGGCTGCGAAGACGGCGACGACAGCGGCGACCGGACCCACCGGAACGCCCGCCGGACCGGGCCCCGGCCGTCGGACGGGCGGGACCGTCCTGCCTGCCGCCCTATGCGGAACCCGTGCGGCCGGGAGGCCCTCTTGACACGGTCGCCGGACCACCCCAGCCTTGGCAAGGCGCGGGGCGAATCGGGCGTAAAACGCCAACTACGGCCGCTCCGCAGCCCCTTTGGACCAGAAGGAGACCCCGTGTCGACCCTGAACGCCGTTCCCCCACCCTGCCCGAGGGAAGGCTCGGGCACCGAGGGAACCAGCACCGCCGCGGGGGCGTGACCCCGGCGATGGCGGATGCCTTTCCCAGCCTCGCGGGGGTCACGGCCTCGGCCGCCGCACTCGCCCGCGACCTACCGGGCCTGTGCGAGCTGCGGGTGATCGGCCGCTCCCGGGAACGCCGCCCGCTGCACGTGCTGAGCGCGGGCCGGGGCCGCCGGAACGTCCTGGTGGTGGCCGCGCCGCACGCCGACGAGCGGGTGGGTCCGGCCACCGCCCTGCGGCTGGCCGAACTCGTCGTCAGCAACCCCGAGTTGCACGCGGGCGCCGACACCACCTGGCACTTCCTGCTCTGCCTCGACCCGGACGGCACCGTCCGCAACGAGGCCGGCCCGGCCGTACGCCGCACCCCGGCCGCGCACTACCGGCACGCCTACCGCCCGCCGGCCGACGAACAGCCCGAGTGGGCACCCTCGGTCCGCCCCGCCGACGACCAGCTCCCGGAGTCCCGAGCCCTGGTGGACTTCATCGACCAGCGGCAGCCGTTCCTCGTCTGCTCGTTGCACGGCAACGACATCGGCGGCTCCTGGGTGCAGCTCACCCGGGACGTGCCGGGGCTGGCGGACCCGCTGGCGAAGCTCTCCGCCGAGCACGGGGTGCCGGTGCAGACCGGCACGTGGGACGCCATGTTCTGGCGGCCGTCCGGGCCCGGCGTCTACGTGCTGCCGGAGCCGGACGCGCCCGAGGGGGTGGCGGGCGCACGGTTCGACAGCTCACCGGAGGACGTGCGCCGCGGCACCTGGGTGCGGCCGCACCGCTACGGCGGCATGACCGCGCTCTTCGAGGTGCCGATGTGGGCCGGGCACCGGGTGGCCGACACGGCGCCCCATCCGGACCCGCGCCGGGCGCTGGACGGCCTCGCACGGATGCTGCGCGGGCAGGGCGACCGTGCGCGGGTGCTGCTCGCGGAGGCTCGGGCGGTGCTGCCGCCCACCCCGGACACCGCCCATCTGCTCGGAGTCGCACAGCAGTTGACGGCGGTCTGCCCGCGCGTCGCCGCGGACTGGGAGCGGCTGCACCTCGCCCCGCTGCCGCTGGCCGCCGCGCACCTGGCCGCGCTGGACATCGCCGCCCGCCGCATCACGATGCGCGCGCTGGGCACCCTGCTGCGCCTGCTGGACACCCCGGGCGGCAGCGCCCAGACGCAGGTCCGGGAGGTGTGCGAGCGCCAGCTCGCCCGTTGGGCGGCCGAGGTGCAGGAGCTGCACGACCCGGTGTGGGTGCCGGTGGACGCGCAGGCCGAACTCCAGGCGCAGACGGTGCTGGCGGTCTTCGACCGGCTCACCGGGGACGGCTGACCGGGGACGGCTCACCGCGACGGCTGACCCGGGGGACGGCTGACCGCCCCGGGCCCTCGGCCCGGCGGCGAAACGGCGCGGCGGCGAAACGGCCCGGCGGCGAAACGGCCCGGCGGCGAAACGGCCCGGCGGCGGGCGCGGTCCTGACCGCGCCCGCCGCCGCTTCCCGCCACGGCCCGCCGTTCAGCCGCGGGCCACCGCCGTCACGCCGTGACGGCGCCGAGCTCGACCGCCAGCAGCTCCGCGAGCTGCACCGTGTTGAGGGCCGCGCCCTTGCGCAGGTTGTCGTTGGAGACGAAGAGCGCCAGGCCGTTCTCGACCGTCTCGTCGCGGCGGATGCGGCCGACGAAGGACGGGTCCTTGCCTGCGGCCTCCAGCGGGGTGGGGATCTCGGAGAGCGCCACGCCCGGCGCGGCGGCCAGCAGCTCGTAGGCGCGCTCGACGCTGATCGGGCGCTCGAAGCGGGCGTTGATCTGGAGCGAGTGGCCGGAGAAGACCGGTACCCGCACGCAGGTGCCGGAGACCTTCAGGTCCGGGATCTCCAGGATCTTGCGCGACTCGTTGCGGAGCTTCTGCTCCTCGTCGGTCTCGAAGAGGCCGTCGTCCACCAGGTTCCCGGCGAACGGCACCACGTTGTAGGCGATCGGGCGCTTGTAGACGGCCGGCTCGGGGAACTCCAGCGCCTCGCCGTCGAAGGTGAGGCGGTCGGCCCGCTCGGTGACCTGGACGGACTGGCCGTGCAGCTCCCGGACGCCGGCCAGCCCGCCGCCGGACACCGCCTGGTAGGTGTTGGCGACCAGCGCCACGAGGCCGGCCTCCTGGTGGAGGGGGCGCAGCACCGGCATGGCGGCCATGGTGGTGCAGTTGGGGTTGGCGACGATCCCCTTGGGCCGGTCGGCCAGCGCGTGCGGGTTCACCTCGGAGACGACCAGCGGCACCTCCGGGTCGCGGCGCCACGCGGAGGAGTTGTCGATCACCACGGCGCCCGCGGCTGCGACCTTCTCCGCGAGGGCACGGGAAGTGCCGCCGCCGGCCGAGAAGATCACCACGTCGAGGCCGGTCCAGTCGGCGGTGGCGGCGTCCTCCACGACGACCTCGCCGCCCGGCGCGGCGGCCCACGGCAGCGTGCTGCCGGCCGAACGGGCCGAGGCGAAGAGCCGCAGCTGCGTCACCGGGAACTTCCGCTCGGCGAGCAGTTCGCGCACGACCCCGCCGACCAGCCCGGTGGCTCCGACGATTCCGATCCTCATGACACTCCTTCTCCGTTCGTCCACCGGCCGCGTCGCCGGTCGTGTGCCCGGCCGCGTGCGCCGGTGGTGTGCCGGCCAACCTCGCCGGTGGTGTGCCCGGCGGCGCTGCCGGTGGTTCGCCGGCCGCGCTGCCGGTCGTGTGCCGGCCACGCTGCCGGTCGTGCTTCCCGCTCCCGCGCTCCGGTGCGCGGCGGGGTACGGCGACCCCTGGACGACGGCGCCCGTTCACGCCCTGCCACACACGGTCACGCTTTTCGGGGCGTTTCGCTGGGTTCTGCCGCTTCGAGTATCACCCGGTCACCCGGTACCGCGCCGCCCAGGTCCAGTCGCCGAGACATACGGCGGGCGGTTGCTACGGGGCGGCGGGCTCGGTGACCGGTGCAGGGGCCCGCACCGGGGCGGGCGGCAGCGCGTCCAGCCGCTCCAGGGCCGCCAGCGCCGCCGTACGGGAGGCCGCGGCCGCCGGGAGGAGCGGCAACCGCACGTCCGGGGTGGGGATGCGGCCCTGGGCGTGCAGCACCGCCTTGACGACGACGGGGTTCGGCTCCCGGAAGAGGGCGGCGGCCACCGCCGCCAGCCGGTGGCCCAGGGCGCGCCCGCCGCCGGCGGCCAGTTCGGCCCAGCGCGCGGTGGCCAGATGGGCGGAGGCCAGGATGCCGCCGTGCGCGCCCAGCGCCAGCAGCGCCGGCGCGACCACGTCGTCCCCGGCCAGCACCTCGAAGCCGCCACCACTGGCACCGCTGGCACCACCGCCGAGGGCGCCACCGCCTGAGCCACCGCCAGAGCCACCGCCAGAGCCACCGCCGGTGCCCTCGGAATCCTCGGAGTCCTCGGAGTCCTCGGAGTCCTCGGCGCGGCCGAGCGCGCCCAGCAGTTCCACCGCCTCCGCGTCGATCCCGCCGGCCGCGTACTTCACGCCGGCCACGCCGGGGATGGCCGCCAGGTCCAGCAGCGCCGCGGCGCCCAGTGGCTGGGCGGTGCGGTAGGGCACGTGGTAGGCGATCAGGGGCACCGGCGAGGCCGCGGCCAGGGTGCGGAAGTGCGCGATCACCCCGGCCTCCCCCGGACGGGTGAACGCCGGCACGGTCACCAGCGCGGCGTCCGGCGGCTGCGGCAGCCGCTCCAGGGCCGCCAGGGCCCGGGCGGTGCCGCGGGTGTCGCCGCCCTGCACGCCGAGGGTGAAGCGGGCGCCGTGCTCCCGGCACGCCCGCCCGACGACGGCGGTGACGGCCGCCCGCTCCTCCGGTTCGAGCGCGGACGGCTCCCCCGTGGTGCCGAGCGCGACGAGCCCCGCGGCGCCGTCGGCCAGTACCCCTTGCGCGAGGTCCGCGAGCGCGGCCTCGTCCAGTCGGCCGTCCGCCGCGAAGGGCGTGACGAGCGGTACATGGATCATGCGACGAGTGTGACGCCGGCCCGTAGTCAAGGTCCAGTTAATTGCTGTACGCGAACCATTAAGCAGAACTACGCTCCCGGTCATGTACGAGATTTCCACGGACCCCGCCCGCCTGGACGTCCCCCGCGTGCACCGGTGGCTGTCCACCGACTCCTACTGGGCCGCCGGCCGGACACTGGAGAAGCAGGAGGCCGCGGTGGCCGGCTCGCTCAACTTCGGCGCCTACGAGGTGGCCACCGGGGAGCAGCGCGGCTACGCGAGGGTGGTCACCGACCACGAGACGTTCGCCTGGCTCTGCGACGTCTACGTCGACCGGGAGGCCCGGGGGCGCGGGCTGGGCACCCGGCTCGCCCGGGCCGTACGCGACCACCTCGCCCCGTGCGGCGTGCGCCGCGTCCTGCTGGCCACGCAGGACGCCCACGGCGTGTACGCCAAGGCCGGGTTCGAGCCGCTGCCCGACCCGGAGCGCTGGATGGTCCAGCACCTCCGGTAGCCCCCGCCCCGGCCCTTCGGCCGTCGGCGCATGCCGGTCGGTGCCGCCCGCCGCCCCCCGGAGCGCCCCCTGCCCGGGCCGGGGACCCGTCATGACCGGACCGTCAGGACCGGCCGCGTCGGAACCCGGGCGTCAGAAGACGTCGGGGCACCAGGGGCGGCGCGGCGTGCGGAAGAGCCCGGTCGCCGCGGCCACCGCCCCCGCGCGGTGCTCGGTGACCCGGCCCAGCGCGGCCAGCCGGCTCGCGGACTCGTCGCCGAGGTAGAGGCAGGCGAGGTCGCCGACGTCCATCGAGAGGTCCGCGTCCGCCGGGGCCGCGGCCGTGACGGGCGCGCAGACGGCCGTGCCGTCCGCGGCCGTCTCCAGCCGGAACCGGCCCCCGGCCAGGCCAGCCTCGTCGCGCACCTCCAGCACCAGGGAGGCGGGCCCGCCGGCGTAGGTGCGGGCCGACAGCGCCACGGGGACGTCCAGCAGCCGCAGCCACATGAAGTCGGCGTTCGCCTCGACGAGGGCGGCCCGCGGGTCGCCCAGCAGCAGCGGCAGGACGTCGTCCGGCGGGCGGAACCCGGTCCGCAGCCGGGCTATCCAGTCCAGCGACAGCAGGAACCGCCACAGCGCCCCCTCGGCGGCGGCCGTGGTGGCCGTCAGCCCCAGCACCGCCAGCTCCGTGTGGGGCAGCTTGCCCCGCCACTCGCGGTCGTTCACGACCCAGGCGGCCAGGCCCTCCACCTCGCCGGCCGGGTTCCGGTAGAAGGCCCAGTAGGGCTCGCGCCAGCCGTCGCCGGGGTACTGGGCCTGGCCGGTGTTCATCTCCCACCAGTACCCCGGGCGGTTGATCGCGCCCGGGACGCCGGCCCGGAACCGGTCGTGCAGGTCCGGGCCGAGCCGTCGCACCTCCTCCTGCGCGGCCAGGTCCACCCGGCCGCCGTCCTCGGGACCGGAGTAGCGGCGGTCGAGCTGGGCGCGCGGCACGTCGACCGACCACTCGGACACCCAGGTGGCCGGGCCGAAGCCGAACCGGCCGTAGATCGGGTACTCGGCGGCGATCAGGATCGACACGGCGTCACCGCGGGCCTTGGCGTCGGCCAGGTCGGCGGCCATCATGCGGCTGGCCAGGCCGCGGCGCCGGTGGGTGCTGGTCACCGAGACGTTGGTGACCGCCGAGGCGGGCAGCACCGCGCCGCCGGGCACGGTCAGCTCCCGCGGCATGCTGCGGAAGGTGGCGACGCAGCGGTCGCCGTCGAAAGCGCCGCGGGTGCGGTCCAGGTCGAGCCGGGAACCGCGGACCGCCACCTCCTCCGGCGGACTGGTCGGAGCACGGTGGAAGCCCGTATTGAGGGCGCGCACCCACTCGGCGAGGTCGGACTCCTTGACGGTGCGGATGTCGATGGTCACGCGAGGCACCGTACGCACTCGTCTCCCCGCCGCGCACAGGGATTTCGGGGCGGCGGGCAGCGGGGCGGGCCCGGAGGAGGACGACGGGCGGGGCGCGGCGGGGCGCCGGCCGGTGGACCGGGTCAGCCGGCCTTCAGGAGACGTCCGGCCGGCTCAAACGGGCTGGTGATCATGCGGTCACGGCCGCTCCGCAACTCCCCCACCTGCGACGCGGTGCCCTCAGGCCGCGTCGCGGGGACGGGGCGAAGGGCGACGGGCGAAGGGCGAAGGGCGATGCCCTCCGGCCTGCTGCCGGTGCAGTGGATGTGCGCCCCGGGGGATCGCGGACGCGGCCGGGTCGGCCGGCCGGACCGGCTGCGGGAAGCAGCGGACCGACTCGTCCGAGAGCACCGTGCGCGGCCAGGCCGCGTCGAGGGCGCGTCCGGGTCCGGCGCGTGACCGCCCGCGCGCCGACCTCGTCGCCGGCCACGCGTCCGCAGCCTCCCCGGCGGCCCGCCGGCCGTCGCCGGCACCCGGCGAGACGAGACGAGCCGAGCCGGGCCGAGCCGGGCCGAGCTGAGACGAGACGAGACGGGCCGAGCGCGGCGGGATCAGTCCTCCGGGAGCAGGTCCTCGATCCGGGCCTCGCCGACCCGGTAGCGGCGGGTGATCTCGGCCGAGCAGCCGTCGACCGCCCGCTGGAGGGCCTGCCGACGCCGGGAGACGTAGCTCTCGTGCCGGGCCAGCCGACGCATGGCCGTGTTCAGCTCGGGGTCGGTGCGGGCGTCGAGGTCGGAGAGCTCCACCTCGGAGAGCACCGCCTCGGCCAGTGCCCGCACCCGCCGGGTCAGCGGCGTGCCGAGGGTGACGTGCCGGGCGGAGGAGCGGACCGGGGCCGGCCCGTCGGCCAGGATCTCCGAGAGCCGGTCCACGACCGGCGCGGCCTCCGCGGGACTGCCCTCGGCGGGCTGCCGCCCGCCGCGCCGGCCCAGCTCGGCCTGGAGGATGTCGATCCGGCCGTGCAGCATGCGCCGCAGGTACGACAGGTCGGCCTCCTCCCGCTGTGCCTCGCGCCGCAGGGCGCGCAGCGCGGCCAGGTCCAGCGCGGCCAGGAGGACGTCGGCGTCCAGAGCGGCGAGCAGGGCGTCCACGCCGCCCGCGTCCCGCACCCGCCCGGCCCCCGCCCGGCGTCCCCGGCGTCCGGGCCGGCCTCCCGGACGGCTCCCGCCGTCGGCGGGTCCGCGGGATCGGGCACGGCGGCGCCGGGCGCCGCGTGGTCCGCGAGCGGGCTGCGCGGGGCGGGCGGCCGCAGCGGGCCCGTCGCGTCGGCCTTCAGCATGGGATGGCCCTTCCTCGTGGGCGCCGCCGGGACGGCGGCCGTCGGTACGGGGGTGCCGGGCACGGCCGTCTCGGCGGTGCCCGACGGCTCTCCGGTGCCGGATGTGGTCATGCCTGCGACGTCCCCTCCGGGCGGCCGACCCGTACGCCGCCCGGCTCGATGCTGCCACCTGGCACGTGCCGCCCGCAGCGTCTCTGCACCCGAACGGCCGTCACGACAGGTGTACGAAGCCGCCGACCGGCCGCACCCGGTCGGCCCACCGCACCGCCTCACCCGTTTGGGGGAAACCGGACGGGAGCGCCACAATGAGCGGCATGCGAGCGGTGGCCCAACGGGTGAGCGAGGCGAAGGTCGTGGTCGGCGGGGAGACCGTCGGAGCCATCGACAGGCCGGGGCTGTGCGTCCTGGTCGGGGTGACCCACGACGACACCAAGGAGAAGGCGGCGGCTCTGGCGCGCAAGCTGTGGAGCCTGCGCATCCTGCCGGAGGAACGCTCCTGCTCCGACATCGACGCCCCTCTTCTGGTGGTCAGCCAGTTCACGCTTTACGGTGACGCCCGCAAGGGGCGCCGACCCACCTGGAACGCCGCCGCGCCGGGTTCGCTGGCCGAGCCGCTGGTGGACGAGGTGGTGGCGCAACTGCGTTCGCTGGGCGCCACGGTGGCCACCGGCGTCTTCGGCGCGGACATGAAGGTGTCGCTCACCAACGACGGCCCCTTCACCGTCGTCCTCGACTTCTGAGGCGGTCCGCACCTCCGAGCCCCGGCCCCGGACCCGGCCCCGGACCCGGACCCGTGCCTTCGGGGCCGGGGCCGAGAGGCGAGAGCTACGGGGCGACCACCGTCTCCTGGGCCGCCGCCGTGTTCTCGTCGGCGATCAGCGTGGCCCGCTCCGGGGTGTTCCGCTTCACCAGCGCCAGCGCGATCGGCCCCAGCTCCCAGTGCCGTGCCGAGGACGTGACGAAGCCGACCGTCCGGCCGTCCCCGCCCTCCTCCGCGATCCGCACCGGCGCGCCGTGCCCGGGCAGCCGCACCTCGCTGCCGTCCAGGTGCAGGAAGACCAGGCGGCGCGGCGGACGGCCCAGGTTGTGCACCCGGGCGACGGTCTCCTGGCCCCGGTAGCAGCCCTTGTCGAGGTGGACCGCGCTCTCCAGCCAGCCGAGCTCGTGCGGGATGGTGCGGTGGTCGGTCTCCAGGCCCAGCCGGGGGCGGTGCGCCTCGATCCGCAGCGCCTCGTGCGCGAGCACCCCGGCCGGCGGGCCGGCCTGCGCCGCGAACTCCTCCAGCCGCTCGCGCGGCACGAACACGTCCCGGCCGTGGGCGGTCTCGCGGACCGTCCAGGACGGGTCGAGCGGGGTGATCGAACCGGCCGGCAGGTACACCACGGCGTACCGGTCGGTGGCGTCCTCGACCTCCACCCGGTAGAAGAACTTCATGCTCTCCAGGTAGGCCGTCAGCGCCTCCTGCGTACCGGGCTCGACGTGCACCCAGGTGGTGGCGCCGTCGTCGACCAGGTACAGGGCGTGCTCGATGTGGCCGTGCGCGGACAGGACCAGCGCCTCCACCGCCTGCTGCGGCGGCAGTTGCTCGACGTGCTGGGTGAGCAGCAGGTGCAGCCAGGACAGCCGGTCCGCGCCCGAGACGGTGACCACGCCGCGGTGCGAGAGGTCCACGAAGCCGGTGCCGTCCGCCAGCGCGCGCTGTTCGCGGAAGAAGTCGCCGTAGTGGGCGGCGACACCCTCGTCAGGGCCTTCCGCGGGGACGGCGCCGGGCAGCGACAGCAAGGGGCTCTTCGTCATGCCGTCAAGCGTACGACTGTACGCACGCACCGCCCGTCGGCTTCCGCCCCTCGGGACACCGCGGGCGGGGTACGGAAGGCCCGCCCCCCGGCAGCCGGGGCGGCCGGGGCGCCGACCGCTCAGGAACCCTCGGGCCCGGCCGGCCCCTCGGGTGCGGCGTCCCGCGCGCAGTCGCGGCAGCGGCCGAAGATCGCGAAGTGCTGCATGTCCGTTTCGAAGCCGAACCGTTCGCGCAGCTCCGCCTTGAGCGGGGCGGCCAGCTCCACGTCGGCCTCGGTCACCCGGTCGCAGTCGCGGCAGACCAGGTGCATGTGGTCGTAGCGGTCGGCCAGGTGGTAGGTGGGGGCGCCGTGCCCGAGGTGGGCGTGGTTGACCAGGCCCAGCTCCTCCAGCAGCTCCAGGGTCCGGTAGACGGTGGAGATGTTGATGCCGGAGGCGGTCTTGCGCACCTCGCACAGGATGCCCTCCGGCGTCGCGTGCTGGAGGGTGTCGACGGCCTCCAGGACAAGCTCGCGCTGCGGGGTCAGCCGGTAGCCGCGCTGCCGCAGGTCGCTCTTCCAGTCGGTGCTCGCCACACGGCAAGTGTAGGTCGGAGGCACCCGGCAGCCCCCGGAACGGCGGCGGGCCGCCGCGGACCCGGCGGGCGGAAGCCCGGACGCGGAAGGGGCGGGCCGCCCGGCCCGCCCCTCGTGGGGAGCGCCCCCGGGGATCTTGGGGAACGCCTCCCGAGAACGCCTCGCCTACTTGAAGAACGCGATGCCGTCGTCCGGGAGGTCCTTCAGGTCGGCGGCCCACTCGCGCGGGTCCACCACCTTCTTCAGGTGCGCGGACATGTAGGGGCGCATCGGCACCGCCGGGGTGGACTTCTCGCCCACCCACATCAGGTCGCTCTTGACGTAGCCGTACAGCCGCTTGCCGCCGCTGTAGTCGGGCGCCACCGGCAGCCGGGCCACGGCGTCCGTGACGAGGTCGATCTGCGGCTTGCCCTCGGCCAGCTCTCCGGTCCAGATCTCGACGACACCCTCGTCACGGGTGATCGTGACGTCGACCTTGCGCTCGGCGTCGATCCGCCAGAAGCCGGTCTCGCTCTCCAGCGGGCGGTCCTTGTTGCCCTCGGCGTCGAGCACCCAGGTACGCGAGGAGTACGCCAGGAACGGGCGGCCGTCGTGCGTGAAGGCCACCTCCTGGCCGAAGTTGCACTTCTCGGCGCCCGGGAAGTCGTGGACGCCGGCACCGGTCCAGTTGCCCAGCAGGAACGCCAGGGGGACCAGGTCCGGGTGGAGGTCGGACGGGATCTCGATCATGTCAGCGCTGGCCCTGGTACAGCTTGCTCACCGCGAAGAGGGTGAACGCGGCCACACCCACGCAGACGAGGATGAGCAGGGCGTCGAAGAAGTACTGGATTGCCACGGACGTGCTCCTCGGGCGGGGAGGCGGTACGGCCGGCGGTTCAGCGGCCGCTGACGAGTCTAGTGCGCGGCCCGCGACCGGGCCGCGCCAGGCCGCCCGACGTGCGGCGCGGCCCCGGTTCGGCCCCGGATCGGCCCAGTCCGGGGCCGGTCCGGGGCCGGACCGTTCGCTCAGCCCAGCAGCTGGGCCTGGAGCCGGACGGTCTGCTCGAACGGCGCCGTCGGCACCGAGTCCTTGCGGGTCTGGACCACCAGTGCGAAGGTGTCGCCGGCCAGGATGGTGGCGTACCGGGTCGCGACGGCACCACGGTGCTCGGGGGGCTGGACCAGGGCGTTCACCGTCTCGCCCTTGGGGATGCCCTGACGCGTCGCGTCCGTGTCCAGGGTCGGCGAGACGGTGCCCTTCACCGTCTCCTCGCCGGCGGTGGTCTGGTAGAGGTCGGCGTACCCGGCGGTGATGAACTGGACCAGGTACACCTCGGTCCGCGTGCCGTCCGGGGTGGTCCAGGCGCTGGCCGCGACGTGCCGCAGGCCGTCACCGTCGAGAGCGCGGTCCTCGTCCCCCACCTGGCCCGAGTAGTCCCACTGGTAGGCGTCCAGGTACGTCTTCGACGGGAGCCATCCGCCGGTGCCCGGGAAGGCGGCATCGGCCTTCGCCCCCTCGGGCGCCGGGAGCAGCAGCGAGCGCAGGTCGACGTAGTGGATGCCGCCGGGGTTCTCGGTGACCAGCGGGCGCGGCTTGCCGGGCGGCAGCTTCGGCAGGGCGACCGGCGGATACGTCCAGCGGCCGTCGCCGGGGGTGTGCAGCCCGGGCAGGCGGGTGCGCTGCGGCTGCGTCACCCCGTAGGCGGTGGCGCCGCCCGCGACGGCGAAGACGAGGACGGCGGTGGTCCAGCGCAGGACCGTCCGCAGCCGGCGGCGCTGGTCGCGGACGGGCTCGGCCCCGGGCTCGGCCCCAGGCCCGGACTCAGGCTCGGGCTCGGGCTGGCTCGTGGACTCCAGGGTGGGTTCCATCAGGTCCGGCCCGTCGGCCTCCTCCGAGGCGGGGGCGGGGGCGGGAGCGGCAGCCGGGGGTTCGGTGGGCGGCTCCGACTCGGGGGCCGGGGGTATGGGAGCGGTCTCGGGAGTGGTCTCGGTCATCAGACTGCCTCTCCGGGGGCCTTGACCCGGTCGAGCTGCTGGCGGAAGAGGTCGACGATCTCCAGGGTGTTCATGGGCTTGACGCTGTCCGCGGTGACGCTGACCAGGAGGTCGCCCTCCACGTCCTCGCACCTCATGGACTGGAGGACGTACTCGGTCGGGGCGGAGCAGGCGGCGTGGGGGTAGCCGTCGACCGCGGGGCCCTTGCCCTTTCCGGCGCCGGGGGTCGGGAAGTCCTTCCCCTGGGTGTAGTTCGCGAAGAGCTTCTTGAGCAGCTGCTGGTTGTGCACCTGGTAGACCTCGACCGTGGCTGTCGCACCGTACGGGGCCGACGTGTACGTCCGTACCCCGGCGCCTTCGAAGCGCAACTCGGCCGCGACCTGCTTCTCCTCCTCCTTCGCCTTCGCGTTCTGAAAGCTGGGCCCGAAGAAGAGGGGAACGGCCTGCGCCGCGTCGAGCGCCGCGTCGTTGCCGTACTGCTCGACGTCCTGACCCGGCGACCAGCCGCTCGGCACCGGCAGGAGCATCAGCCGCAGGCTCCCGTAGTGGCTCCCGCCGGACATGACGCCATACGCCTTCTTCTCCGGTCCGGCCGACGCGCTCTGGCTCCAGGGCGTGGCCCCGGCCTTCGCGGGCGTGCCGCCGTCCGTGTCAGGCCGCACCGCGTGCCCGATGCCGACCGCCGCCGCCACGACCGCCAGGGCGCCGACGGCGATCAGCGCGATCCGGCGTCGGCTGAGGGGGACGAACTCCTGCTCCTGCTCCTCCGATGGCGCGGGCGGGAACTCTCCCTCGGCCGATCCGACGGGCGGCTCGGCCATCGGCTTGGACGGCGCGGGCGCGGGATCGGCCGGCTCGGGGCCGGTCATCTCGGGTGCGGCCTCGGCCGAACCAGATGCGGGTGACGTCGATTCGGGTGCGGATGCGGCCGTTTCAGGCGCGGGTGGGAGGGCTTCGGAGGGCCTCTCCGGAAGGGGCTCGTGCGCCTCGGGGGTCAGGTCGCTCACATCCGCTCCAGTTGACGCTTCATCAGGGAGACCATGGTCGAGGACGCCACCGGCTTGGACGACCCCTGCCACATCTCGACGTAGAGGTTGCCGATCTGCGCGTTCGCGTAGCCCGAGTAGGGGGCGCCGTCGGAGCCGGCGTAGACAGGCGTCTCTCCCGAGCCCCAGGCGCTGCCGTTCACGACGCCCGGGATGGCGTCCGGCGTGATCTCGTAGTCGTAGTACTCCTCGTTGGTGAAGAACTTCGGGGTGTACGCCGTGGCCTCGTCGCGGAACTGGACGAGGTTGATCGTGACCTTCGTCTTGCCGTCCTTCCAGGACGCCTCCACACCACGCTGGTAGTCGTTGTCACTGAGCGTGACGAACATCTCCGCCGGTTCGCCGTAGAAGGAGGCGTACTGGGCGAGCGTGATCCAGCTCCGGTCGATCTCGTGCGCGCCCTTGGGCGTGGGCAGCAGCAGCTTCAGCAGGTCGCCGCTGAAGACCGCGCCGCCGTCCTCGTCGGCCGGCAGGGCCTCCGGCACCGTGCCCGCGCCCTTGGGCTGGTCCAGCACTCTGGTGGCCAGCGGCGGCAGCGGGGTGGGGGCGCGCCGCTTCTGGACCCAGTAGCCCGTGCCGCCGCCCGCCAGGACGCCGAGCACCAGCGCCGCCGCCGTCAGCCGCAGCGCCGGGCGGCGCCGCCGCACCTTCGTGGGCTCGGCGCCGGACGCGAGCAGCTCGGGGGCGAACGGCGCGCCGGGGTCGGCGAGCGGGTCGCCCACGGCGGCCTCAGCGGGGTCGGCGTCGGTACCCGCTGGAACCGGTGGCGCGGGCTCCTGCGCGGGCGGCACCGGGGGAACGGGCGGCAGCCCGACCCGCGGAGGCGCGGCCGGCGGCGGCGGTGTCGGCGGGGCCGTCGGGAGTGGCGGCGCGGGCGGTGTCGGCGGGAGCGGCGGCGCGGGCGGGGCCTGGGCCGGGATCGGGGCCCGGCTCGGGGCCTGGCTCGGCGGCTGGCTCGGGGCCGGGATCGGCGGCTGGCTCGGGGCCGGGGCCTCGGCCGAAGCCGCCGGTAGGGGGTCCGGCGGCGGCACGGGGGCCGCGGTCGGCGTCTGGTCGGACAAGGGTCACTCCACGGGTGGGGAGAGGAAGGGAGAGAGGCCGGATCAGCGGCCGGTCGCGAGCCTGCGGTGCTGCTCGTCGAGCAGCGACCGGAGGAGGGTGCTGGAGGGGTGCGCGCCGCCGGTCACCGTGAGGGTGATCTGCACGTCGCCCTGGTAGGAGGTGGCCAGCAGGGTGTCGTCCGACTCGGCCGTGCCGGACGCGAGGTCGTAGGCGCGTGCCGGATAACCGTCGGACAGCGCCAGCCGCGTGCCCTGGTAGGTGGCGTCGGCGTAGAAGTCGGCCGCCTGGCCGGCGTCGGCGAACCGGGCGAGCTGGACGCTCACTTCGGTACCGCCGCCGGCGGTGAGGTAGGTGCGGACGGCCGCGTCGCGGAAGCCGTGGGAACGGAGTCGGCGCAGAGTGCCGTCCGCGTCGTCGGAGACGGCGGCGATCTCGTCGGCGGTGGACGCGGACCCCTCGGGGTCGCCCTCGGCCTGAGCACCCGCGGGCAGCGCCGGGAAGTAGGAGCGCAGGTCGGCGGCGGACGAGCCGTTGCCGGTCCGGGGGCTCGCGGTGGTGGTCGGCCGGTCCGTGGCGGAGGGCGTACGGCGCGGGGCGGAGCCGGACGGAGCGGCCGCACCCTTGGACGCGGTACCGGCCGGCAGGGCCGCCCGCGACGCCGGGGCACTCGAACAGGCCACGACGACGAACGGCACAGCCGCGCAGCACACCGCCGCGGCGATCCCCCGCAGAAGACGGCGTACGCCGCCCACGATTCCCACCAGGCCCCCCCGGGCACGATCCCCAACCACGTGTGTGGCACACGTAGGTCAGCTTTATACCACCGCTTAAGGTGAAGCCGTGACCAAGGAACTCGTGATCAAAGTGACGGCGGGCGCGGACGCGCCCGAGCGGTGCTCGCAGGCGTTCACCGTGGCGGCGATCGCCGTGGCCAGCGGCGTGCACGTCTCGCTGTGGCTGACCGGTGAGTCCGCCTGGTTCGCGCTGCCGGGCCGGGCCGCCGAGTTCGAACTGCCGCACTCCGCGCCGCTGCCGGACCTGCTGTCCTCGCTGCTGGCGGGCGGCCGGGTCACCCTGTGCACCCAGTGCGCGGCCCGGCGCGACATCACCGAGGCGGACGTCATCGACGGTGTGCGGATCGCGGGGGCGCAGGTGTTCGTCAGCGAGATCATGGGCGACGGCGTCCAGGCCCTCGTCTACTGAGACTGAGACCGAGGCCGCGGCGACGTCGAGGCCGCGGCGATGTCGAAGCCGCGGCGACGTCGAAGCCGCAGCGGCCTCAAGGAGAGCCGTTGAACCCGGGGGTGGCCGCCTGGGCCGTACCGCGCGCCGTCGTCCGGCGCCCGGTACGCTCCGGCCCGCCGTCCGGACCGGGTCCGGGCGGTCAGGCGGGTGCCGCTACTTACTCGTGCCGGTCCTTGCGGCTGCGGTCGTCCAGCTCGGCCCACCAGGCGTCGGACTCCGGATCACCGGAGCTGCCCAGCCGACCGTGCCTGCCGGAGGTGCGGGTGCGGTGGCCGGTGAGGTCCGGCGCACCCGGCTCGGGGCCGCCGGGCCGCTGCCCGGACTGACCCTCCTCCTCGTCCCACCAGTGGTCGTCCGGCCCCCTGCGGTTGGCGACGATCGCCGCCACGGGGGGGATCAGCATGGCCACCACGCACATCGCGATGGCCGCTGTCAGGGACCACAGGCGCACGACCGTGAACGCCAGGACGAAGAGCACGACGCAGGTGCCCATCATGGCGTAGTAGCGGTGACGGCGGCGTGCGAACACACTTCAACGGTACGTCCGGTGTGCCCGATCAGCACCCGTACGGAGTAGCCGACCGCCGCTGACCGCCGCCGCCGGTCGGCGTCCCGGCGCGTCGGCCGCCGCACGGCCACTGTCCGGCCGCCGCACGGCGACCGCACGGTCGCCGCGGGATCGCCGACGGCTCCCCGGAAACCGCGCCGGGCCGCCCCCGCCGGAGCGGGAAGCGGCCCGGTGCGGACGTCGCGAGGCGTCACACGGCGATGGCGACCTCGGCGGCGGTGCCCTGCTGGGCGACGACCGTGCGGTCCACGGTCGTGCCCGGCACGAGGGCGCGCAGCGTCCAGGTGCCCGGCGCCGCGAAGAACCGGAACTGCCCGGTCGCGGAGGTGGGCACCTCGGCGGTGAACTCGCCGCCGCCGTCCAGCAGCCGGACGTAGCCGCTCACGGGCTCGCCGTCACGCGTCACCGAGCCCTGGATGATCGTCTCCTTGGCCGTGTCGACTCCCGACAGGTCCGGGCCCCCGGCCTTCGCTCCACACATGCTTTTCAGTCCTCCGTGTCGGGTCGGCCGGGTTCAGCAGGCCGGTTTGCGGTCGGTCAGCCGGGAAGAGCCGGCCGGGGTGCGGCCGGCCCGGTGTCAGTTGGCGCCGAGCTCGATCGGCACGCCGACGAGGGAGCCGTACTCGGTCCAGGAACCGTCGTAGTTCCTGACGTTGGCGACGCCCAGCAGCTCGTGCAGCACGAACCAGGTGAGCGCGGAGCGCTCGCCGATCCGGCAGTAGGCGATGGTGTCCTTGGCCAGGTCGACCTGCTCGTCGGCGTAGAGCCGGGTCAGCTCCTCGTCCGACTTGAAGGTGCCGTCGTCGTTGGCGTTCTTCGACCAGGGGATGTTGCGGGCGCTCGGCACGTGGCCGGGGCGCTGCGACTGCTCCTGCGGCAGGTGCGCGGGGGCGAGCAGCTTGCCGGAGAACTCGTCGGGCGAGCGCACGTCGACGAGGTTCTGCGAGCCGATCGCGGCCACGACGTCGTCGCGGAACGCGCGGATCGAGGTGTCCTGCGCCTTGGCCTTGTACTCGGTCGCCTCACGCACCGGCACCGCCGCCACCAGGTCGCGGGAGTCCAGCTCCCACTTCTTGCGGCCGCCGTCGAGCAGCTTGACCGCGTCGTGGCCGTACAGCTTGAAGTACCAGTAGGCGTAGGAGGCGAACCAGTTGTTGTTGCCGCCGTAGAGGACCACCGTGTCGTCGTTGGCGATGCCCTTGGCCGACAGCAGCGCCTCGAAGCCGGCCTGGTCGACGAAGTCGCGGCGGACCGGGTCCTGGAGGTCCTTCTGCCAGTCGATGCGGACGGCGTTCTTGATGTGGTTCTTGTCGTAGGCAGAGGTGTCCTCGTCCACCTCGACGATGACCACCTTGGGGTCGTCGATGTGGGCCTCGACCCAGTCTGCGTCGACCAGGACGTCGCTGCGGCTCATGCTGTTCTCCTCCGGGGCAGTACGGATCGTGCGGTACGCGGGACCGCGTGGAACGCGGCAGCGCGTCGAGATCGCCTGATCGGCAGGCGCGAGAGCGGTGGCGGGGCAGGCACTCCGGTCCGGACCCGGGCCGCGGGGCCGCGGCGGTACGGCTGGGGGCGCCCCTCAGAAGGTGCGACAGAGCATGGCGGCGACGCGGCACAGGTCTACTGCCCGCCGCTTCGTGAGATCCGCCTGTCGCATCATGGCTCCCGATCGTAGGCAAGCCGAGTGCCGAGTGTCACCGACGTGTCGCATCGCGAGACACGATCGTCCGAATGGTGGGATCGGCGCCGGACCGCCGCCGCGGGGGCCGGTGGTCTCAGCCGACGAGACGGACGCCGGTGCCGGTGAACCGGACGGCTGCCCCGTCGGTGCCGGTCGTCACGGACTGGAGGTGCAGGCCCTCCGGCAGGTGGGCGAGCTGGGGGCTGAAGTCGACGTACGACCGCAGCTCGTCCTCCAGGCCCAGGCCGCTGATCTCCTTCGGCACGTCCTCCATGCGCAGCCGCACCGTGTCCGTCGCCGGGTCCTGCACCGAGATCCTGCTCAGCACGCTCACGTGGGCGCCCATGAAGGTGAGCGTCAGCCGCACCTCGTCGGTCGCGGAGGTGCCGGGCGCGGTGACGGTGACGCCCTTCGGTGCGGCCTGGGTCAGCTCCGCGTACGTGATCACGGCGCCGCCGGTGGCACGGGCGGCGACGGCGCTGTCGAAGTCCCTGGAGAGCTTCACGTCGTACAGGTCGGCGTGGAAGTCCCTGGCCTGGACGGTGCTGCCGGCGCTACTGACGGAGACCCCGTCGGCGCTGATCGCCACGTGGTCGAGCTCGCTGGACGCGACCTGGGTGAGGAAGGGGAACCCCTTGATCGACACCTTCGGCCGGCTGCTCAGCCCCTCGGCGGCCTGCGCCTTCTCGGCGGCCTTCTTCTGGGCGACGGACACCGCCACGCGGTCCGCCGCGACGAACAGCCCGCCGAGGACCACCACGACGACCAGGACCACTCGCCACGCCTTCATGCGCCCGCCATTTCCCCGGCCCGTTGACCGTGTTCCCCCGGCCCCCGTCGGCCGTGCTTCCGTTCGACCCGTCCGCTGCGGCTGACGTGCGGCGGCGCCCGGTGGTTCCCGGAGCGGGCCGATTACGAGGCAGGCCACAGCCGCCCAACCGCCCGTAGCCGCCCCTATCCGCCGTTTCCCCCGCCCTTCACGCCGTGCACGGCGTGCACGCCGTTCCCGGCGTGCACGGCGCTCCCGGTCCTTCGCCGGCCGGGAAGCGGCGGGACGGAAACGGTCCCGGGGGCAGCCGTGCGGCTGCCCCCGGGACCGGGGAGCAGGGGATCAGGGGATCAGAGCCCGAGGATCACGACAGGGCCGCGGCGAGCATCCAGACGGCCGGGGCGGCCAGGGTCAGCGGCAGCGCCACCCCGGCGGTGAAGTGGACGAACCGCGAGGGCCAGTCGTAGCTGGCCACCCGCAGACCCACCAGGGCGCACACCCCCGCCGCGGCCCCCAGCAGCAGCCCGTGGCCGCCGCCGAAGCCCGTGGCCGAACCGACCAGCACGCCGACCACGGCCGCCGCCGCGAACGCGGCCGCCAGCGAGACGGGTTCGCCGCCCGGCAGCCGCACCGCCCGCACCAGCACCGCCGCGGCCACCGCGACCGCGCCGGTGACCACCGGGTGGGAGCCGAAGTGCGCGTCGACGGCCAGGTACCCCGCGGCCACCACGGCGAGCAGGGTGGACGCCGAGGTCGCGGTGAGCGAGGAGAGCCGCTCGTCGGCGGAGCCGTGGTGGCGCAGTTGGAGGACCAGCACCAGCAGCAGCCACCCGCCGAGGGTGCCCAGCAACGCGGCCGTGGCGTGGCCGCCGTTCACCGAGAGCACCGCCACGTCGGCGGCGACCCCGCCCATGAAGGCCAGCGCGATGCCCTGCCGGGCCGGCCACATCCCGTTCAGCCGGAACCAGCCGGCCGCCGTCACCGCCTCCAGCAGCACCAGCACCACCGCGAGGACGGGCCGGCCGGCCGCCGCTCCCCCGGCCAGCAGCAGCCCGAGCACGGCGGTCAGCGCGGCGGGCTGGATGCCCGGCGGGATGATCGGCGAGCCGGTGCGGCGGGCACCGGCGGGCGCCGGCCCCTCGGCCTCCACCACCGGCAGGGTCGCGGTCCGCTCCAGCTCCGGCTCGTCCTGCCCGCCGGAGCCGCCAGGTCCGCCAGGTCCGGCCGAGCCGACAGGTCCGCCGAAGCCGACGGGTCCGACGGGGCCGACGGGTCCGACGGGTCCGGCCGGTGCTCCGTGTGCGGGCTGCCCGGACGGGAAGCCGGGCGCCGCCTCCTGGGGCCCGCCCCACGAGGGGCCGCCGCCGGGGCGGCCTCCCAGGCCGGGGCGCCGCCGCCCTGGCCGCCCCAGGCACCCCCGGTCGCGGGCGCGCCGAACCCGGCGCCGGGCTCCGCCTCCGAGGGCAGCAGGCCGCCCATGGGCTCGGGCACGTAGGCGGCGGCCGCCGGGCCCCCGCCGGGCTGGACGCCGTGGCCGTACGCGGGGTCGTACCCGGCACCGTGGGCGGCGGCCCCGCCGCCGGGGCCGGGCGCGGCGTACCCGGGAGCGGGGTGGCCGTAGCCGCCGCCCTGGTACCCGGGGACGCTGTTGTCGTAGGGGGCGCCCTGGTAGCCGGGGTTGTCCTGGTACCCGGCGGGGGCGGCGCCGTAGGAGGCGTCCTGGTACCCGGCGGGGGCTGCGCCGTAGGAGGCGTCCTGGTACCCGACAGGTCCGGCCCCGCCGTAGGGCACGCCCTGGTCGACGGGTGCGCCAGGGGCGGCAGGGGCGCCGGGCGTACCGGGGGCGCCGCCCTGCCAGCCGGCACCTTCGTAGCCACCGGGTCCCGCGCCGTACCCGGGCGGCCCGGCGGGGTGTCCGGCACCCTCGTGGGCCGCCGGGCCCGGGCTCTGCCAGCCGCCCGGGGCGGGCGTGGGCGGGCCGTAGCCCGGGTAGCCGCCGGAGGGCTCGTACCCGCTCGGGCCGCCGGGGCCGCCAGACGGCGGGGGCGGGTACCCCTCGGGCGCGTGGCCGCCGGGCTGGGCCGGCTGCCCCGGCGTCCAGCCGTGGGGGGCAGCGGGGTCGAAGCCGGGGTCGTAGGGCTCAGCGGGCCCGGTGCCGGGCCGGGGCCCGGTCGGCGCGCCGCTGTGGTCGTCGTACTGGCCGTTCATCGTCATCCTCCCGCGAACGGCGGAAGGACCTCCACCGTGCCGCCGTCGGGCAGGGGGACCGCGTGGTGGTCGCGGGTGCCGACGGGCTCGCCGTCGACGAGGAAGGAGCAGCGCCGCAGGACGCGGGCGAACTCCGGGCGCCGGGTGTGCCGTTCACGGGCTTCGGCGAGGGCGTCGGCGAGGGTGGCCGCCCGGTAGGGCTCCTCCGCGGTGCCCGCGGCGGCCTTCGCGGCGGCCCAGTAGCGGATGGTGCCCGCCGCCGGCCGCGTTCCGGTGTCAGCTGCGCTCATGCTCCCGTGTCCGCTCCGTGTCCGCTGGGGGTTCGCCGAGGTCCGCGGGGCCGCGTCGTCCCGAGCCCTCCGGGCCGTCCGGCCGCCCCGTCCTCGGGGTCCATCATGGCGCGTCCGCGCGCCCGCCCGGCAACGCGGCAGGTCGGCCACCCGGTCCCGGGACGGCCGCCGGCTCCTCGTCCGGGGCGGGAACGCGGCTGGTCAGCCACTGTCCGACGCGGTCCAGCAGCTCCGGTCCGGCGGCGTTCTCGGCGTGTCCGAAGCCGCGCTCGATCCACAGCTCCGCCGCGCCCTCGCCGGCCGCCTCGGCCAGCGACAGGGGGTGGTCGAGCGGGAAGTAGCCGTCGCTGTCGCCGTGGACGATCAGCAGCGGCGCCGGCGCGATCAGCGGCACCGCCTCCACCGGCGAGCAGGGCACCGGGTCCCAGCCGCGCGCCTCGACCCGGGTGCGCAGCCCCACCCGGGAGACCGCCCGCCCCATCGGCCGGGTCACCGCCCAGTGCAGCCGGCGCATCGGAGCGGTGCCGCGGTAGTACCAGCGGGCGGGCGAGCTGACCGAGACCACCGCGTCCACCGGGGCCGCGCCACCACCGCCGGCCTGCCGCAGCACCACCGAACCGCCCATCGAGAAGCCGACGGTGGCGATCCGCGCGTACCCGAGCAGCCGCGCCCACCGCACCGCCGCGTCCAGGTCCAGCACCTCCCGGTCGCCCACCGTGGAGCGCCCGCCGGAGCCGCCGTGGCCGCGGAAGGAGAAGGTGACGACGCCGCCGGAGCGGGTCAGCCGGTGTGCCGCCCGGCGCACGGCGGGACGGTCGAGCGAGCCGGTGAACCCGTGCGCGAGGACGATGCCGAGGTGCCCGGAACCGTCAGCGGCGGGCAGGTGTTCGGCCTCGATCAGCACCCCGTCGGAGGTCCGCAGCCACGTCGTCCCGGCGCGCGCCCGGCCACCCGTTCGGGTTGCTGTTTCGCGCGGATGACGGTCTTCGGTCTCGGCGGGGCTCCTCATGTCCGCTATTGTTGCCGGGAAGAGGACCTGGGCAATGTCGCCCCCGGGTCCTTTCGTGCTTTCCGGCCGCAGCGCAGCCGCCCGCCACGGCGAAGGAGGGGTCCGGTTTGAGTCAGCCACGACGGCGCAGTCTCCCCCGCCGGCCCGCCCCGCCCGCCACGGCGCGCCCCGGCCGGAGAACGACCGACGGGAGCGCCCGGTGAGTTCTCTGCTGCTTCTGACCAACGCCCTCCAACCGTCCACCGAGGTACTGCCCGCGCTGGGGCTGCTGCTGCACAGCGTGCGCGTCGCCCCCGCGGAGGGGCCTGCCCTGGTGGACACCCCGGGAGCGGACGTCATCCTCGTCGACGGGCGCCGGGACCTGCCGCAGGTGCGCAGCCTGTGCCAGCTGCTGCGCTCCACCGGCCCGGGCTGCCCGCTGCTGCTGGTGGTGACCGAGGGCGGCCTGGCCGCCGTCACCGCGGACTGGGGCATCGACGACGTGCTGCTGGACACCGCGGGCCCGGCCGAGGTCGAGGCGCGGCTGCGGCTGGCCACCGGCCGCCAGCAGATCACCGCCGACGACTCCCCCATGGAGATCCGCAACGGCGACCTGTCGGTGGACGAGGCGACGTACAGCGCCAGGCTCAAGGGCCGCGTCCTGGACCTGACGTTCAAGGAGTTCGAACTGCTGAAGTACCTGGCGCAGCACCCGGGCCGGGTCTTCACCCGCGCCCAGCTGCTCCAGGAGGTGTGGGGCTACGACTACTTCGGCGGCACCCGGACCGTGGACGTGCACGTGCGGCGGCTGCGCGCCAAGCTCGGCGTGGAGCACGAGTCGCTGATCGGCACCGTGCGCAACGTCGGCTACCGCTTCGTCGTCCCGGAGAAGGGCGACCGGAACGACCGGAGTGACCGGAGCGAGCAGAACGACGCCGCCGACCAGGTGGAGAAGGCCGAGGGCGCGCAGGCCGGGCAGGAGCCGGGGACCGTCGCCGGGACGGTCACCGAGAACCAGCCGGGGGCCGGCCGCGCGGACCGGGCCGGAAGTCGCCCCACCACCGGGCAGACCGTATGACGATCCATGTGACGCGTGTCTGAACACGCGTAGACTGCGCCCCGTGCCCAAGGTGACGCGTGACGATGTGGCCAGGCTGGCGGGGACCTCGACAGCGGTCGTCAGCTACGTCATCAACAACGGACCCCGGCCGGTCGCCCCGGCGACCCGCGAGCGGGTGCTCGCCGCCATCAAGCAGCTCGGCTACCGCCCGGACCGGGTCGCGCAGGCCATGGCCAGCCGCCGCACGGACCTGATCGGGCTGATCGTGCCGGACGCCCGGCAGCCGTTCTTCGCGGAGATGGCGCACGCGGTGGAACAGGCGGCGTCCGAGCGCGGGAAGATGGTGCTGGTCGGCAACTCCGACTACCTCGACGAGCGCGAGGTGCACTACCTGCGGGCCTTCCTCGGCATGCGGGTCTCCGGGCTGATCCTCATCAGCCAGGGCCCGAGCCGCAACGCCGCCACCGAGATCGACGCCTGGGACGCGCGGGTGGTGCTGCTGCACGAGCGGCCCGAGGCGATCGACGACGTGGCCGTGGTCACCGACGACATCGGCGGCGCCCAACTGGCCACCCGGCACCTGCTGGAGCACGGCCACGCGTACGTGGCCTGCCTGGGCGGCACCGAGGTCACCCCCGAGGTGGGCGACCCGGTCACCGACCACGTGGTGGGCTGGCGGCGGGCCATGCAGGAGTCCGGCCGGTCCACCGAGGGCCGGCTCTTCCAGGCCCCGTACAACCGCTACGACGCCTACAAGGTGGCCCTGGAGCTGCTGGCCGGCCCGGACCGGCCGCCGGCCATCTTCTGTGCCACCGACGACCAGGCGATCGGCGTGCTGCGGGCCGCCCGCGAGCTGCGCATCGACGTCCCCGGCGAGCTGGCCGTGGCCGGCTTCGACGACGTCAAGGAGGCGGCGCTGGCCGACCCGCCGCTGACCACCGTGGCCTCCGACCGGCAGGCCATGGCCCGGGCGGCGGTGGACGCGGTCCTCGACGACGGGCTGCGGGTGGCCGGCTCGCACCGGGAGCGGGTGCGGCAGTTCCCGTCCCGGCTGGTCGTGCGCGGCTCGTGCGGCTGCGCGCCCCATACGGCGGTATCGGCCCCATAGCCCTCCGGCAGTTCTCCGGTAGCCCGTCCGGGGGTGGGCGGACCCGCGCCGGAGACGGCCCCGGGGTGCCGGACGGCGCGAGCGGGCAGGCCACCGGCAGGGTCCCGGCGGCCGCGCGGCCGCGCTCCTTTATATCGGGCATACCAGGTTCTCGCGGGCTTCTCAGCGTGCGCTCAGGCGGCTCTCATGAACCGGGCACACAGTCGTAGACATGACCAGTGAGAGCAGCTTCCCCCAGAGCTCCGCCTGGGAGGCAACCCCAGGCGGCGAACCCCGGTACCCGCACCCGCACTCTCTGCAGTCCGACCCCGAGCGCGGCGCCGGCTCCCCCGACGGGTCCGCGTACGGCACCGCCCCGCACGAGGCCGCCTACGAGGCCGCTTACGAGGCCCCCCGTGAGGCCCCGTACGAGCCCCGGTTCGCCGACCAGCCGCGGACCCAGGACGGCTACGGCTACGGCGCCGCCCACGCGACCGCCGCCGAGCGGGCCGGGTACGGCCCTCAGCCCGGTCCCCGGTACGGCGCGCAGGCAGGTCCCGCGTACGGTCCGCAGGCCGGGGCGGAGCCCGGGCAGGAGCCCACCGTCGTCCAGGGCGCCGTGGTGGCGCGGTACGACGAGTCGGCCGGCCAGGGCCAGGGCTTCGGCTCCGGCGACGGCTTCCCCCCGCCGCCGCCGTACGGCCCCGGCCCCGGCCCCTCCGGCTCCGGCTTCCCGCAGCCCGGCGACCCGGCCCCGCGCGGCCGCCGCCGGCTGCGCCGCCCGTACGCCCTGATCGCCGCGGCGGCCGTGGTCGCCGCCGTCATCGGCGGCGGCACCGGCGCCCTGATCGGCCGGGCCGGGGACAGCGGCAACAGCACCGTCGCCGCCGCGGCCGTCAACGCGTCCGCCGTCAACGGCACCGTCGCCGGGGTCTACAAGGCGGTCAACCCGAGCGTGGTGGAGATCAACGCCACCTCCCAGGACGGCAAGTCCACCGGCGCGGGCGTGCTCATCACCTCCAACGGCCAGATCATCACCAACAACCACGTCATCGCCGGCGCCCAGCAGATCTCCGTCACGTACGACAACGGCAAGACGGCCGGTGCCAGCCTGGTCGGCGCGGACGCCAAGAAGGACCTGGCGCTGATCAAGGTGGACGGCGCCTCCGGGCTGCCCGCGGCGATCCTCGGCGACTCCGCCGGGCTGGCCGTCGGCGACCAGGTCGTCGCGATCGGCTCCCCCGAGGGGCTGAGCGACACCGTCACCAGCGGCATCGTCTCCGCGCTGAACCGCGACGTGACCGTGCCCGTGGAGGACGGCCAGAGCGAGCAGAGCTACGGCAGCGGCGGAAGCGGCGGCGGCTTCGGCGGCCAGGGCAGCGAGGGCAGCCAGGGCGACCAGTGGCCGTTCTCCTTCGGCGGCAACCAGTACAACGGCAGCACCGGCAGCTCCACCACCACGTACAAGGCGATCCAGACCGACGCCTCCCTCAACCCGGGCAACTCCGGCGGCGCGCTGATCAACATGAGCGGGCAGATCATCGGCATCAACTCGGCCATGTACTCCAGCTCCTCGTCGGACAGCAGCTCCTCCTCCAGCGCCGGCAGCGTGGGCCTGGGCTTCGCCATCCCGATCGACACGGTCAAGGCCGACCTGTCCTACCTGCGCTCCGGCGGCGACGGGAACTGACCTCGGCGCCGGCCCGCCGAGGGCCGCCAAGGGCCCGGGCCCCGGACACCGCTCCGGGGCCGGCCCGGGCCTTCCGGGTCGCGCACCACCCGCGAGGACGGAGCAGCGAGCACCCCATGAGCACCACCCCGCACGCGAGGACCACCTCCACGCCGGCCGCCGGGACCCGTTCCGGAACTCCTTCCGCGTACAGGTCCCCGGCCGGCGACGCGACGGGAGCCGGCCGGTCCGCCGGCCACGGCGCGGGCCTCGGCAGCCGCGCGGCCACGGCGGTCAACCGGCTGCGCCGGGCGGTCGGCGCTGCCGTCGGCTTCAGCACCGGCAGCGGCTCCGGCGGCGGCCGGGCCCCGGGAACCGTGCCGGTCCCCCGGCGGGACCCGCGGCAGGCGGCCCCGCGGCAGGCCCCGCCGCACGACCGGCACCGCGGCACAGGCCACACGCCCGCCCCGGTCCGCGTACCGTGCCACGCTGAGGGTGCCGGTCCCCGCCGACCGGCACGGCGCGCGGCCCGGCGACGGACGGCGTACCCGGCACCCGTCCCGGCACCGACCACCGACACACCCCCGAGGACCGACACCATGAGCACCGGCGAGAGCGGCGAGGCCGCCGCCCGCATCCTGATCGTGGACGACGAGCCCGCCGTCCGGGAGGCACTCCAGCGCAGCCTCGCCTTCGAGGGGTACGACACCCGGCTCGCCGCCGACGGCGTCGCCGCCCTCGCGGAGGCCGACGCGTACCGCCCGGACGCCATCGTGCTGGACGTGCTCATGCCGCGTATGGACGGCCTGACGACGGCCCGGCGGCTGCGCGCGAACGGGGTCATGACCCCGATCCTCATGCTGACCGCCCGCGACACCGTCGGCGACCGGGTCACCGGCCTCGACGCCGGGGCCGACGACTACCTCGTCAAGCCGTTCGAGCTGGACGAGCTGCTGGCCCGGCTGCGCGCCCTGCTGCGGCGCAGCTCCTACGCGTCCGCCGCCGGCCGGCCCGAGGACGACACCAGCCACGTGCTGGCCTTCGCCGACCTGCGGATGGACACCAGCACCCGCGAGGTCACCCGGGCCGGCCGGCCGGTCGAGCTGACCCGCACCGAGTACACGCTGCTGGAGCTGTTCCTGGCCCACCCGCGCCAGGTCCTCACCCGGGAGCAGATCCTGAAGGCGGTGTGGGGCTTCGACTTCGAGCCCTCCTCCAACTCCCTCGACGTCTACGTGATGTACCTGCGGCGCAAGACCGAGGCCGGCGGGCTGCCGCGGATGGTGCACACCGTGCGCGGCGTCGGCTACGTCCTGCGCGCCCCGGGGGGCGCCGGATGAGCACCTCCGAGCGGGCACCCCTGCGGCGGCTGCGGTCGCTGCCGCTGCGCTCGCGGCTCAGCATCCTCACCGCGGCGGCGGTGGCGGTCGCCGTCGCGCTGGCCGCGCTGGCCTGCTGGCTGATCACCCGCAACGAGCTCAACACGCAGCTGGAGAAGTCGCTCAACCAGAGCCAGGACGTGGTGCTGCAGCAGCTGCGCGCCCACCCCACCCTCCTGTGCGGCGGCCAGGCCCCGACCAACGGCCAGTTCGTCAACCCCTCCAACGTGCTGGCGCAGGTCGTCCTCTCGAACGGGACGGTCTGCTCGGTCACCGGCTCGGGCACCTTCCCGGCCACCGCGGCCGACCGCGAGCAGGTCGTCGTGCCGGGCTCCCCGCCCGGCTCGGTCACGCACACCGTCCGGGCCGACGGGCACGATCTGAAGGTGCTGACCACCAGCACCAACCTGCTGCTCGACAGCGGCGGCGGAAGCCGGCAGCCGTTCGCGCTGTCGGTGGCCCGCCCGCTCAGCGACGTCACGGACCCGCTCACCACGCTGGCCTGGGTGCTGCTGGCGGTCGCCGGGATCGGCGTGGTCGGCGCCGCCAGCGCCGGCCTGCTGATCGCCCAGGCCGGCCTGCGCCCGGTGGACGAACTGGCCCAGACCGTCGAGCACATCGCCCGCACCGAGGACCTGAGCGTGCGCATCCCGGTCGAGGGGCAGGACGAGATCGCCCGGCTGTCCGCCTCGTTCAACGCGATGACGGCGGCGCTCGCCTCCTCCCGCGACCGGCAGCAGCAGCTGATCGCCGACGCCGGGCACGAGCTGCGCACCCCGCTGACCAGCCTGCGCACCAACATCGAGCTGCTCCAGCGCAGCGAGGCGACCGGACGGGCGCTGCCGCCCACCGACCGCGCCGAGCTGCTGGCCTCGGTCCGGGCGCAGGTGACGGAGCTGGCCTCGCTCATCGGCGACCTCCAGGAGCTCTCCCGGCCGGACGCGGCCCGTACCGTCACGGTGGTGGCGCTGCACGAGGTGGCCGAGACGGCCCTGGCCCGCGCCCGGCTGCGCGGGCCGGACCTGCGGATCAGCGCCGACATCCAGCCCTGGTACGTACGCGGCGAGGCCGCCGCGCTGGAGCGGGCGGTGGTGAACCTGCTCGACAACGCGGTGAAGTTCAGCCCGTCCGGCGGCGAGGTCGAGGTGGGGCTGCGCGGCGGCGAGCTGACCGTGCGCGACCACGGGCCCGGCATCCCCGCCGAGGACCTGCCGCACGTCTTCGAGCGGTTCTGGCGCTCCCCGTCGGCCCGTTCGCTGCCCGGCAGCGGGCTGGGGCTGTCGATCGTGGCCCGCACCGCCCAGCAGTCCGGCGGCGAGGTGGCGCTGGCCCCCGCCCCGGGCGGCGGCGCGCTGGCCACCCTGCGGCTGCCGGGCGCTCCGGTCGCGCCGCCGGGGCCGCCGAATCCGGAGGACTGGGACTGATCCGGCAACTGGTCACGCGGTGACTGGTCCGGCCCGACTGATCCGGCCCGAATGGTCCGGCCCGAATGGTCCGGCCCGAATGGTCCGGCGGCCGGATCACACCGGACGTCGTCTCATCATATGAAATTAATTGTCTCACTAGTCGGTCAGCGGCGCATAGTTGGGGGCACCATCCACCCACGGAGGTGATCCCTCATGCGCCGCTGGCTGATGCTGGCCCTGGGGACCGCGGCCCAGACGGCCGCCTGCGCGTTCGTCTACGGCGTCCCGTACCTCGCGGACGCCCTGCGCCGGCAGCAGCACCTGACCCTCACCGAGGTCGGCCTGCTCGTCGCCGCCCCCACCACCGGACTGGTGCTCGCCCTCTACCTCTGGGGCGCCGCCGCCGACCGCTGGGGCGAGCGCCGGGTCATCGCGATCGGGCTGGGCGCCGCCGCCCTGTCCCTGGCGGCCGCCGCCCACGCCGCGCACGGGGCCGTCGCCCTGGGGCTGCTGCTGATCCTCGCCGGGGCCGGCGGCGCCTCCGTGTACTCCGCCAGCGGCCGACTGGTGATGGGCTGGTTCTCCGCCAGGGAGCGCGGCCTGGCCATGGGCATCCGGCAGACCTCCACCCCGCTGGGCATGGGCGTGGCGGCGCTGGCGATGCCGCCGCTGGCGGCCGGCCACGGGCTGGGCGGCGCGGTCGGCTTCCTGGCCGCGCTGTGCGGGGTGATCGCCGTGCTGATCGCGCTCTTCGCCGCCGACCCGGCGCGCGCCGCCAGGGCCGCCGCCGGCCCCGCGCCCAACCCGTACCGCGGTTCGAACACGCTGTGGCGGATCCACGGCTCCGCGGCGATGCTCGTGGTGCCGCAGTTCACCGCGGGCGCCTTCGCGCTGGTACTGCTGGTAGACGTCCGCGGCTGGTCCCCGGTGCACGCCGGGCAGCTGATCGCCGTCGCCCAGGGGCTGGGCGCCGTGGCGCGGGTGCTGGTGGGCCGCTGGTCGGACGCGGTCGGCGAGCGGCTGCGGCCGATGCGGCAGCTGGCCGCCGCCACCTGCGCCCTGGTGGCCGGCACCGCGCTGGCCGCGGCCTTCCCGTCCCCGCTGACGCCGGCGCTGCTGGTGGCCGCGATCGCGCTGACCGCCAGCACCAACGGCCTGTCCTTCACCTCCACCGCCGAGCTGGCCGGCCCGGCCTGGTCCGGCCGGGCGCTGGGCCTGCACAACACCGGGCAGAACCTCACCGCGGCACTGGTGCCCCCGGCCATGGCCGAGCTGATCTCGGCGACCTCCTACTGGCCGGGCTTCGTGCTGGCCGCCGCCGTCGCCGGGGGCGCGGCGTTCGCCGTCCCGGCGGGCCGCCCGGCGGCGGCGGAATCGGCGGAGCGGGGTCGTACGATCACGGCATGACCGATCGCCGCATCCCGACGCCGGCCGGGCCGGCCGGATCGTACGAGCTGACCGAGCTGACCGAGCTGCCGGACGCCGCCGCGTCCGCCGTGCTCACGCTGATCGACGAGGCCGCCGCCGTGGACGGGCAGCCCGCGGTCTCCGAGAGCGGCCGGCTGCACCTGCGCCACGGGAACCGCCCCGGGGTCCGGCACCTGCTGCTGACGGTGCCCGACCCCGACGCGCCCGACGGCGGGGACGGCGCGGGCGAGGGCGGGGGCGGCGGCGGGCTCGGCTCCGGCCGGGTGCTGGCCGGATACGCCCAGATCGACGGCACCGACCCGGTGGAGGCGCCCTCCGCCGAGCTGGTGGTCCACCCCGCGCACCGCTCCCAGGGGCACGGCCGGGCGCTGGGCAACGCCCTGCTGGCCGCCACCGGGCGGCGGCTGCGGCTGTGGGCGCACGGCGGCCACCCGGCCGCCCGGCACCTGGCCGGCTCGCTCGGGCTG
Organism: Actinacidiphila yeochonensis CN732; assembly: GCF_000745345.1. Lineage (NCBI taxonomy): Bacteria > Bacillati > Actinomycetota > Actinomycetes > Kitasatosporales > Streptomycetaceae > Actinacidiphila > Actinacidiphila yeochonensis. The sequence goes on along the minus strand of NZ_JQNR01000005.1, from coordinate 1,530,308 downwards.
AAGCTCTTCCGCGAGCTGCGGCAGATGCGCCGCCCGCTGGCCGCCGACGCGGCGGGCGTCCCCGAGTCGGTGCTGCCCGAGGGCGTCACCGTCCGCCCCTTCGAGCCCGGCCGGGACGAGGAGGCGTGGCTCGCGGTGAACGCCGCCGCCTTCGCCCACCACCCCGAGCAGGGCAGCCTCACCAGGAGCGACCTGGAGGACCGCGAGGCCGAGTCGTGGTTCGACCCGGCCGGCTTCTTCCTCGCCTTCCGCGGCGCCGAGCTCGTCGGCTTCCACTGGACCAAGGTCCACCCGGCGGCGCCCGGCGGGGAACCCCTCGGCGAGGTGTACGTCGTCGGCGTCGCCCCCGGGCAGCAGGGCGGCGGCCTGGGCCGGGCGCTCACCGCCACCGGCCTGCGCCACCTGGCGCTGGACCGGGGCCTGCGCACGGCCATGCTCTACGTCGACGCCGACAACGCGCCGGCCGTCGCCGTGTACGAGCGGCTCGGCTTCACCGTGCACGAGACGGACCTGATGTACCGCACGGAGAACTGACCCGGACCCCGCCGCCCCTGCCCCAGGCCCACCGGCCCCGCCCCGACCCGCGCCCGCCGCGGTCGGGGCGGGGCCGGTTCTGTACCCCGACCACCCCGTCCGGAACACCCGGAGCGCGATGGCATACAGCCGCTCAATAGGCCAATCGGATGATTCGGCTATCCGACCGGCGCCCCGGTTGGAAGCATCGCGCTTGCCTGGCGGCCACGCTCTCTTCACCGGTGATTCAACCGCGCTTGCAAGCATCTCAGGGTGCAGCCCGCTGTCCCGCGCCCCACGCCCCCGCCCGACCTGCCGAAAGCGGCAGGTCCACGGGAGAATGGAGCGACGGCGGACCACCGCCGTCCGGGGGCCGCCCGTCGGGCGGACGCGCCGGAACCGGAGGAGGGCGCCGATCCCATGGCCCAGACCAACCACCCCAGCGTTCCCACCCAGGCCTCCCAGCAAGCCGCCGGTGCCGCCCAGGGCGGTGCGCCGTTCGACATCGCCTTCCGGCCACGGGTCGTCCCCGAGCTCGACCCGGAGCCGCCGAGCCTGGCCGACGCGGGCGAGGAGTTCGGCGAGGAACTGCCGCAGGGCCGGTTCCTGGACCGCGAGCGCAGCTGGCTCGCCTTCAACGAACGGGTGCTGGAGCTCGCCGAGGACCCCACCACCCCGCTGCTGGAGCGCGCCAACTTCCTGGCCATATTCGCCAGCAACCTGGACGAGTTCTTCATGGTCCGGGTGGCCGGCCTCAAGCGCCGGATGGCCACCGGCGTCGCCACCCGCTCCGCCTCCGGCCTCCAGCCCCGGGACGTGCTGGACCTGATCCTGACCAGGTCCCGTGAGCTGATGGCGCGGCACGCCGCCTGCTTCCAGAACGACATCGCCCCGCAGCTCGCCGAGGAGGGCATCCACCTCATCCGCTGGGGCGACCTCACCGGCCAGGAGCAGGCCCGGCTGGCCAGCCTCTTCCGGCAGCAGATCTTCCCCGTGCTCACCCCGCTCGCGGTGGACCCGGCGCACCCGTTCCCGTACATCTCCGGGCTGTCGCTGAACCTCGCCGTCGTGGTGCGCAACCCCGTCTCCGGCCACGAGCACTTCGCCCGCGTGAAGGTGCCGCCGATCCTGTCCCGGCTGCTGGAGGCCGGCCCGCAGCGGTACGTCCCCCTTGAGGACGTCATCGCCGCCCACCTCGACGAGCTCTTCCCCGGCATGGAGGTGCTCGACCACCACATGTTCCGGGTCACCCGCAACGAGGACCTGGAGGTGGAGGAGGACGACGCGGAGAACCTCCTCCAGGCACTGGAGAAGGAGCTGATGCGGCGCCGCTTCGGGCCGCCGGTGCGGCTGGAGGTCGAGGAGTCCATCGCCCCGCGGGTGCTGGACCTGCTCGTCCACGAGCTGAAGATGAAGCACACCGAGGTCTACCCGCTGCCCGGCCCGCTGGACCTCACCGGCCTGTTCGCCATCGCCAAGCTGGACCGCGAGGAGCTGAAGTACCCGCCCTACGTGGCCGGCACCCACCGCGACCTGGCCGAGGTGGAGTCGGCGTCGGCGCCGGACATCTTCGCCGCCATGCGCGAGCGGGACATCCTGCTGCACCACCCGTACGACTCCTTCTCCACCTCCGTGCAGGCGTTCCTGGACCAGGCCGCGGCCGACCCGGACGTGCTGGCCATCAAGCAGACCCTGTACCGCACCTCCGGCGACTCGCCGATCGTGGACGCGCTGATAGACGCCGCGGAGGCGGGCAAGCAGGTCCTCGTCCTGGTCGAGATCAAGGCCAGGTTCGACGAGCAGGCCAACATCAAGTGGGCCCGCAAGCTGGAGGAGGCCGGCTGCCACGTCGTCTACGGCCTGGTCGGCCTCAAGACGCACTGCAAGCTGTCGCTGGTGGTCCGCCAGGAGGGCGACACCCTGCGCCGCTACAGCCACGTCGGCACCGGCAACTACCACCCCAAGACCGCGCGGCTGTACGAGGACCTGGGGCTGCTCACCGCCGACCCGCAGGTCGGAGCCGACCTCTCGCACCTGTTCAACCGGCTGTCGGGCTACTCCCGCCGCGAGGCGTACAACCGGCTGCTGGTCGCGCCGCGCAGTCTGCGCGACGGGCTGGTCAAGCGCATCCTCGCCGAGATCGAGCACCACCGCGCGGGGCGGCCGGCCTCCGTGCGCATCAAGTGCAACTCGATCGTCGACGAGGTCGTCATCGACGCCCTCTACCGCGCCTCGCAGGCCGGCGTGCCGGTCGACGTGTGGGTGCGCGGCATCTGCGCGGTCACCCCCGGTGTGCCGGGGCTGTCGGAGAACATCCGGGTGCGCAGCGTCCTCGGGCGCTTCCTCGAACACTCGCGGGTGTTCATCTTCGGCAACGGCGGCGAGCCCGAAGTGTGGCTGGGCAGCGCCGACATGATGCACCGCAACCTCGACCGCCGGATCGAGGCCCTGGTGCGGGTCTCCGACCCGACCCACCGCGCCACCCTCAACACGCTGATGGAGACGGGGATGTCGGACGAGACCTCGTCATGGCACCTGGGCGCGGACGGCAACTGGACCCGGCACAGCTCCGACGCCGAGGGCCATCCGCTGCCCAACGTCCAGGAACTGCTCATCGACGCCCGGAGGCGGCGGCGTGGCCCGACAGCGGCGACATAGCGGACTGCTCGTACAGGACGTTCCCGGGCAGCCGGGCGAAGGCATCGACACGGGGAGCTTGGTGGTGGGCGTCAGCGCGGGCGCGGACGGAGCGAGTGCCGGAGAGGCGCTGTCGCGGTATCTCGGGGAGCAGGCCACCGGGTTCCTGCGCGGCCTCGGCCTGCGCGGGCAGGACGAGGCCGAGGCGGACCGGCTGCTGCGTGGCAGCGCCCGGCGGATCTCGGGCGTCCTGCACACCTACGCCGATCTGGTCGACCCCGGGTGGGCCGAGCCGGTCCGGACCGAACTGGGCTGGCTGGCCGGGACGCTGGGCCGCGAGCCGCAGTACTCGACCCGGCTGGGACGGCTGGTGGACGCGCTGCGCCGGCTCTCGGCGGTGCTGCCGGCCCAGCAGTCCGAGCCGGAGCCGACACCGGCCCGGCCGCCGGTCGCGGTGGCGCAGCAGGGCCGCGCGACCGGCGTCGCGGGCCGGGCCGCCGGCTCCGCCGGTGCCTCGGCCGGCGGCGCGGCGGCGGGGCCGCTCGCGGTGGGCGCGGCGCGGGCCGGGGCCCTGCTGGAGCGCCAGCTGACCCTGGCGCGCGCCCGCGCGCACTCCGCCACCCTCCAGGCCATGGGCTCGTCCCGCTTCCACGCGCTGGCCGACTCCGTCGCCGTGCTGGCCTCCGAGGCGCCGCTGGCGGCGGTCGCGGCCGGTCCGGCCCGCGAGGTGCTGCCGCCGCTGGCGGCCACCGCCCACGCCCGGCTCGTCGAGGCCGCGGCCTCCCTGCCGCTGGGCCGGGCCGGGCACCCGTACAACGCCGAGGCGGTGCGGGCCGCACTCGGCGCCGAGCTGGCCGCCGACCTCCAGGACGCGCCCTGGCACCAGGTCCGGGTGCTGCTCCGGCTGAGCCGGTACGCCACCGAGGTCCCGGGCTCGGGCGGTCGCGGCACGGTCCCCGCGCCGCGGCTGGCCGAGGCGGCGGCGGTGCTCCAGCGGCACCACGAGGCGTCGGAGTCGGCCGCCGCGGTGGCCGCCGCCGCCCGCACCCCGCGGATCGCGCCGGCCACCGCGTACGCGCTGGGGGTGCTCCACGCCGACCAGCGGCACGAGGTGGAGGCGGCCCGTTTCGCCTTCTCCCGGTTGTGGCAGTCGTGAGGCAGTCATGAGACGGGCGGACCCGCGGCGGGCGGGGACGGTGAGGCGGAGGAGACGGCCGTGAGACGGACACGGAGGACGCCGTGACCGCGGGCGAGGCGGTCCGGGCGGCGGGCACCGTGCTGTGGCGGTACCGCCGGACGGGTGAGGGCGGGCCGTCGGTGGACTCCATCGACGGCATCGAGGTCGCCCTCGTCCACCGGCCGCGCTACGACGACTGGAGCCTCCCGAAGGGCAAGCTGAAGGCTGGCGAGGACTTCCCGGCCGCCGCGATCCGCGAGACCCGCGAGGAGACGGGCGTCGAGTGCGTGCTCGGCGACCCGCTGCCGTCGGTGTACTACCGCGCGGGCGGGCGGCCCAAGGAGGTCCGCTACTGGGCCGCCGAGGCCGGCTCCGGGGTGTTCGCCGCCAACCGCGAGGTGGACCGCGTCGAGTGGCTGCCGCCCGCCGACGCGGCCCGCCGCCTCACCCACGACCACGACCGCCCGCTGATCTCCGCGCTGCTGGAGGCGCTGGCCCAGCGGGCATAGCGCGCCCGCCGCCGGGGACGGCGGAGGGCCCGGGACCGGACGGCAGCAGGGGCACGGGGGTCAGGCGCGGCGCGCGGAGCCGTCCGGGTCCAGCGGGGCGGGGCCAGGGCCGGGGCCGTCTCAGCGGAGCAGGGCCGGCGCGCGGAGCCGTCCGGGTCCAGCGGGGCGGGGCCGGGGACCAGGGCGGGGCAGCACGGCGGGGTACGAGGCCACCCCTACCAGAACCTCACGCAGTGTCACGTCACGTGAGCGGCGTGGGGACCGTCGGCATGCCCTTCGCCCGCTCTCGGCCCGCTCTCCGCGCGTCGGCGGGGCCGGCGGAGGTCCCGGGGTCGCAACCGTCCCGGACCCGCGCAAAACCCGGCGTTCAGGGCCGCGGGAGCCCTGCCGGCAGGGGGCCCGACGCCACCCCCGCCCCACCCGCCCCAAGCTGCCCGCGCTTCCCGGCGGCAAAACCTCCCTGGCCGGGGCCACCACACCGACGGACGAGGTTCACCCTCCGTTCACTCCCTCCCGGAAGGCGCTTCACCTGATCTGCCTAATTTCGGCCTTACCGGTTGGCGTGAGCCGCCGGGTGGATGCAGATCACCAATTCTCTGCTTCGCCGTCCACCGGCGGGCTTGTGGAAGGAATTCACGAAAGTGAAGCTTCAGCGTAAGAGCGGACTGCGGGCTCTGACCGTCGGTGCGGTCGCCATCACCGGCGCGGTTGTCCTGACCGGCTGCGGTTCGGACAACAACAGCTCGGGCGGCAGCAGCAGTTCCTCTGCGAGCAGCACCAGCTCCAGTGCCGGCGCCACCACCGCCGCCTCGTCCATCTCCTGCGAGAAGGGCTCGATCCTCTCCTCGGGTTCCACCGCGCAGCAGAACGCGATGGAGCTCTGGGTCAAGAACTACCAGCAGGCCTGTGCCGGCTCGACGATCAACTACAAGGCGTCGTCCTCCGGCCAGGGCGTCATCGACTTCAACCAGGGCACCGACGCCTTCGCGGGCTCCGACTCCCCGCTGGCCGCGGACGAGATCACCACCTCGAAGAAGGTCTGCTCCAACGGTGAGGGCATCGACCTGCCGATGGTCGGCGGCCCGATCGCGATCGGCTACAACCTGCCCGGCGTGAACAACCTGGTGCTCGACGCGTCCACCCTCGCGAAGATCTTCAACGGCAAGATCACCACGTGGAACGACCCGGCGATCAAGAAGCTGAACCCGGGCGTGAGCCTGCCCAGCACCAAGATCCAGACCGTGCACCGCCAGGACGACTCCGGCACCACGGACAACCTCACCAAGTACCTGGGCGGCGCGGCCAAGGCCGACTGGCCCTACCCGCACGCCAAGGCGTGGGCGGCCAACGGCGGCCAGGCCGTGGCGCAGTCCTCCGGCGTGGCCTCGCTGGTCAAGCAGACCGCCGGCTCGATCGGCTACTTCGAGCTGTCCTACGCGTCCGCCGACAGCATCCCCACGGTCAAGATCGCGACCGGCGCCGCGTCGCCCGTCGAGGCCACCACCGCCAACGCCTCCCAGGGCATCGCCCAGGCCAAGGTCGTCGGCACCGGCTCCGACCTGGCCCTCGACCTGAGCGCCGCCTACACCACCACGGCGCCCAACGCCTACCCGATCGTCCTGGTCACGTACGAGATCGCCTGCGACAAGGGCAACAAGGCCGACACCCTGCCCCTGACGAAGTCCTTCCTCAACTACGTCTCCAGCGCTGACGGCCAGGCCCAGCTCTCCGGCGCCGGCTACGCCCCGCTGCCCGACGCGATCGCGGCCAAGGTCCGCGCCGCCGTCGCCGCCCTGGCCTGATCCAGGACGGGCGGGTCCCGCAGCCCCGCCGGCCGCGGGACCCGCCGCACATCCGGTGCGGGTCCGGGAACCCGCACCACCCAGCTCCACCCGAACGACCGCACGACCTGTAAGGCCCGCTGGACCCGCACGGTTCTCCGTCCGCCGCCCGGCACGGCCTCGTGTCAACCAGCCCATCCGGTGCACCGCCGCCGGGGGAGCCCGCTCCCCCACCCCAGACCGGAGTCCTCATGACCACCACCGCACCACCTTCCGCCGCACCGCCGGAGAAGCAACGGACCGTGACCCGCCCGGGTGACCGCGTCTTCGCCGGCCTGTCCCGCGGCTCAGGCATCCTCCTGCTCGTCGTGATGGCCGCGATCGCGGTCTTCCTGGGAGTCCGTGCCGCCCACGCCATCTCCGGCGACCACGGGAACTTCCTCACCACCTTCGAGTGGAACGCGGCCCTGACCCCGCCGAAGTTCGGCGTGGCCGTCCTGGCCTACGGAACCGTCGTCAGCGCGGTGATCGCGATGGTGATCGCCGTCCCGATCGCCGTCGGTATCGCGCTGTTCATCACGCACTACGCGCCGCGCCGGCTCGGCGACGTGATCGCCTACGTGATCGACCTGCTCGCCGCCGTCCCCAGCATCATCTACGGCCTGTGGGGCGCGCTGTTCCTGGTCCCCCACATGCACGGCCTCAACCTGTGGATGAACCACTACCTGGGCTGGACGGTGATCTTCAAGATGACCGACCCGGACGCCCCGGCCCGGTCGCTGTTCACCGTGGGCGTCCTGCTGGCGATCATGATCCTGCCGATCATCACCAACGTCAGCCGCGAGGTCATCCGCCAGGTGCCGAGGATGCACGAGGAGGCGGCACTCGCGCTCGGCGCGACCCGCTGGGAGGTCATCCGCATGTCGGTGCTCCCCTTCGCGCGCTCCGGCATCATCAGCGCCTCCATGCTGGGCCTGGGCCGCGCCCTCGGCGAGACCATGGCCGTGGCCACCGTGCTCTCCGCCTCGCCGACGATCTCCGCGCACCTGCTGGACTCGCCGTCCGGCGGAACCTTCTCGCAGAACATCGTCGCCAAGTTCGGTGAGGCCACCGACTTCGGCCGGGACGCGCTGATCGCCTCCGGCCTCGTGCTCTTCTTCATCACCCTGCTGGTCAACGGCGCGGCGCGGCTGATCATCGCCCGCCGCAAGGAGTACTCGGGGGCCAACGCATGAGCGAGACCGTCATCGACACGGCGCCGTCCGCCGCCGTCCCCGCACCCTCCCTGCTGTCCTCCCGCCGGCTGCCCCGGTGGACCCCGCCGGCCATCGCCGTCGCCGCCATCGCGATCGGCTGCGGTGTCGGCGCCGGCGCCGGGCTGTCCAGCCACATCCAGTGGGGCCTGATCGCCCTGCTGCTCTTCGTGGCCGGCTCCTACGCCGTCACCGCCGCCGTCGAGGGCCGCCGCCAGGCCAAGGACCGGGTCGCCACCAGCCTCGTGTGGGCCGCCTTCGTCCTGGCCGTGCTCCCGCTGTACTCGCTGGTCGAGACGACGATCAAGAGGGGCGCCGGCGTGATCGACGGCACCTTCCTGACCCACTCGATGAACAACGTGCTCACCATCCAGCCGGGCGGCGGCGTCTACCACGCCATCATCGGCACGGTGGAGCAGGTCGGCCTGGCCGGCGTCATCGCCACCCCGATCGGCATCTTCACCGCGGTCTACCTGGTCGAGTACGGCAAGGGCCGGCTGGCCTCGGCCGTCACGTTCTTCGTCGACGTGATGACCGGTATCCCGTCGATCGTCTCGGGTCTGTTCATCCTGTCGCTGTGGTTCATCCTGATCGGCCACGCCCCGGCGTCCGGCTTCCCGGGCGCGCTGGCACTGGCGATCCTGATGACCCCGATCGTGGTGCGCTCCACCGAGGAGATGCTCAAGCTGGTCCCGAACGAGCTGCGCGAGGCGTCGCTGGCGCTGGGCGTCCCGAAGTGGCGGACCATCACCAAGGTCGTCGTGCCGACCGCCATCGGCGGCATCACCACCGGCGTCATGCTGGCGCTGGCCCGCATCGCGGGCGAGAGCGCGCCCATCGCGCTCCTGGTGTTCGGCAGCAACGTGATCAACACCAACCCGTTCAACGGCCCGCAGGCCTCACTGCCGTACTACATCTACCAGCAGTACGTGAACGGCAACGACGCCTCGCAGGCCCGTGCCTGGGGCGCCGCCCTGGTGCTCATCGCGTTCGTGATGATCCTCAACCTGGTGGCCCGGCTCATCGCGCGGTGGAAGGCCCCCAAGCACTCCGGTCGCTGACGCGGCCCCTCAGCGACCAGCAGAAATGAAGTGATCCCCATGGCCAAGCGAATCGACGTCAGCGGCCTCTCCGCCTTCTACGGCAGCCACAAGGCCATCGACGACATCTCGATGACCGTCGAGCCCGGCTCCGTGACCGCGTTCATCGGGCCCTCCGGCTGCGGCAAGTCCACCTTCCTGCGCACCCTGAACCGCATGCACGAGGTCACCCCCGGCGGCCGGGTCGAGGGCAAGGTCCTCCTCGACAACGAGGACCTCTACGGCACCAACGTCGACCCGGTCACGGTGCGGCGCACCGTCGGCATGGTCTTCCAGCGGCCCAACCCGTTCCCCACCATGTCGATCTACGACAACGTGGCGGCCGGCCTGCGGCTCAACGGCATCCACCGGAAGGGCGAGCTCGACGCGATCGTCGAGAAGAACCTGAAGGGCGCCAACCTCTGGAACGAGGTCAAGGACCGCCTCAACAAGCCCGGCTCGGGCCTGTCCGGCGGCCAGCAGCAGCGCCTGTGCATCGCCCGCGCGACCGCGGTCGAGCCCCAGGTGCTGCTGATGGACGAGCCCTGCTCCGCGCTCGACCCGATCTCCACCCTCGCCATCGAGGACCTGATCGGGGAGCTGAAGGAGCGCTTCACCATCGTCATCGTGACCCACAACATGCAGCAGGCGGCACGCGTCTCGGACCGCACCGCCTTCTTCAACCTGGCGGCCGTGGGCCAGCCGGGCAAGCTGATCGAGATCGACGAGACCGAGCGGATCTTCTCCAACCCGTCGGTCCAGGCCACCGAGGACTACATCTCCGGCCGCTTCGGCTGACAGACCGCCGTGCGGTGCTGCATGGCGGTGCCACCGCAGGGCGTTACAAGCCCCGGCCCTCCCGAGGGGCCGGGGCACCGCCGTTTCCGGGGCCGGACACCGGCTCGGGTCCTGGTCCGTTCGCGGCGGACGCCGGATGCCGGACGCTTCGGCGTCCGGCATCCGGCGTTTCCGGTGCTTTGCCGATTCGGTGCTTCGGCGTTCCGGTGCTTCGGCGACGGGGCGATGGGGGGCTTCGGTCGCGGCCGCCCGGACGCCGCAACGCAGCGCCCCCCTCGCCGGGCGCGGCGAGGGGGCGGGGTGGTGGGGCGCGAGGCGCGGGGGGTCAGCCGAAGACGAGCTTCACGACCAGGTAGCAGACGGCGGCGACACAGCCGGCCGCCGGCATGGTGATGAACCAGCCGACGACGATGTTCTTCGCCACGCCCCAGCGCACCGCCTTGACCCGGCGGGTTGCGCCGACGCCCATGATCGCCGAGGTGATGACGTGGGTCGTGGAGACCGGCGCGGCGAAGACGTAGGAGGTCGTGTAGAGGATCGCCGCCGACGTGGTCTCGGCCGCGAAGCCCTGCGGCGGGTCCAGGTCGATGATCCGGCGGCCCAGGGTGCGCATGATCTTCCAGCCGCCGGCGTAGGTGCCGAGCGACATCATCGCGGCGCACACCAGCTTCACCCAGACCGGGATGCCGAATCCCCGGGACGGGTCGTGGATGACCAGGGCCAGGACCACCACGCCCATCGTCTTCTGGGCGTCCTGGAGGCCGTGGCCGAGCGCCATCGCCGCCGCCGAGACGGTCTGCGCCATCCGGAAGCCGCGCTTGGCCTTGTGCGGGTTGGACCGGCGGAAGAACCACACGATCGCCAGCATCACGAGATAGCCGACGACCAGGCCGACCACCGGCGAGAGGAACATCGGCACGATGACCTTGTCGACCACGCCGTTCCAGTGGACCAGTACGCCGCCGGCCAGCGCCGCGCCGACGAGCCCGCCGAACAGCGCGTGGCTGGAACTCGACGGCAGCCCGAAGTACCAGGTGATCAGGTTCCACACGATCGCCCCGGCCAGCGCGGCGAACAGGATGCCCATGCCGGAGCGCCCGTGCGGGGTGGCGATCAGCCCCTTGCTGACCGTCCCGGCCACGCTCTGGCCGAGGAAGGCACCCGCCAGGTTCATCACCGCGGCCATCGCCAGCGCGGCCCGGGGGGTCAGCGCGCGGGTGGAGACGGAGGTGGCGATGGCGTTCGCCGAGTCGTGGAAGCCGTTGGTGTAGGTGAAGAAGAGCGCGACCGCGACGGTCACGACCAGAACGAAGGTGTCCACGGAAGGTCAGGACTCCTTGACCGCGATGGTCTCCACCGTGTTGGCGACGTGCTCGAACGCGTCCGCCGCCTCCTCCAGCACGTCGACGATCTGCTTGAGCTTGAGCACCTCGATGGCGTCGTACTTGCCGTTGAACAGGTGCGCGAGCAGTCTGCGGTGGATCTGGTCGGCCTGGTTCTCCAGCCGGTTGACCTCGATCCAGTACTCGGTGAGGTTCGCCATGGTGCGGAGGTTCGGCATCGCCTCGGCGGTCAGCTCCGCGGCCCGGGCCAGCACCTCGATCTGCTGCTCGACACCCTTCGGCAGCTCCTCGACGTTGTAGAGGACGACCAGGTCAACGGCCTCCTCCATGTAGTCCATGATGTCGTCGAGCGAACCGGCGAGGGTGTAGATGTCCTCGCGGTCGAACGGCGTGATGAAGGAGGAGTTCAGCTGGTGGAAGATCGCGTGCGTCGCGTCGTCACCCGCGTGCTCCGCGGCCCTCATGCGTTCGGCGATCTCGGGCCGGGTCGTCGAATCGGCCCCGAGCAGTTCCATCAGGAGCTTGGAGCCCGTGACGATGTTGTCCGCGGACGCGGCGAACATGTCGTAGAAGCTCGTCTCCCTGGGGGTCAGACGAAAGCGCACGTGAGGTCCCTCGGGGTGCATGAGTCTCGGTCTCGATGATGCTAGGTGCATCATCCGGCCACGGCTAACCGGCGTCCACCAGTGTCGCCCATCGGACGAAGTCCCCCCGACGGGGGATGTCTCGCACATGGTATCGATTCGGCAAGATATACCCTTCGGGGGTATAACGGGACAGAAGGGCGGACGGGCACATGCCGACGGAAGACGCCGCAGGGGAGACGGTGACACCGCAGGGGCCGCACGGCTACAGCCACGACAAGGAATCCCACCTGAAACGGCTGCGCCGGATCGAGGGCCAGCTCCGCGGCCTCCAGCGCATGGTCGAGGAGGACGTCTACTGCATCGACATCCTCACGCAGGTCTCGGCCAGCACCAAGGGCCTCCAGTCCTTCGCCCTCCAACTGCTGGAGGAGCACCTGCGGCACTGCGTCGCCGCCGCGGCGATCGGCGGCGGGCCGGAGAGCGAGCGGAAAGTGGCGGAGGCCACAGCCGCGATAGCGCGGCTGCTGCGCACCTGAGCCCGGCTCAGGCGGGGCAGGGGGCTGGAGGTCGCACCGGCATCCTCCCCGTTCACGGTGCTTCCCCGGGCTCGCGGGGTTTCTCCGCGTTCGCCGGGTTCACTGGTTTCGCCGTATTCGCCCTTTTCACCGGATTCGCCGGATTGCGTGGTCCAGGGGGCCACGGGGGCCGCCGTATTTCCCCCGAACGGAGTGCGGGCGGCATGCCGGACGGGCCGCACGGAAGAGGACCGGCGGGAGGACGGGAGCGCCGACCGGACGCTCTCGCGCCGGGCGCCGAGCACCGCGGCGGCGGTGGAACGGCGGCGGTCAGCCGGCCTGGGCCGGGACGCGGGCCACTTCCAGCACCTCGTCGATGCGCGCGAAGCTGAGCCGCTCCTCCACCGTGGCGGCCGCGGCGATCATCAGCTCACCGCACAGATCGATCTCCGCGAGCGCCACCGGATCGTCCTGCACCGAGGTCATGAGCGACGGTGTCATGGCCGCACCACCTCCTCTACGCTTCCGCGTACGCCTGCGAACGGCCGTTATCCAGCGTAGGGAACCTACGCGCCCCGGCGCATGGCACGGATGGACCATTTCCACTGGGTTCCGCCGGGCTCTTTCCCGCCACGACCGTTCCAGCGGCGGCCTTTCCGTACCCAACCGGTGCCCCGGCCACCTTTCCGGCCGCAACCGTTCCGGCCGTGGTTGTTCCGGCCGAAACGCTCCCCGACCGGACCGGCCGGGGACGAAACGGTCGGGGACGGAACGCCTGACCCGGTGGCCGTCATGGGCGGGGGGAGACGATCCGGCCGGTCCAGATGTCCGCGCCGGCCGGCACCGCCATCCGCACCGGGGTCCCGAAGCCCGTGTACGTCGTGGTGGCCGTCACCGTCACGTCCGACGCGTCCCCGCCCCGCGGCGCGCCGGCCGCCGGGGCCAGGGTGAAGCGCTGCACCAGCCGGCGCAGCCGCCCCCGCCCGTCGATCCAGGCGTCGAACGGCACCGCGGTCACGGTGAACCCCTTGGCGGCGGCGTGCAGCGGAGCCCGCAGCGGCGGCGAGGCGGCGCCGGCCGCGCCGGCGATGTCGGCGGTGCCGCGGAAGTGCCGCACCGGCGCGCCGTCGAGCCGCCCGGCCCCCACGTACGCCACGTTCCGCGCGCCGCGCAGCAGTTCCGCCGCGGCCAGCGGTTCGGTGGCACCACCGGTCACGAGGTTGCCGTCCTTGAGCCGGGTGGTGTCCACGCGCACCCACTTGTCGGCGGGTACGCCGGCGCCCCGGTTCTTCATGTAGAGCGCGCCGGGCAGGAAGAGCTCGGTGATCGGCTTGTGCTCCTCGTCGCCGGCGGCGTCCCGGGGCAGCAGCACGGTCAGCCAGCCCTGGTCGCGGCCGAAGTCGAACCCGCCGGAGCCGGTGACGGTGACCCAGGTGCCGCCGCTCGCCATCCGCATGGCCGTGGCGACCTTGGAGCTGCCGGCCCGGGCCAGGGCGTCCGCGGCTCCGGTCACCACCCCGGCCCCGGTGCCGCCGGCCGCGCCGCCGGGCCCGCGCGCCGGGCTGCCGGCGGCGGAGCCGCCGCAGCCGGCGGCGAGCGCGGCGGCGCAGAGGAGGCCGGCGGCGCACAGGGTCCGCGCGAGGCGCGCGCGACGGCGCGCGGGCGACCGGCGGCTCGGGCCTCCGGGCGCGGCCGGGTCCGGAGCGGCCGCCGCGAGAGCCGGAGCTGTCGGCTCCGGCTGGGGGCCGGGTGCTCGAAGCGTTGCGGTCGGCACGGGTCTCGGGGGGCGGAGGTGCCGCCGGGCGGCCGTGACGGCCGTCTCCTCACCCGTAGCTCGGACCGTTCGTCGGGTCACCGCTGCCACCATCGCCCGTCCATCCCTCCACCGCCCTGCCAGCCGGTGTCTCATGGGGATAACGACGGTCTTCCGGGGGCCGTCACGCCCGTTACCGTTGAGAGGTGCCCGATCAGGACGCCACCCCTCTCCTCCGTTCCCACTCCGTGAACGGTGCCAGCGCCCCGAACAGCCCGAACGGTCCGGACGGCCCTGACAGCCCGGGCCCCCGCCACGACACCACGGTCACCGAGCGGGGTGCCTTCGCCTCCGCCCGCTGCTCCTGCGGCTGGCGGGGCCCCGCCCGCCGGGCCAGGGACCGCGCCCGCCGGGACGCCCACGAGCACGCGCCGGACTGACCGCCGCGGTCCTCCTCCGGCGCCGTCGCCACGACACCTCCAGGGCCGCGCCCCGGTGTCCCCGGTGTCCCGGTGTCCTCGGACGGCTCCCGCCCGCTGACCGCCCTCCGGCCGCGCCCGCGCGAAACCGCAACCGCCCGCCCGGCCGCGGCGTCTTGCGTAACCGAAGGCGCGGGGCGACCGGAGGGGGGCCGGCTGCGGCCGGGCGCGGCCGGACGAACGAGGCGGCGGTGGGACAGGCATGGACCTGAGCGGGCGCCAGGAGCAGGACAGCACCACGGGCGCGGCCCTCGGCGGGTACTCCGGCATCGGGTCCCATACCGGGCGTGGTGCCGGACCCGGTGCCGGACCCGGTGCCGGACCCGGTGCCGGACCCGGTGTCCACGGAGCGCCGGGAAGCCCCCGGGGCAGTGGGCCCGGGATGGCCCGGCGCAGCACGCTGCGGGCCGGGGGCGGCGTGCTGGCGGGGGTCTGGCTGGCGAGCGGCTGCGACAGCGGAGACGACGCCGGGAGCGGTGCGTCCGCCCCGGCCCCGACGTCGTCAGCCCCGTCCCCGTTCTCCTTCCCGTCCTCGCCGAGCCGGAGCACGGCGGCTCCGGCGAGTTCCGACTGGAAGGCGCTGGCGGTGTCCCTGGACGGCAGCCTCATCCGCCCCCAGGACCGTACGTTCGACGCCGACTCCCGCCTCTACAACACCCGGTTCGACGGCCTGCGCCCGGCCGCCGTCGCGTACGTGGGCGGCGTGGACGACGTCCGCGCCTGCCTGGACTTCGCGCGCCGTACCGCCACCCCGCTGGCGATCCGCAGCGGCGGCCACTCCTACGCGGGCTGGTCCAGCGGCGACGGGCGGCTGGTCCTCGACGTGTCCCGGCTGGACGGCGTCCGGCTCGACGGCACCGAGGCCGTGGTCGGGGGCGGCGTGAAGCTGATCGACCTCTACAGCACGTTGGCGGCCCGAGGCCGTACGGTGCCGGGGGGCTCCTGCCCCACCGTGGGCGTCTCCGGCCTGACCCTGGGCGGCGGCCACGGCGTGATGAGCCGTTCGATGGGGTTGACCTGCGACAACCTCCTCGGGGCCACGCTGGTCACGGCGGACGGCACCGTCCACGAGGTGTCGGCAGAGGCCGAGCCCGAGGTCTTCTGGGCGCTGCGCGGCGCGGGCAACGGCACCTTCGGCGTGGTGACCTCGCTGACCTTCGCCACCCACCCGGCGCCGGAGGTGGTCACCGGCTACCTGACCTGGCCGTGGTCGCGCGCCGCCGACGTGGTGCGGGCCTGGCAGAGCTGGGGCCCGGAGCAGCCCGACCCCATCTGGTCGGCTCTCCACCTGGACTGCGACGCCGGCCAGGCGCCCGCCGTCTCGGTGGCGATGCTCTCCTCCGGCTCACGTGCCGACCTCGCCGCGGCGGCCGACCGGCTGGCCGCCCTCGCGGGGGCGGCGGCCTCCTCGGTCTCCCTGCACCCGCACGACTACGTGGACGCGATGTTCGCCTACGCCGGCTGCCAGGGGCTCAGCGCCGCCCAGTGCCACCTCGCGCCGCAGGGCACGCTGGGCCGCGAGACGTACACCGCGCGCTCCGACTTCTACGACGCGCCGCTGCCCGACGGCGGCATCGACACACTGCTGGCACAGATGCGGCTGCTGGCCAACCGCTCCGGCGGCGGCGCCGGCAGCATCGCGCTGACCGCCCTGGGCGGCGCGGTCAACCGGGTCGGCCCGACCGCGACGGCGTTCGTCCACCGCCGCTCCCGGTTCCTGGCCCAGTACCTCGCCTCGGACGGGCTGTCCACCACCGGCTGGCTCGCGACCACCTACGCGTCGCTGCGCCGCTACGCCTCGGGAGCGGCCTACCAGAACTACACCGACCCGTCGCTGAAGGACTGGCGCACCGCCTACTACGGCGCCAACGCGTCCCGCCTGACCGCCCTCAAGCACCAGCTCGACCCGGGCCGCCTCTTCGACTTCCCCCAGGCCCTCTGACCCGCCCGGCGGGTCCGCCGGTCCCGCCGGCGGACCCCGCTCCCGTCATCACCGGTTGACGGACTGGATGTCCTGCACGGTGACGTTCTGGGTGTACTCGAACGACCCGCCCGGCAGGTCGCCCCCGGTGCCGCCGCTGCCGGTCCAGCTCACGGCCCAGCGAATCGTCGCCGAGAGCGGGAACGTGCCGCCGTTGGTGGCGCGCCGGTAGGTCAGGCCGCAGGGGGGAACCGCGTTGCCGTCCGCCTTCGCGTACCGCCTGCCGATCGAACCGTCGGCGTTCATCGGGCAGTTGCCGGAGGCGGGGTAGAGGTCGGCGTCGCTCGTCCCCGCGGTGATGTGCAGCCCCACCGGCTTGGCGGTCGTGGTGGCCCAGATGCCCAGCGAGGCGAGGCTGGCGGTCACCGACACCGGCTTGATGTCGGCCGAGGTCAGCCAGGCCCAGGTGTTGAGGTTCACCGTCTGCGGGAGGTCGGCGGCCGGCGACAGCTCGACCGCCTTGGGCAGGATCCGGATGCGGTTGTAGGCGGACTCCGCGAGGATCTCCGGAGTCACCACCGGCCCTGGTCCGGCGGGCGGTTCGGCGCCTTTGAGCACCCAGTCGTCGCGCTCCTTGAAGCAGCTGGTCGCGTTCGGATCGGCCGCCATGCTCGGGTTCATGTGGCCGTTCCACCACATGCCCTTGCCGGCGTTGGCGATCTCGAAGTCCTTGTGCGGGTGCCCGTTGACGTAGTAGTCCTCCTGGGCCTGGTCCCACTGGTATCCGGTGGACTCCTCGGCCCACACCCCCTCGCGCTCGGCCTTCAGCTCCTGGGGCGTGGCCACCGGGGCCATCCAGCAGGGCGGGGGCGTCCAGGCCGTCGTCGCGGTCAGGGCGTGGCCCTTGGAGCTGATCCCCTTCGGCGTGTACTGCACCTCGTAGTAGCTCGCGTTGGCGCTGATGTTCGAACTGCCGGGGTCGGAGCCGCCCCCGACGGCGCCGTCCCCGCTCTTGTCGCCATAGGCGGTACCGGTACCCAGCAGCAGCGACCCGGCGGCGGCGGCCACGACCGCGATCCGTATCCGACCGGTGCGGCTCACGGCTGGCACTCCTTCGCACCCCGCTGCGAGACCACGTACTCCGTCTGCCAGACCCCCTGCCCGTTCTGGGCGAGCCGGGTGTTGTACAGCACGTAACTGTTCGAGGTGGCGGGCGACTTGTCGATCGTCCCGTCGCTGTGCTTGATGAACGCCTTGCTCTCGTCCCCGCAGTAGACCACCGACGCCTCGCCGGTCTTCAGGAACGTCACCTTGCGCTGGAAGAAGCGCGTGGTACCCACCCACGTGTCCTTCTTGCCGAGGTAGCCCTTGACGTAGCCGACCGAGGACTCGAACGCCGTGCCCGTGCTGTAGAAGGAGATGTGCGAGGTGTCCGAGGACCCCTTGAGGATCGCCTCGTCCATGGAGTCGACCCAGCTCTGGTTGTCGGCGAGCACCGCGTCCTTCTTCGCGTCACCCGTGTGCTGGTCCTCGAAGACGTTCTGGGCCCCGGACGGCAGCGTGATCGTCGGGCGCGGCACGCCGGTCGCCGTGGGCGTGGGGCTGGGACCGGAGGTCGACTGCGACGCCGAGGCGGTCGTACCCGTCGCCTTGATCTTGTCCGAGTCCCCGGAGCCACCACCCCCGCAGGCGGTGAGCAGGAGACCGACCCCCACAACGACTGCGGCGGCCGCGGGCAGGGTGGATCGGGACACGTTGTTTACCCCCGTGAACGCAGTGACAAGTGCTGAGTTGACGTCCACAGACGCTACCCGGTGGCTTCTTCGGCAGAAAGCAGCGCACCGTCAATGTGACAAGCCCGTCACCCCGTGAAGAAGCCGTGACGTGCGGCGGGGTGACGGGATGCCGCCCTCGGCCCGGCTCGCGGGTGTTCCGTCACGCGGGCGCAGGGCAGGGCGGGGTGAGCGTGCGTCAGGCGGCGAGGTCCTTGTCCGTCGCGCTGTGGCGCAGCCGCTGCGGCGCGCCGAGGGGGTCGGCGGCCGGTCGGAGCCGGGGGAGCGGACGAGGAACGCCGCGCGGGTGCGGGCGAGGCGGGCGGTGAGAGCGGTCAGCAGGGCGAGGGCGGGCGGCGCGAGCAGCAGCGCGGTGGCCGCGCCCAGCGCGAACCCGCCGGCCGCGTCGGTCGGGTAGTGCGACCCGGTGTAGACCTGGGCGAACCCCTCGGCAAGGGCCACCAGCAGCGCGACCGCCCCGAAGCGGCGGTTGACCATGAACAGGCCGACGGCCACCGCCGCCACCGCCGCGGCCTGGCCGCTGGCGAAGGAGTACCTGCCGCCGCCGTGCGCCAGCACGTCGAGGCCGTCGTGCTCGACCCAGGGACGGGGTCGCTGGACGAGGACGCGCACCGGGATGTCCAGCAGCACGGCGATCCCCGCGGCGAGCGCCGCCCAGGCCACGCCGGCCACCGCCGCCGGCGCGTCGCCGGCCCGCCGGGCCGGCCGCCACCAGCAGCACAGGGCGAGCAGCAGGACCACGGCCACCAGCCCGTACCCGGAGGCGGCCTCGACCACCCGGTCCACCACGCGAGGGGCGTGGCGGGCCAGGCCGTTGACGCCGCGGAGCACGCTGATGTCGGGGTTGACGGCGTCGCTGGTGATTCCTGCTGCGACCTCTGCCATGGCGGTCGTACCCCTTGTCCCGCAATCGACGTGTGTTCACGGCCGGCTCGTGCGCAACCGCCGTCGCTTGCGTCCCGACCATTCTCCTCCGCACAACGGCCGGGAGAGCACTTCGCGTTCCGGTTTTCGCGGAATGATCACCTGCCCGTTATCCAAGGGTGACCAGCAGGAACGGCCCGAAGCGCCAACTCGGCCCAGGCTTGGGCCAGAGCCTCACGTTTCGCACACGCCCCACCCGTCGCACCGTGCGGGCCATCGTACGGCGCCGGGCCCGCCCGGCGGCGCGCCCCACACCGGTCCGGGCCATCCGCTTCCGCTGCCGCCCGCACCGCCGCCACCCTGCCTCGGACGGAGCCCGATGCCGCCGCGGCCCCCGCCCACCGCGTACCCTCCGGGCGCCGCCGCACACCCGCGGGCGGCCGTACGTGGCGGACGCCACAGCCGCCGCCCCGCACGCCCGGCGCGCCGCGGCCGTCGGGGCGTCAGGAGGACGCGCCGGCAGCGGTCGTGGTGGGCAGGGCCTCGGCCCCCGCCTGGGTGACGCGGGTCGCCCCGATGTAGTCGGAGCTGTCGACCGGGTCGAAGCGGATCACCGCGCCGGTGTGCGGCGCGTCGATCATGTAGCCGCCGCCGACGTAGATCCCGACGTGGTGGATCGAGCGCGGGTCGGCCAGATCGTAGGCGAAGAAGACCAGGTCCCCCGGGAGGAGCTCGGAACGGCTGGGGTGCGGCCCGGCGTTCCACTGGTCGTTGGCCACCCGCGGCAGGCTCACCCCCACCGAGTGGTACGCCGCCTGGGTCAGCCCGGAGCAGTCGAACCGGCCGCCCTCCTCCGCGGTGCCCGTGCCGCCCCAGAGGTACTTGGTGCCGAGCTTGGTCTGCGCCCAGTTGATCGCCCCGGCCGCCTGCTCGCTGGGCGCCAGCCGCGCCACCGGCGCGGCGAAGCTCTCCGCGAGGGTGCTGATGGAGCGCACGTAGTTCTGCGTCTCCTGATAAGGCGGCACACCGCCAGCCTGGATCACCGCGTACGCGCCGGCGTTGTAGGCGGCCAGCATGTTGTCGGTGGCGTCGCCGGGGACGTCCTTGACGTAGGCGGCGAGATCGCAGTCGTAGACGGCCGCCGAGGGGATGGCGTCCTGCGGGTCCCACACGTCGGCGCGGCCGTCCCCGTTGGCGTCCATCCCGTGGGTGGCCCAGGTGCCGGGGATGAACTGGGCGATGCCCTGCGCGTCGGCGCCGCTCTGCGCGTGGGCGTTCCAGCCGCTCTCCTGGTACAGCTGCGCGGCCAGCAGCGCCGGGTTCAGCGCGGGGCACTGGTTGCCCCACTTCAGCACCAGGGCCGCGTACTCCTCGGGCACCGCGCCCTTGGCCAGCGTGACCGAGGCACCGTCAGCACCGTTGCCGGACAGCCCGGCCGCGGCCGAGAACGTGCCCACCACGAGCAGCGCGAGGAAGGAGAGGAACAGAGCCCCGCAGACTCCGAGGACCAGCCAGACCCGCCGTGCCACGATCCCACCCCTTCCGCTCCGGCCCGGACGCCCGCCGCGTCCGGCCTGCCCGTTTCCGCCCGCTTCCGCCCGCGTCCGCGCCCCTCCGCCCGTCCGCTCCCGCCTGCCTCTACCTGCCCCCGCCGGCCGCCGCCCGCCCGTCGCGCGCCACCCGCCGCCCCGGCCGTGCTCCGCCCGCTTCGGCTGGTTCCGTTCCCGTCATTGCCCTGGGGTGATCATCGTGATACACAGAGTAGTCGGCCGTATCCCTCGAACACCGGTCCGTGTCACAGTCTGACCACTGCGGCCCGGATCACACGGACAATCCGCCGAGAAAGTCGCCGAGTCGACATCCAACAGCGGATTCCTCCGCCAAGATAGATGATGGCCCCTTGCGCCCCGGCGAGGGAGCCAACTGGTCGAGCGGGGTGGTGAGTTACATGTACCTGGCAGCCGCGAAGGGCGACATCAACACCATTATCGGTGGCATCGCCCCGGATTGGGGTCCTTTCGGGTCCCTGGGCAACGAAGCACGTGTGATGGTCGAGGTCGTCATGGCCGTGGCGATCCTGCTCTGTCTGGCCATCGCCATCTGGGGCGCGGCCAAGCAGCGGATCGGCGCCACGGCGCTGCGCGACACCTTCAGCGCGGAGCAGGGCAAGGGGCTGATCATCGCCGGTCTGACCGGGGTGTTCATCATCGGCTCCCTCGGCACGCTCTTCACCATCGTGTATGGGATGGCCATCTGACCGGGGATCATCCTGGCCGTCTCCGCCCCTCCCCCGCACCCGGGCGCCGCCGCACCTCCCGTTCCGGCGCCACCCGTCTCCCTTCCGTAGCCGTTCCCTCCCCCGTCCCCGGGGCCCGTCCCAGGCCCCACCGTCCCGACCGAGGCTGTCTGCTGATGCCCACTCGACTCCAGCGCGGCGCACCCCGCACCGCCGGCCGCCGCGCCCGCACCGCCGCGGCGCGCGCCGGGCTGCCCGCCGCCCGTCCGGGGGCTGAGCCGCGATGAGCCTCGGCCAGGACGGACCCCCGACCCGGACCCGGTTGCCCGAGGGCGAGGGCGGCCACGGCTCCGCCGCCCGCCGCCCGCAGCCCCGGCGCGCCCTGATGACGGTGGTGGGCGTGGTCGTCGTCCTGATCGCGGCCCTCGCCTTCGCCACCCGCGGGGGCGGCTCAGGCTCCGGTTCCGGCTCCGACGACGCCGGCGGCGGCACCGCCGGCTCCGCCCCGCACAGCGCCGGCTCCGCCGCCCGGGCCACCGCGCCGAGCGGCCAGGCCCCGGTCACCGGCCACGTCGACGGCATCCCGTCCGGCTACGCCCACACCAGCCAGGGCGCCCAGTCCGCGGCGGCCAACTACGCCGTCGCACTCGGCGGCACGGACATGTTCAACACCGACGCCCGGCACCGCATCGTCGCGACCCTCTACACCCCGGCGGCCACCGCCCGCCTGCAGTCCCAGCTCGACCAGGCCTACTCCAGCAGCGCGATCACGGCCCTGGGCCTCAACTCGGACGGCTCCGCCCCGCAGGGCCAGACCTTCGTCTCCCGCACCGTCCCGGTCGGCACCAAGGCCACCGCGTCCACCGACGACACGGCCACGGTCGAGGTGTGGTGCACGGCGCTCTCCGGGCTGGCCGGCCAGGACTCCACCAAGCCGGTCACCACCTCCTGGTTCACCATCACCGAGAAACTGGTGTGGACGGCGGGCGGCACGGACGGAGACTGGCGGATCGACAGCTCCAGCCAGGCCGAGGGGCCGGCCCCGGTCAGCGGAG